>DATBMH010000064.1:0-16092 GCA_036554945.1 Gaiellaceae bacterium | reverse complement strand
ACGGACTACACCGCCGAGAGCGGCGCGCGCGCCACCCGGAAGCTTCTCTCCTCACCGGAGCCGCCGAGCGTGATCATCTTCGACAGCGACATCCTCGCTGTCACCGGTCTCGGCGTCGCCCAGCAGATGGGCTTCGCGGTCCCCGACGACGTCTCGATCGTCGGCTGGGACGACTCCCTGATCAGCCAGGTGGTCCATCCGCCGCTGACCGCGATCACGCGGGACAACGTCGACTACGGCCTCCGCGCGATCCGGCATCTGCTCGACGTGATCGACGGCCGCACGACCGACGATCTCGAAACGCCGTCGGGCGAGTTGACCCCGCGCGGGAGCACGGGCCCTGCGCGTCGCAGCTCGGCCGCGCCGGCCTGATCCGCCGCTGATTCGCGCCTGAACTTGTTAAGGGGCGGTTGACACTGAACCGGATAAGTGATGGACTTCGCATGTCGAATGCGAGTCTCGACGAGAACCGAGGAAGTCCCTGTCCGCACGGTGGACGGCTCTGCCCCGTGGATCGGCGCGAACTTCTGGTCGCGAACGGGTGGGCCCCGCATGTGGATGCGCTACAACCCCGACGTCGTGCGGGAAGAGCTTGCCGTCCTGGCCGAGCACGGCTGCACCGTCACTCGCTCGTTTTGCTACTGGCCCGACTTCGTCCCGCAGCCTGAGCAGCTCGATCAGGAGGTCCTCGACCGGTTCACCGATTTCCTCGACGCGCACGCCGAGCTCGGGCTCGAGACGATCCCCACGTTCATCGTCGGACACATGTCGGGCGAGAACTGGGACCCGGCGTGGCGGCAGGGCCGCGACCTCTACCGCGATGTCTGGCTCGTCTCGCAGCAGGCGTGGTTCGTCGAGGAGATCACGCGGCGGTTCCACCGCCACGCGGTCGCCGGCTGGCTGCTGTCCAACGAGATGCCGCTGTACGGCGGCGCCGCGTCCGTCGAGGACGTGACCGCCTGGGCGCGGATCTTGATCCAGGCCGCGCGCTCCGGCGGCGCGACCCAGCCGATCTCGGTCGGCGACGGCGCCTGGGGCGTCGAGGTCACCGGCGACGACAACGGCTACTCCCTGCGGTCGCTCTCACCGCTCGTCGACTTCTTCGGGCCGCACGTCTACCCGATGGACGACGACCCGGTCCGTCAGTTCCTCACCCCCGCATTCCGCTGCGAGCTCGCCGGCAGCCTCGGGAAGCCCGTCGTGCTCGAGGAGTTCGGCGTCAGCTCCGACTTCGCGGCCGGCGAGCACGCGGCGGCGTACTACCGGCAGGTGCTCCACACATCGCTCCTCGCCGGCGCGCGCGGCTGGCTCGCCTGGAACAACACCGACTTCGACGATCTTCGCCACCAGGACCCCTACCGCCACCACGTCTTCGAGCTGCACTTCGGGCTGACCGACGTCAGCGGCCGCCCCAAGCCGCAGCTCCGCGTGCTCCGCGACTTCGCCGCGCTCGTCCGGGAGCTCTCGGCGAACGAGTGGGAGCGCGTCGCCGGGGACGCCGCACTCCTGGTCCCGGAGCACCTCGAGCGGATCCTGCCGTTCACCGAGCCGTCCTACCGGCAGGACCTGCGCGACAACCTGCTCCAGGCCTACGTCGCGGCGCGGGAGGCGGACCTGCCCGTCGAGCTCGTCCGTGAGCGCGACGGCGTCCCCGGCGGCGCCCGTCTCTACCTGGCCCCCTGCGCGAAGCTGCTCACCGGCCCGGGAATCGAGCGGCTCCGCGTCCTCGCGGAGGCAGGCGCGACCGTCTACGCCTCGTTCTTCGCAGGCAGCACCCCGACTCAACGCGGCCCGTGGCTTGCGTGGCTGGACGAGATCTTCGGCGTCCGCCACCGGCTGCGCCACGGCCTCGTCGACCCGATCGAGGACGACGAGATCATGTTCCAGTTCGTCGACGACCTCGGCGACATCCCGGAAGGCACTCGTCTCACCTTCCGGGTCGCCGGCGAGCCCAGCGCCCGCGCATACCTCCCCCTGGACCCCCTGGACGCGGAGGTCGTCGCGCTCGACGGGCACGGACGTCCCGCCCTGCTTCGGCACCGGCTCGGGACGGGCTCCACCGTGCTCTGCACGTATCCGATCGAGCACATGGCGGCGAGGTCGCCGGGTGTGAATCCGGAGGACACCTACCGGATCTACTCGGCGCTCGCCGCGATGGCGGGCGTGTCGCGCCCGGTGCGGGTCGCGGACCCGCGCGTCCTGGTCGGTCGAATCCGCAGCGGCGACTCCGAGACGGCGCTGTTCGTGAACTGCGCCGCCGAGCAGATCACCGCCGAACCCACCGTGTCGGGAACGGAGCTCGACATGGAGTCGGACACGCTCACGCTCGAGCCGTTCGGCGTCGCGGCCATCGGGTGCGCCCCGTCAGGTGTCGGCGTCCCCGTGCCCGCGGCGAGCGAAGGGAGGGATGCCCCGAGCCTGAGCTGACCGCGTCGCGGTCACTGTCGTCTAACCGCAAGGTCGTCCAATCCCGTAGGAAGTAGGAGGGCATGAGGAGGAGGAACATGTCAAGCCGCAAGACAAGGAGAGTCGGCGTCGTCGGGCTCGTCGCCAGCCTGGTCTCGCTCGCCGTCGCCGCCAGCCTGATGGCGAGCGGCGCGGGAGCCGGCCCCCAGGCTGCGTTTGCGGTCCCGCGCAACGACACTCTCTACACGTCGGGCAAGCAGTGGGGCCCCTACACGAACTTCAACCCGCTCAAGCCCGACTACAACACCGGCATCGTCGGTCTCGTCTACGAGACCCTCTTCCGGTACGACCCGCTGAAGGACCGCTTCATCCCGTGGCTCGCCAGCAACGGGAAGTGGTCGGGCCGGAGCAAGTACGTCGTCACGGTCCGGAACGGCGTCAAGTGGAGCGACGGGAAGCCGCTCACCGCAGCGGACGTGAAGTTCACGTTCGAGACGCAGAAGAACACCGGCGCGCAGTACGGGACGATGTGGAAGACCGGCCTGTCGCGGATCACCACGAGGGGACGGACGGTCACGTTCCACTTCCGTGGCGTCCCGAACTACCAGGAGTGGGACTCCAACCGCTACACGGTCCCGATCGTGCCGCGTCACATCTTCCGGAGCTACAGCGCCCGGGAGCTCGTGACGGGCAACGCCTCGAACACGCGGCGGATCGTCGGCACCGGCCCGTTCCGCTACGGCGGCGGCGCCGGCAGCAGCCAGACGCTCCAGTGGACGCGGCGTGACGGCTGGTGGGCGAACGCCATCGGCTACCGGATGCCGATGCGGTACATCGTCGACATCCACAACACGTCGAACACGGCGTCCCTGCAGAACTTCCTGCAGAGCCGCATCGACCTGAGCAACAACTTCTTCCCGGGCATCAACCGGCACGTCGGCCGCGGCGTCGGCACCTACTACAACCGCGCGCCGTACATGCTCGCTGCGAACACGGCGTGGCTCGTGCCGAACACGACGAAGAAACCGCTCAACGACGTGAACTTCCGCAGGGCACTGGCCGAGTCGATCGACGTGAACCGGATCGTCGTGGCCGACTACCAGCGGATCGTCTCGAAGGCCAACCCGACCGGCCTCCTGCCCACCTGGAGCAGGTGGATCGACCAGGCGCAGGTCCGGCGGCTGGGCTTCTCGTTCAGCATCGCCAGGGCGCGCTCCCGGCTCGCGAGCAACGGGTACCGGGACCGCAACGGCGACGGCTTCGTCGAGGACAAGGACGGAGCGACCATCAACCTCCGGCTGATCGTCCCGAAGGGCTGGTCGGACTGGGAGACCGCGATCCAGATCATCGCCGACAGCGCGAAGGACGCCGGTATCAAGATCACGCCGGCCTATCCGGACTTCAACGCACTCGTCGAGGAGCGGAACACGGGCAAGTTCGAGCTCGTGATCAACAACGAGAAGCAGATCGGCAACACGCCGTACACGTACTACGACTACCTGTTCCGGATGCCGATCCTGGCGTCCCAGACAGTGTCGAACTTCCACCGCTTCTCGTCCGCTCGGACGTGGTCGCTGGCCCAGCAGCTGAACAAGATCCAGTCGACCAACGTCGCACAGGCGAAGCGGGTCCACTCGGCGATCCAGCGCGTGATCCTGCAGCAGCTTCCTGCGATCCCGCTCTGGTACAACGGCATGTGGGCGCAGTACAACACGCGGTACTGGTCGAACTTCCCCACATCCACCGGGAACCAGGCCACGCCTTCGACCTGGAACGGCTACCTCAACATGACGGGCATCGACGCGCTCGCGAAGTTGAGGAAGAAGTAGTTCACTCTGCTCATCTAACCGGTTGCTGCCCCTCTTCCCCAGGGGGCAGCAACCACCCTTTTTCGTCAGCTCGGCCCAGTCGTGAAGTGGTATCTCGCCCGTAAGCTCCTGCTCTACCTGCTGACGTTCGTCGTCGCAGTGACGATCGACTGGGCGATCCCCCGGCTGATGCCGGGCGACCCGGTCTCAGGCCTGATCGCGCGGCTCCAGGCGGACCCGACGGCGGCCCAGGAGATGCACGGCTACTACACCGAGTCGTTCGGGCTGGACGAGCCGCTGTGGCGGCAGTACCTCAACTTCTGGCTCGGGCTCTTCCACGGCGACCTGGGGCCGAGCATCGCGTACGTCGGCTCGCGGGTCACGGACCTGATCAAGACCGCGATCCCCTACACGCTCGCGCTGCTCGTCCCGGCGATCGTCCTGAGCTACATCGCCGGCAACAGGGTCGGCGCGATGGCGGCGCGACGGAAGGTCCTCGACAACACGGCGCTCCCCGTGTCGTACGTGCTCACGGCGACGCCGTACATGTGGCTCGCCCTCGTGCTGGCGTACATCTTCGCGTTCCGGTGGCAGGTGTTCCCGGTCTCGGGCGCCTACGACTTCGCGCTCCAGCCGGAGTGGTCGTGGGAGTTCGCGAAGAGCTTCCTCTACCACTGGACGCTCCCGTTCCTGACCCTGTTCCTCGTCTCCTTCGGCGGCTGGGCGATCGGGATGCGGAACCTGATCATCTACGAGCTCGAAGCCGACTACGCGAACTACCTCCAGGATCTGGGCGCGCCGAACCGCCTGGTGCGGAGGTACGCCTACCGCAATGCGGTGCTCCCGCAGATGTCCGGGCTCGCGCTCGCCCTCGGCGCGGTCGTCGGCGGCGCGCTCGTCACGGAGATCGTGTTCGGCTACCCGGGCGTCGGCTCGCTGATCATCACCGCGATCCAGAACCGCGACTACTTCCTCCTCCAGGGAATCTTCCTCTTCATCATCCTCGGGGTCCTGATCGCGAACTTCATCGTCGACATCGCCTACGTGATCGTCGACCCGCGCACGCGCACGGGGCTGCAGGGGTCGTAGATGGAGACCACGGAGTCCACCGAGACCGTGGTCGCCGGCACCGTCGTCGCAAAGACGGCGTCCGCCGAGCCGCAGCGCAAGCGCAGCGAGACCCTCTACTTCGCGCTCCGGAACAAGAAGCTCGTCATCGGCCTCTCGCTCGTCCTCTTCCTGCTCCTGTTCGCGATCTTCGGGCCCATGTTCACGGACAAGGACCCGTTCGAGTTCTACGAGGCGTACGGCGAGCCGCCGTCGAAGGAGCACTGGTTCGGGACGACCTCGCCCGGCCAGGACGTCTACGCGCAGTTCGTGTACGGCCTCCGCTCGAGCTTCATCGTCGGTGCCGTCGCGGGGTGCGTCGCGGCCGCGATCGGGATGGCCGTCGGCTTCGCGGCCGGCTACCGCGGTGGCGTCGTCGACGAGATCCTGACCATGCTCACGAACGTCGTCCTCGTGATCCCCACGATCGCCGTGCTGATCATCGTCTCCGCCTACCTGACGGTCGGGAGCCTGCTGTGGGAGGCGGTGCTGATCGGCGTCACCTCGTGGCCCTGGGCGGCGCGCGCGATCCGGGCGCAGACCTTCTCGCTGGTGTCCCGTGACTTCGTCAGCCTCGCCCGGCTCTCGGGCCAGAGCGGCTGGAAGATCATCGTCAAGGAGATCGCGCCGAACATGAGCTCCTACCTCTTCCTGACCTTCATCCTGCTGTTCGGCGGCTCGATCCTCATCGCGGCGACGCTGGACTTCCTCGGGCTCGGCCCGGTGGAGGTCATGTCGCTTGGCCTGATGCTGAACGTCTCGGTCTCCAACAGCGCGCTGCAGCTCGGCATGTGGTGGTGGTTCGTCGCCCCGGGCGTCGGGATCACCGCGATCGTCGCCGGCCTCTACGTCATGAACGTGGGGCTCGACGAGGTCTTCAACCCGCGGCTCCGGAGGACATGAGCCTCCAGGTCGACAACCTCAGCGTCTACTACCGCACCCTGCGCGGCGAGGTGAAGGCCGTCGACGGCGTCACGTTCTCGATCGGCGACGGCGAGATCATGGGCCTCGCCGGCGAGTCCGGCTGCGGCAAGTCGACGCTCGGGAAGAGCCTGATCCGCCTGACCGGCCGCATGCGGCACGTCGACGGCAAGGTCGCGCTCGACGACGAGACGCTGCCGCTCGACGACAACCGCGCGATGGACAAGTACCGCTTCAAGCGGATCTCGATCGTCCCGCAGTACGCGATGAGCGCGCTGACCCCGACCCGCAAGGTCGGGAAGATCATCGAGGAGCTGCTCGAGTCGCGCGGCGTCCCGTACGAGTCGGTCCGCGCGGAGCTCGAGCGCCGCCTGTCGCTCGTCGGGCTCTCACAGGACGTGCTCGGCATGTACCCGATCGAGCTGTCGGGCGGGATGAAGCAGCGGACCGTGATGGTGCTCTCCACGCTCCTGAACCCCGCGCTGCTGATCGCCGACGAGATCACGTCCGCCCTGGACGTCTCGACCCAGAAGGCCGTGGCCGAGACGCTCGTGGAGTTCCGCGACCGCGGCTACGTGAAGAGCACGATCGTGATCACGCACGACCTCGCGATCCTGTACCAGGTCGCCGACAGCATCCTCGTGATGTACGCGGGCCGTCTCGCGGAGAAGGCACCCGCGGACGTGATCATCGAGTCGCCGCGGCACCCGTACACGCAGCTGCTGATCTCGTCGCTGCCCGAGGTCGGCGTCACCTACGCGGAGAACAGGCTGACCGGGATCCCCGGCCGGCCGCCGCCCCTGCTCGACCCGCCGAAGGGCTGCCGCTTCCGGCACCGCTGTCCGCTCGCGTTCGACAAGTGCGTCGAGCAGCCGCCGTTCGTCGAGGTCGAGCCCAACCACCGCGTCGCCTGCTGGGCGACCGCGCCGCCCTCGTGATGCTGAGCCTCGACCGCGTCTCCAAGGTCTACAAGGTCGGCACGTTCGGCGGGAAGCAGCTCGTGGCCGTCAAGGACGTCAGCCTCACGATCGAGCCCGGCGAGGTCGTCTCGCTGATCGGCGAGAGCGGCAGCGGCAAGAGCACGATCGGCCGGATGATCCTGCGCCTGTCGCCCGCGACGGACGGGACGATCAGCTTCGACGGCACGGACATCTCCGGGCTGAAGGGGCGCGGCGTGAAGGAGTACTACCGCCGCGTCCAGGGCGTCTTCCAAGACCCGTTCAGCTCCTACAACCCCATCTTCCGCGTCGACCGCGTCGTGTCGCTGATCAAGGACACCTACTACCCCGGGATGCGCAAGGCGGAGTGGAGCAAGAAGGTCTCCGACTCGCTCGAGGGCGTGGGGCTGAACCCGAGTGACTGCCTCGGCAAGTACCCGCACCAGATGAGCGGCGGCCAGCTCCAGCGCCTCCTGCTCGCCCGCGCCCTGCTGCTGGACATCCGGATCCTGGTCGCGGACGAGGTGATCTCGATGCTCGACGCCTCGACCCGCGTGGACGTCCTCAACCTCCTCGGCGAGCTCAAGGAGCGGGGCCTCGGCATCCTCTTCATCACCCACGACCTCTCGCTCGGCAACTACATCAGCGAGCGCACCGTGATCCTGCGCCGCGGCCGGATCGTCGAGATGGGAGCGACCGCGAAGGTCTTCGGCAACCCGCTCCACCCGTACACGAAGATGCTGATCGCGTCGGTGCCGCACCTGCACAAGAAGTGGGAGCAGGTCGAGCGCGAGGTCGGCGCGCGCGGCGGCGAAGAGACCGTCGCGGCGCCGGACGAGGCCCTCGCGCTGCACGAGGTCGAGGCCGACCACTCGGTCGCCCTCGCGCCGGAGTAGCGAGATCTAGGTCGGCTCGTCGCCGCTGACGGGCGCCGGCTCGAGCTCCGGCACGGTGCGGCTGCCGATCACGTCGCGGTACCAGTAGAAGCTCGACTTGGGGATCCGCTCGAGCGTCGGGAAGTCGACGTAGAGGAGCCCGAACCGCCGCGAGTAGCCGTAGGCCCACTCGAAGTTGTCGAGCAGCGACCAGACGAAGTAGCCGCGCACCGGGATCCCGTCCTCGATCGCCCGGCCGACCGCGCCGAGGTACTGGGTGAGGTAGGCGATCCGGTCGTGGTCCTCGATCCGGCCGTCGTGGCGCGGGACGTCCGCGAACGCCGCGCCGTTCTCGGTGACGTAGAGCTTCTGGACGCCGTACTCGTGGTGGAGGCGCGAGAGCACGTCGTAGATCCCGTTCGGGTAGATCTCCCAGCCCATGTCGGTCGTCGGCCCGCCGTTCATGACGCTGTGCGGCCGCCCGTCGGTGTCGGCCCTGACGATCGTCCGCGAGTAGTTGTTCAACCCGACGAAGTCGATCGGCGCCGAGATCAGCGCCAGGTCGCCGTCGCGCACCGGCAGCGGCGTGTCGGCGAGCCACTCGACCACGTCCTCCGGGTAGCTCCCTCGCAGGACCGGGTCGAAGAACAGGCGGTTGCGCATGCCGTCGGCCTCGACGGCCGCCTCCGCGTCGCGCGGGTCGTCGCTCTCCGGGTAGACGGGCCAGGAGTCGAGCACGATCCCGACCTCGGCTTTGGGGCTCTCGCGCCGGAGCGTCTCGAGCGCGAGCCCGTGCGACAGGAGCACGTGGTGCGTGGCAGCGACGGCGGAGGCACGCTCCGTCCGGCCGGGAGCGTGCAGGCCCAGGCCGTAGCCGAGCCACGAGATGCAGTACGGCTCGTTCTGCGTCAGCCAGTTGCGCACACGATCGCCGAGGCGCTTGGCGATGACCTCGACGTAGTCGCCGAACGCCTCCGGCGTGGCGCGCTCGGGCCAGCCGCCGGCGTCCTCGAGCGCCTGCGGCAGGTCCCAGTGGTAGAGCGAGACGAACGGCTGGATGCCCGCGGCGAGGAGGTCGTCCACGAGGCGGTCGTAGAAGTCGAGGCCGGCCTCGTTGACGCGCCCGCGGCCCTCGGGGATCACGCGCGGCCACGCGATCGAGAAGCGATAGGCGTTCAGGCCGAGCTCCTGCATGCGGGCGATGTCGACGCCGTAGCGGTGGTACGAGTCGCAGGCGATCGCGCCGGTGTCGCCGTTCCACACCTTCCCGGGGGTGGCGGAGAACGTGTCCCAGATGCTCGGGCCTCGTCCGTCCTCCGTCGTCGCGCCCTCGATCTGGTACGCGGAGGTCGCGGTCCCGAAGAGGAAGTCGGGCGGGAACTCGTGCCGTCCGTTCGTGCCGCTCATGTGACGTAGCTTAACCGGTCAAGGGCCAATGTCCACCAAGAACTCATCGGAAACACCGACATTCTAAACCGGTTCACCTAGGAATTGCGAACCTCCTCCGTCCGCGCCGCGCCGCCGCGGCGGTTGCCTCGGCGGCGCGGAGGATCTGCGCGATCAGCCAGATCAGCAGGATCGCAAGGATCACGCCCGTCCAGAAGAGCCGGCGCTTGAAGCGACGACGCCTCACGCGGTGACTGCCTCGCTCGGTGCCTTCGAGGTGTACGTCGGCTCGTAGCCGAGCAGGCGGCCGAGCGGCGCGGCCATCGCCAGGCCGGCACGCTGCACCCAGGCCGGCGGGAAGGGCAGCTGGACCGTGTCGAACGTGTCGCGGGCGATCACGGCGAGCCGGAGCGGGTTCGGCATGCCCTTCTTGTTCGTCTTGCCGTCGGCGGCGAGCGAGAACATCGTCTCGATCAGCTGCTCGAACTTCAGCGCCGGGCGGATCTCGCAGACGAAGTGCGCCTCCTCGTCGCCCGCGTTCCAGAACTGGTGCTTGGCGCCGGCCGGGACGAGGATCCGGTCGCCGGGGCCGGCCGGCAGCTCCTCGCCGTCCAGCTTGAGCACGAGCGAGCCCTTGAGGATCTCGAACCGCTCGTCCTGGGACGGATGGATGTGCGCGGCGGCGACGGCGCCGTTCGGCTTGACGAAGCACTCGATCACGACGACCTCTCCGTTCGTCTCCGCGGACGTCTTCCGGAAGAGGATGCGCTCGCCCGTGACCGGGTTCTCGATGGAATCTCCTGCGCGAATCATCGGTGCTCCCTTCGTTCGATTGACGCCTCGAACGATCGGGGGCGGCGCTTACCGGCCACTTACGGCAGGCTTACGGCGGTGAGCTCCGGGGGGAGTCGCTTCGAGTTCCGGCTGCTGGGGCCGCTCGAGGTGGAGAGCGGCGGCGCCCTGCTTCCGGTCGGCGGGCCGCGTCAGCGGTCCCTCTTGGCGTTCCTGCTCCTGCACGGCAACGAGGTCGTCCGGCGCGACGCGCTGATCGACGCGCTGTGGGGCGAGGACCCGCCCGCGCGCGTCCAGAACGCGCTGCAGGTCGCGATCCACGGGCTGCGGAAGCTCCTCGGCTCGGATCGGATCGAGACGGTCGGCGACGGCTATCGCCTCCGGGTGGAGCCGGGCGAGCTCGACGTCGACCGCTTCCTCGAGGGCCGCGAGGAGGCGCTCGAGCTCTGGCGCGGGGCTGCGCTGATCGGCGTCGAGGCGCCGTTCGCGGCCGCGGAGGCGGCCAGGCTGGACGAGCTCCGGCTCGCTGCGATCGAGCGCCGGACCGAGCTGGCGCTGGAAGAAGGCGACGAGGCGCTCGTGCCCGAGCTCGAGCGGCTGGTCGCCGAGCACCCGTACCGCGAGCGGTTGCGCGGCTTGCTCATCCTCGCGCTCTACCGGAGCGGCCGGCAGGCGGACGCGCTCGAGGCCTACCGCGATGCGCGGCAGACGCTGTCGGACGAGCTCGGCGTCGAGCCCGGGCCGGAGCTGCGGGAGCTTGAGGCGGCCGTCCTGCGCCAGGATCCCGCGCTCGCGCCGCCGGAGCGCGTCCGTCCGGTCGAGGGCAACCTCCCGGCGCCCCCGACGGCCCTGGTCGGCCGCGAGCTCGAGCTCGCCGCCGTGACCGGGCTGCTCCGGCGGCCGGACGTCCGTCTCGTCACGCTGACGGGCCCGGGCGGCACCGGGAAGACGCGGCTCGCGCTCGAGGCCGCGTGGGAGCTCGCGCGGTCGCTGCCCGACGGCGGCTACTTCGTGGACCTGGCGCCGCTGGACGATCCGGCCGACGTCGTGCCCGCGATCGCGCATGCGCTGCCGCTGGAGGAGGGGCGCGGCACGCTCGACAGCGCCAGGGAGGCGCTGCGTGAACGGTCGGCCGTGCTGCTGCTCGACAACTTCGAGCGCGTCGAGGATGCGGCGCCGGTCGTGAGCGAGCTCCTCGAGGCCGCTCCGGGGCTGCGCGTGCTGGCCACGAGCCGGTCGATGCTGCGGCTGACCGGTGAGCACGAGTACCCGGTGCCGACGCTTCGGCGAGACGAGGCCGTGGCCCTGTTCGCAGCGCGCGCGGAGGCGGTGCGGCACGGGTTCCGGCTCGATGCGGGCAACGAAGCCGCCGTCATGGAGATCTGCGCCGCGGTCGACTTCCTCCCGCTCGCCGTCGAGCTCGCCGCGGCCCGGATCCGGCACCTCGCGCCCGACGAGCTCGCGGCTCGCCTCGGCGAGCGCCTCGCGCTCCTGACGGAAGGGCCGCGCGACCGGCCGGAGCGGCACCAGACGCTGCGCGCGACGATCGAGTGGAGCCACGAGCTGCTGGACGACGACGCACGCGGGCTCTTCGCCGGGCTCGGCGTCTTCTCCGGCGGCTGGACCGCGGGCGACGCCGAGGCGGTCTGCGGCGCCGCGGCCGGCGATCTGGACGCGCTGGTCGACCGGAGCCTCGTGCAGCGCGACGGCCGCTACTCGATGCTCGAGACGATCCGCGAGTACGCCGTCGAGCAGCTCGAGTCGAGGGCGGACGCCGACGAGCTCCGCCGACGACACGCCGCCCGGTTCGCGGCGCTCGTCGAGGAGGCGCACGCTGCGCTCTGGGAGTCCGTCCAGGGCCCGGATCGCGCGTCCTGGATCGAGCGGCTCGAGGCCGACTACGCCAATGTCCGGTCGGCGCTCGCCTGGGCGGACCGGGCCGACCCGTCGCTCGCCCTCGGGATCGCCGCCGGCCTGCTCGAGTTCTGGCTCGGCCGGTGTCACTTCGAGGAGGGCCTCGGCTGGCTCGAGCGCGCCCTCTCGAGCGCGTCCGGCGCTGACGACGCCCTCCGTGCGCACGCGCTGCACTCGGCCGCGTTCCTGGCGCTCGGCTGCGGCGACGCCGAGCGCTGCGCCGCGCTCGGCGAGGAGAGCCTCGCCCTCTACCGGCGCTTCGGCGACCTCGAGGGGGTCGGGCGGACCGTGCACCTCCTCGGACAGGCGGCGGAGGAGCTCGGCCAGCGCGATCGGGCACTCGAGTACGCGGAGGAGTCGCTGCGCCTGGCCCGGGAGCTCGGGCACGTCCGGGGGGTGATCGTCTCGCTGCGGGAGCTCGGCTCGCTGTGGGCGGACGGCGGCGATCCCGCCCGCGGCAAGGAGCTGCTCGGCGAATCCGAGCGCCTCGCCCGCGAGCACGGCGACGACACGGCGCTCGCGGCCATCGTCCTCGACCGGGCGAGGGTGGCGCTCGCCGAGGGAGACCACGAAGCCGCCGCCGGCGCCGCCGGCGAGGGCGTCGAGATCTACGCGAGGCACGGCACGACCGCAGGCGCCGCCGAGGGTCTCCACCTGCTCGCGCTCGTCGCCGCGGCTCGAAACGGTCACGACCGGGCGGCCCGCCTCGTCGGTGCCGCCGAGGCGCTGCGCGAGGCAGCCGGCACGAGGCCGGCGGCCGCTGAGGTCGAAGGCCTCGAGGACGCGGTCCGACGCGGCACCGATGCGATCGGCGAGGAGGAGTTCGCGGCCATGCGGGCAGAGGGGCGCGCGCTGTCGGTGGATGAGGCGGTCGCGCTGGCGCGCGACCGATGAGTTTGCGGCGGGGCCGCCGTCTACAGAGGAAAAGGGAGGTTGCGTCATGACGGACCACGCCGTCGTGAGCCGTGACGAATGGCTCGAGGCCCGCAAGCGGCTCCGCGAGGAGGAGGAGGCGCACGCCGCGCAGAGCGAGGAGCTGGCTGCGAAGCGCCGTCAGCTGCCCTGGGTGCGGGTCGACAAGGAGTACGAGTTCGACACGGACGACGGGAAGAAGCCGCTCGCGGAGCTCTTCGACGGGCGCTCGCAGCTCCTGATCTACCACCTCATGTTCGGCCCGGACTACACGGGCGCCTGTCCCGGGTGCACGAGCCTCGCCGACCAGCTGGACGGCGGGCTCGTCCATCTGAACCACCGCGACGTCACCCTGATCTGCATCTCGCGCGCGCCGATCGAGAAGCTTCAGGCCTACAAGCAGCGGATGGGCTGGCAGTTCCCGTACGTCTCGTCCTACGGCAGCGACTTCAACTACGACTTCGGGTTCGCGTTCACCGAGAGGGACCAGGAGGCGCCGGAGTTCCGCGAGGTGCTCGACGAGCCGCCGGGGTGGCTCCAGGACTGGGCGAGGCAGGTCGGCACCGACCTCCCGACCGGCCTGAAGGAAGGGCCCGGCTGGAACGTCTTCGCGCTCGAGGACGGCGTCGTGTACCAGACCTACGCACGTCCCGCTCCCGACCGCGACATCGTCGTTCCCTACTTCGAGCAGCTGCTCGACCAGACGCCGAAGGGCCGGCAGGACGAGTTCGTCGCGTATCGCAAGGACGAGTACCCGGACGACTCGTGACCGCGCTCGCGATCCGCAACCGGACGGCGGTCGCGCTGGTCGGTGCGGCGGCGGTCGCCTGGGTGCTCGTCGCGGAAGAGATGGCGGGGATGGACGAGGGCCCGGCGACCGACCTGGGGACCGCCCGCTGGTTTCTCGGGATCTGGGTGCTGATGACCGCGGCGATGATGCTCCCCACCACGGTTCGGATCGCGCCGGGCGTGCTGTTCGCGGTCGGGTATCTGGCCGTCTGGACCGTCTACGGGCTCGCTGCCTACCTCCTGTTCCGGGGGTGGGACGAGCGCGGCACCACCGCCGCGGGTGTCCTCGTCGTGGCTGCGGGTGTTTACGAGCTGACGCCGCTCAAACAGGCGGCGCTCTTGCGTTGCCGGCGCCCGCACGGGGACTCGCCGTTCGGAACCGGCCTCGCCCACGGCGTCGACTGCATCGCCTGCTCCGGCGGGCTGATGGTCGTGCTGTTCGCGCTCGGCGTGATGAGCCTCTTCTGGATGGCGCTCGTGGCCGCGGCGATCTTCGCGGAGAAGGTCCTGCCGTACGGGCAGCGGCTGTCACGCGGCGTGGCGGTGGGCCTGATCGCCCTCGGGCTCTGGGTCGCGCTCGCACCGGGCAGCGTCCCGGGGCTGAACGATTCCGGCGGCATGCCGTCGATGGAGATGAGCGATGGATAGGAGGACTGGATGAACCTGCCCCCAGTCGTCTCGGCGGCCGAGGCCCAGGAGGCGCGCGACGCGCTGCTCGCCAAGGAGAAGGAGGCGACGCGCGCCGGCGACGCACTCGCGGCCGAGCGCCGCCGTCTCCCCCGCGTTCGCGTGGAGAAGGACTACGTGCTGATGGGGCCGGCCGGTGAGGTGCCGCTGGCGGACCTCTTCGAAGGCCGCCGGCAGTTGCTCCTCTACCACTTCATGTTCGGCCCCAACCAGGACGCCGGCTGCGGCGGCTGCTCGATGTTCGTCGACCAGATCGGGCACCTCGCGCACCTCCACGCGAGGGACACGTCCTTCGTGCTCGTGTCGCGGGCGCCGATCGAGAAGCTCGAGGCCTACCGCCGGCGCATGGGATGGGGCATCGCCTGGTACTCGTCGTTCGCGAGCGACTTCAACGTCGACTACGGGGTCTCGCCGAAGGAGCCGAAGGTCGGCGCGTACCAGGACGGCGAAGGCTTCGCGCTGGACGTCTTCCTCCGCGACGGCGACGAGCTCTTCCACACCTACCGGACGAGGAGCCGCGGGGTCGAGGCGCTGGGGAGCGTCTGGTCGTTCCTCGACCTGACCCCGCTCGGCCGGCAGGAGGAGTGGGAGGATTCGCCGGAGGGCTACCCGCAGGGCACGCCGTACGAGTGGTGGCGCCGGCACGACGAGTACTAGGGCAACTGGGCGGCGCCTAGGTCGAACTTGACCTACTGAGCGCGGAAAGAAATCGTGGAGCTCGCTGACTATCTCGAAGTCGTGGGCTACGCGAAGGCGGCGCAGTGGGCGTATGCGCAGGCAGTCGAGCACTCTCCCGAATGGTCGGCTGGAGAGCGCATCAACGTGACGGAGTTGCGCCAGATACACCGGCTCGTCGTCGAGCCGGCGTGGCTGCACTCGCCGCCGGAGGGCCTAGACCAGCGCGAAGGCCCCGGCTCGTTTCGTCAGCACGACACCGCCTCGTTCCGCTTCGTTCGCTGGCCGACTCCGAGCTCTCGGGCAACGCCCTCGCCGTCGCGGCCAAGCGTGGACGGTTGCGCGCCGTTCGCCGAACGGACCAGTGGTACTCGACGAGACAGTGGGTCCAGGAGTACAAGGAGCGTCGGTGCAAGCGGACCTGAGTTCGACCTATCCGACGGCCAGGAAATTCGACCAGGTCAACTTCGCTACTCAGGAGGAAACCGGCTCGGATAGCGGAGTGCCCCCGGCAAGAATCGAACTTGCGCACGCGGTTTAGGAAACCGCTGCTCTATCCACTGAGCTACGGGGGCGGATTGTCCAAGCCGTGCGAGCGGAAGCATGCCTGCGGTCTGGTTGACCGGCTGCCGAGAAGACCTCGTGTGAGCGGAGACACGAGGTCTTCTCGGACCCTCGGGAAGGTGCGGCGACGTCGTCGGCCGAGCCGTCCTACTTCGTGAAGTCGAAGAGGGCGGTCTGGACGGAGCCGTCGGTGAACTTCAGCTCGAGCTGACGGCACGAGCCCGCCCAGCTCTTGTCGGTCTTCCACACGTACTCGTAGCGGTCGGTCGCGGCGTCGTAGGTCAGGGCACTCCCGCCGGCGGTCACGGTCTCCTCGAC
>DATBMH010000018.1:0-10634 GCA_036554945.1 Gaiellaceae bacterium | reverse complement strand
GGCAAGGACCGCGGCAAGCAGGGCCGCGTGCTCGAGGCGCGCCCGAAGGAGGGCCGCGTCATCGTCGAGAACCTGAACATGATCAAGCGGCACACGAAGCCGCGCCCGATGAGCAATCCGAGCCGGATGGGCGCCCCGCAGATCCAACCGGGCGGCGTGATCGAGAAGGCCGGCCCGATCCAGATCTCGAACGTGATGGTGGTCTGCCCGGCCTGCCGCCGGCCGACCCGGGTCGGGACGATCCTCCGCGAGGGCAAGACCGGCACGGTTCGCGTGCGCGTCTGCAAGCGCGCCGACTGCGGCCAGGAGATCGATCGGTAATGGCGACTGCGACGAAGACCACGCAGGTGCCGCGCCTGAAGCAGACCTACAACGAGGAGGTCCGCGCGCGCCTGAAGGACGAGCTCGGGCTCAGCACGGTCATGCAGGTCCCGCGGGTCTCGAAGATCACGCTGAACATGGGCGTCGGCGAGGCGAAGACCGAGGCCAAGGCGCTCGACAGCGCGATCGAGGAGCTGACGACGATCGCCGGCCAGCGGGCGCAGGTCCGCAAGGCCCGGAAGTCGATCGCGGGCTTCAAGATCCGCGACGGGATGCCGATCGGCGCGCGCGTCACGCTGCGCGGCGACCGGATGTGGGAGTTCCTCGACCGGCTCGTGTCGATTGCGCTGCCGCGGATCCGCGACTTCCGCGGCCTCAACCCGCGGTCGTTCGACGGGCGGGGCAACTTCTCGCTCGGGATCCGCGAGCAGATCATCTTCCCGGAGATCAACTACGACGACATCGCCGCCGTCCGGGGTCTGGACGTGACGATCACGACCACGGCGGAGAGCGACGAGCATGGCCTCGCCCTCCTCAGGGCGCTGGGCATGCCGTTCGCCACCGAAGAGAGAGGGGAGCAGTAGTGGCCAAGAAGTCGCTGGTCCACAAGTCGCAGCAGCCGCAGCGCTTCAAGGTCAGGCAGTACACGCGCTGCCGCAAGTGCGGCCGGCCGCGTGCCGTCTATCGCAAGTTCGGCCTCTGCCGGATCTGCCTGCGCGACCTCGCGCACCAGGGGCAGATCCCCGGCATGACCAAGAGCTCCTGGTGATCCGATGCTGACCGACCCGATCGCAGACATGCTCACCCGCATCCGCAACGCCAACAAGGCGCTGCACGAGACCGCGGAGATGCCGACCTCGCGCCTGAAGGAGGACATCGCGCGCCTGCTCCAGGAGGAGGGCTACATCTCGGGCTTCAACGTGGTCAGCCCCGCGGACTTCAACAGCCGCGAGGCGGACCCGAAGAAGCACCGCCCGTACGGGACGCTCGTGATCCAGCTGAAGTACGGGCCGAGCCGCGAGCGGATCATCACCGACCTCAAGCGCGTCTCCAAGCCCGGACGTCGCGTCTACGCTAGGAAGGACCGGCTGCCGCGCGTCCTCGGGGGGATGGGCACCGCGATCATGTCGACGTCGAGGGGCCTGGTCACGAGCAAGACCGCCGAGCGCGAGGGCATCGGCGGCGAGGTCATCTGTTTCGTCTGGTAGCGCACTGAATCCATGAGCCGAATCGGAAGAAAGCCAATCGAACTGCCCGCCGGCGTCTCGGTGTCGATCGACCCTGGGCGCGTGATGGTCAACGGCCCGCTCGGCGAGCTGACCCAGCAGGTGCCGCTGCGCATGAAGGTCGAGCAAGGGGACGACGGCATCACCGTCACCCGGCCCACGGACCGCGGCGACGACCGCGCGCTCCACGGTCTCACCCGCTCGCTCGTCGCGAACATGGTCGAAGGCGTCACGAAGGGCTTCGAGCGCAAGCTCGAGATCCAGGGCGTCGGTTACCGGGCCGCACTGCGGGGGACCTCGCTCGAGCTGAGCGTCGGGTTCTCGCACCCGGTCGTGGTCGAGCCGCGCCAGGGCATCTCGTTCGAGGTCCCGACGCCGACCGAGATCGTCGTCAAGGGCATCGACAAGCAACAGGTCGGGCAGACGGCCGCCGAGGTGCGCCGCGTCCGCCCGCCCGAGCCGTACAAGGGCAAGGGCATCCGCTACGAGGGCGAGTACGTCCGCCGGAAGGTCGGGAAGCGCGCATGAGCCAGCTGACGCTCAGACAGCGGCGCGAGCGCCGCCACAAGCGGGTCCGGAAGAGCCTCTTCGGCACGGCCGAGCGCCCGCGGCTCGTCGTCTTCCGCTCCAACCGAGGGATCGCGGCACAGCTCGTCGACGATGCCGAGGGCAAGACCCTCGCGGCCGCCAGCTGGCTGAACGCGAAGGGCGCCAAGGGTGACAAGACCGAACAGGCCAAGGAGGTCGGCAAGCAGCTCGCGGCCAGCGCGAAGCAGGCGGGCATCGAGCGCGTCGTCTTCGACCGGGGCGGCTACCTGTACCACGGGCGCGTGAAGGCGCTCGCCGACGCAGCCCGCGAAGGAGGACTCGAGTTTTGAGCGACTACCAGGAGACCCGCGAGCTCAAGGAGCGCGTGGTCGAGATCAACCGTGTCGCCAAGGTCGTCAAGGGCGGCAGGCGCTTCTCGTTCACGGCGCTCGTCGTGATCGGCGACGAGGTCGACCGGGTCGGCGTCGGCTACGGCAAGGCCCGTGAGGTCCCGCTCGCCATCTCGAAGGCCGTCGAGGACGCGAAGAAGAACCTCTTCACCGTCCCGAAGCACGGCCAGACGATCACGCACGAGATCCTCGGCCGGTACGGCGCAGCGCGCGTGCTGCTGCGGCCGGCGAGCGAGGGAACCGGCGTCATCGCCGGCGGCGGCGTGCGCGCCGTCCTCGAGCTCGGCGGCGTCCGCGACATCCTCGCCAAGAGCCTCGGCACGACGAATCCCGTGAACATGCTCAAGGCGACCGTCCAGGGTCTGCAGAGCCTGCGGCGCCCCGAGGAGGTCGCGAAGGCCCGCGGCAAGACGATCGCCGACGTGCTGCCGCTGCCGAAGGAGAAGCCCGAGGAGCAGCAGGCGGAGGAGGCTCCCGCCGAGGAGCCGGAGCCCGTCGCCGCCGTGGCGACCGAGGAGACCAGCACGAACGATGGCCGATAAGACCCTCCGCATCACGCAGGTCCGCAGCCAGATCGGCCAGAGCGAGCGCCATCGCGGCACGCTGCGCGCGCTCGGCCTCGGCAAGATCGGCAGCTCCGTCGAGCGTCCGGAGAGCCCAGAGGTCGCCGGTATGCTCAGGAAAGTTCGCCACCTCGTCCGAGTCGAAGGCGAGTAGCCCATGCCCGAAGAGCTGAATCTCTCCAACCTGAAGCCCGCGTCCCCGCGCAAGGAGCGCAAGCGCGTCGGCCGCGGCATGGGCTCGGGCAAGGGCCGCTACTCCGGCCGTGGGATCAAGGGCCAGAAGTCGCGCTCCGGCTCGCACAAGATGCGCGCGGGCTTCGAGGGCGGCCAGATGCCGATCTACATGCGGCTTGGCAAGCAGCGTGGCCCGTATTCGAAGGACGCGATGCCGATGGGCCCGCACCGGACGTCGACGATCCCCGTCAACGTCCGTGACCTCGACCGCTTCGACGACGGCGCCGAGGTGACCCCGGAGGCGCTCGTCGAGGCCGGCCTGATCCGGAACACGCGGACCGACGTCAAGATCCTCGGCCACGGCGAGCTGAAGAAGAAGCTCTCGGTCACGGCGCACTACTTCTCCGAGAGCGCCCGCGAGAAGATCGAAGGCGCCGGCGGCTCGGCGACTGCGCTCAAGGAGGTCAAGCAGAAGCGGCGGCGCCGCAGGGCGGCGAAGCCCGCCGCCGAGCCGGCAGCCGCGGCTGCCGAGGAGGCTCCCGAGGAGGAGCCGCAGGCCGAGGCTGAGCCCGAGCAGCCCGCCGAGGAAGCACCCGCCGAGTAGATGTTCTCCTGGCTCACGAACGCCTGGCGCGTCCCCGAGCTGCGGAAGCGCGTCCTCTTCACCGCGCTGATCCTCGCGTTCTACCGGCTCGGCTCGTGGATCCCGGCGCCGGGCGTCAACGCCGAGGCGATCGAGAACTACTTCAACGCGTCCGGCGGCGGCACCGTGCTCGCCCTGCTCAACCTCTTCTCGGGTGGCGCGCTCTCGCAGTTTGCGATCTTCGCGCTCGGGATCATGCCGTACGTCACCGCCTCGATCATCCTCCAGCTCATGACCGTGGTCGTCCCGCGGCTCGAGCAGCTGCAGAAGGAGGGCGAGGCCGGCTACGCCAAGATCAACCAGTACACGCGGTACCTCACGATCGTGCTCGCGGCCGCCCAGGCGGCCGGGTTCGCGTTCCTCTTCCAGCGCCAGGGCGCGCTCCAGGCCAACTTCGGGCGCGGCGCCCTGATCGTCCTCACGCTGACCGCCGGCTGCGCGCTCCTGATGTGGATGGGCGAGCTGATCACGAAGCGCGGGATCGGCAACGGGATCTCGCTGCTGATCTTCGCCTCGATCCTCACTGGCCTGCCGCTCGGCATCAACGCCTGGGTCGAGGGCGGGATCTTCGAGCGCCTCTTCTTCCCGATCATGGCGGTCGGCATCGTCGTCGCGGTCGTGTTCATCCAGGAGGGCCAGCGCCGCATCCCGATCCAGTACGCGAAGCGGATGGTGGGCCGGCGGATGACGACCGGCGGCTCGACCTACATGCCGCTGCGCGTGAACATGGCCGGCGTCATCCCGGTCATCTTCGCCGCCGCCGTGATGGCCTTCCCGCCGACGATCGCCCAGTACTTCCCGCAGACCCAGGGCTTCATCAACCGGTACTTCTCGTACACCGACTGGCCCTACCTGCTGCTCGAGGGTCTGATGATCGTGATCTTCACGTTCTTCTACACCGCGGTCCAGTTCAACCCGGTCGACCAGGCCGACAACCTGCGGAAGCACGGCGGTTACATCCCCGGCATCCGGCCCGGCCCACCGACGGCGCAGTACCTCGATCGTGTGCTCACGCGGCTGACGCTGCCCGGCGCCATCTACCTCGCGGTGATCGCCGTCCTGCCGAGCCTCTTCATCGCGTACGCGGACGTCTCGCAGGCGCTGGCCGGCGCGCTGGGCGGCACCTCGGTCCTGATCGCGGTCGGCGTCGCACTGGACACGATGCGGCAGATGGAGTCGCAGATGATGATGCGCTCCTACGAAGGCTTCTTGAAGTGAACGTGCTCTTGCTCGGCCCGCAGGGCTCGGGCAAAGGGACGCAGGCGAAGCGGATCCAGGCGGAGTACGGGATCCCGCACATCGCAACCGGGGAGATCCTCCGCGACGCGATCGCGAACGAGACCGAGCTGGGCCTCCGCGTGAAGCCCATCGTCGAGAGTGGGCAGCTCGTGCCCGACGACCTGATGATCGAGCTGATCCGCGAGCGTCTCCACGAGGACGACGCGCAGGACGGCTTCATCCTCGACGGCTTCCCCCGGACCCTTCCGCAGGCGCAGGCGCTCGACGAGATGCTCGCCGACATCGGTCGCGAGCTGTCGATCGTCTTCGGCTTCCAGCTCGAGGACCGGATCGGGATCGAGCGGATGCGCAAGCGCGCCGAGATCGAGGGCCGCAAGGACGACACGCCAGAGGCGATCGCGAAGCGGCTCGAGCTGTACCACCGCGAGACGGAGCCGCTGATCGGCCACTACCGCCTCCAGGGGAACCTGGTCGGGATCCACGCCGAGCGCACGGTCGACGAGGTCTTCTCCGAGGTCCAGGAGGCGCTCGAGCAGACGGCCGCGAGGTCGGCGTGATCGTCCGCAAGTCCGCCGCCGAGCTCGACGTCATGCAGCAGGCCGGCGGGATCGTCGCCGACACGCATGCGCTGCTGGCCGAGCACATCCGTCCCGGCGTCACGACGGCGGAGCTCGACCGGATCGCGGACGAGTACATCCGCTCGCGCGGCGGGTACCCGACCTTCCTGGGCTACCACGGGCCGTACCCGTACCCGGCGTCGATCTGCGCGTCCCTGAACGAGGTCGTGGTGCACGGGATCCCGGACGACGAGGCGCTGCGCGACGGTGACGTGCTCTCGGTGGACGTCGGCGTGACGTACGAGGGCTTCGTCGGCGACTCCGCCTACACGTACAAGGTGGGCGAGGTCGATCCGGAGGGCGAGCGGCTGCTGGAGGCCTGCGAGGCCGCCCTCTGGGCCGGCATCGAGAAGGCCCGCGCGGGTGCGCACCTCTCGGACGTCTCGCACGCGATCCAGACCGTGACCGAGGACGCCGGCTTCTCCGTCGTCCGCAGCCTCGTCGGACACGGCGTGGGGCGGGACATGCACGAGGACCCGCAGATCCCTAACTTCGGCGAGCCGGGCCGCGGGCCTGTGCTGGCGCCGGGGATGACACTCGCGATCGAGCCGATGATCACCGCCGGAGGCTCCGAGGTGGTCGTCCGCGACGACCGCTGGACGATCGCCACGCAGGACGGCTCGCTGGCCGCGCACTTCGAGCACACCGTCGCGGTCACCGACGGCGAGGCCAGGATCCTCACGGCTGCGCCGGTTCGGGTCAGCTAGCCGAGTCTCGACATCCGCCGTGGGAAGGCGGATCATTGAAGGCCGCACCTCCGACGCTGCGGCAGGAGGCAAGCCATGCCGCACCCGGCGATCCGCGTGGTGCTGTCGATGACAGGCGCGGTCTGCGTGACCCTGATCACCAGCGCGCTCGACACGTCGCCCACGGTGAGGCTGATCGGCGCGGCCCTCGGCGCCGCCGTCCCGGCGCTGTTCAACGTCGGCGGCCCGCATGGCGTGGCGGCCGGCCTGGGAGTGACCGCCGCAGTGCTCGGCGTGACCTACTCCGGTTTTCTCGCGGCCGATGTTGCCGCCGACCGGCCGCTGACCTTTCCGGCGCCCGCGAAGGTCCAGGAGCAGGTGGCGAACGGCTCTGACTCCTCGTCGCCCACCGGCACGGCCGAGCAGGTCGAGGTGCCCGACCTCGACGGACAGCCGTATGCGGACGCCCAGGAGGCGCTCGTCGACGCAGGCCTCGTCGTCGAGCTCGAGGTCGTGGCGGCCGAGGGGGAGGAGCCGGGAACAGTCGTCGGGCAGGACCCGAGCCCAGGTGAGCATGTCGACGCCGGAGCTCGCGTCCAGCTGTCGATCGCCGGGTCGGAGCTGCCCGACGTCCACGCACAGCAGTCCGATCAGGCCGCGACCGAGCTCCAGAATCGGGGATTCGAGGTGAGCATCACGACGACCGAGGTCGACAGCGCGGAGGAGGATGGTCTCGTCGTCGACCAGGAGCCGGACGCGGGTCTCGCGTTGCCCGGCGCGTCGGTCGCGCTCACCGTCGGGGCGTTCGTCACGCCAGTGACGACCGAGCCCTGAGGCGGAACGTCGGTTTCGGCACGGAAAGCGGGTTTGCTACCATTCCTCGCTCGGCGCAGGCCGTGCTGCGCCATGTTCGTTGTTCGTCTACGACCGCGCTCGCAGAGCGCGGTTGCCGTGTGGAGGTATGGCCCAGAAGGAAGAGAAGATCGAGGTGGAAGGCGAGGTCATCGAGGCCCTGCCGAGCACCATGTTCCGCGTCCAGATCGACGAGGGGCACCAGGTGCTGGCGAAGATCTCCGGAAAGATGCGCAAGCACTACATCCGCATTCTCCCGGGAGACCGCGTGAAGGTGGAGCTCTCACCGTATGACCTCTCCCGAGGCCGGATCACCTTCAGGCATCGATGACATGAAAGTCCGCCCGTCCGTCAAGCCGATGTGTGAGCGGTGCCGCGTGATCAAGCGGCACGGTCGCACCATGGTCATCTGCACGAACCCTCGTCACAAGCAGCGCCAGGGGTAGAGGAGGAGCTTTGGCACGAATCGCAGGCGTCAACCTTCCGCGCGAGAAGCGGCTCGAGGTCGGCCTGACCTACATCTTCGGGGTCGGCCGCTCGACGGCGCTCCAGATCTGCAGCGCGACCGGCCTGTCGCCCGACGAGAAGGTCCGGGACCTCACGGATCCCGAGATCACGAAGCTGCGCGAGTACATCGACGGGAACCTCCAGGTCGAGGGTGACCTCCGGCGCGAGCGCCAGCAGGCGATCAAGCGCCTTTCGGAGATCGGCGCGTACCGCGGCCTCCGCCACCGCCGCAGCCTCCCGGTGAACGGCCAGCGCACGAAGACGAACGCCCGCACCCGCAAGGGTCCGAAGAAGACCGTCGGCCGCGGCAAGAAGGCAGCGACCAAGACCTGATGGCGCCTCCACGCAGACAGGCCGCCCGTGGGCGGACGCGTCGGCGCGTCCGCAAGAACATCGCCATCGGTCAGGCTCACATCAAGACGTCCTTCAACAACACGATCGTGACCCTCACGGACAAGGAGGGGAACGTGATCGTGTGGGAGTCGGCCGGCTCGGCCGGGTTCAAGGGCTCCCGCAAGTCGACGCCGTTCGCGGCGCAGGTCACGGCAGACGCCTGTGCGCGGAAGGGCATGGAGCACGGCCTCCAGAAGGTCGAAGTCTTCGTCAAAGGGCCGGGCTCCGGCCGCGAGACGGCGATCCGGTCGCTCCAGGCCGCCGGCCTCGAGATCCTCGGCGTGAAGGACGTGACGCCGCAGGCGCACAACGGCGTCCGGCCGAAGAAACGGAGGCGCGTCTAGTGGCCCGCACCCTCGGTCCGAAGTGCCGCGCGTGCCGCCGCGAGGGCATGAAGCTCTTCCTCAAGGGCGAGCGCTGCCTCACGGAGAAGTGCTCCGTCGAGCGCCGCAGCTACCCGCCGGGCGAGCACGGCCGCGGCCGCATCAAGCAGTCCGAGTACCTCCTGCAGCTGCGCGAGAAGCAGAAGGCGCGCCGGTACTACGGCCTGCTCGAGAAGCAGTTCCGCAACTACTACACGAAGGCCGCGAAGGAAACGGGCATCACGGGCGAGGCCCTGCTCCGCATGCTCGAGACGCGGCTCGACAACGTCGTCTACCGCCTCGGCTTCGCCGCGTCGCGGGCGCAGGCGCGCCAGCTCGTGCGCCACGGCCACTTCCACGTCAACGGCCGCCGCGTGAACATCCCGAGCTTCCAGGTCAAGCCCGACGGCATCGTCACGATGGCGCCCGGCAGCTCCGCCGAGCAGGTCATCCGGGACGCGACCGACCTCACGGCGTCGGTTGCTCCCTGGCTCCAGGCCGACCACGAGAGCCTCACGGGCAAGGTGCTCAAGTGGCCCGAGCGGAGCGAGATCGACACGCCCGTGCAGGAACAGCTCATCGTCGAGCTCTACTCGAAGTAACCCTGAGGGAAGGATCGCTTTGGCTACACGCACGTCTCTGATGGAGTTCCAGATCCCGCGGATCGTCCACGAGGAAGTGGACGAGCGCCGCGGCGTCTTCGTGATCGAGCCGCTCGACCGCGGCTTCGGCCACACGTTCGGCAACTCGCTGCGCCGCGTGCTGCTCTCGTCGCTCGAGGGCGCCGCCGTCACCTCGGTGAAGATCGAGGGGGTCGCGCACGAGTTCACGACGCTCCCCGGCGTCCGCGAGGACGTCGTCGACATCATCTCGGCCCTGAAGAACCTCGTGGCGCGCCTCCACGGCGAGTCGCCGGAGATCGAGGTCCGCCTCACGAAGCGCGGCTCGGGCGCGGTCACGGCCGCCGACATCGAGGCGCCCGCCGACCTCGAGATCCTCAACCCGGATCTCGAGATCGCGCACCTCTCCGACAAGGGCCGGCTCGAGATGACGATGACGATCGGCCGCGGCCGCGGGTACGTCCCGGCCGAGCTGAACCGCGGCCCGGAGCACACGATCGGCGTCATTCCGATCGACTCGCTCTTTTCGCCGGTGCGACGCGTCTCGTACGACGTCGAGGCCGCCCGCGTCGGGCAGCGCACCGACTACGACAAGCTGACGCTGGACGTCACGACGGACGGCTCGGTCGATCCCCGCGAGGCGATCGGCGAGGCAGCCGACATCCTGATCCGCCAGCTCGCGATCTTCACGGACATCGAGAAGATCGAGGGCTTCGGCGAGGCCGCGGCCGCCCAGGCTGCGACGCAGGAGGCGCCGCTCGCGCACGGGATGGAGAACTTCCCGATCGAGGAGCTCGAGCTCGGCGTCCGCTCGTACAACTGCCTGAAGCGCGTCGGCATCGAGACGATCGGCGACCTCGTCACGAAGTCCGAGGGCGAGCTCGCCGCGATCCCGAACTTCGGCAAGAAGTCGATCGAAGAGGTCAAGGAGACGCTCGCCACGCACGGTCTCACCCTGCGGGGCGACGAATCCCTCTAGGACCAGTGCGCCACCATCGCTCCGGAAAGAAGCTCGGCCGCGACGCGGCGCACCGCAAGGCGCTCTACTCGAACCTGGCCGGCTCGTTGATCGAGCATGGCCGTGTGAAGACGACGGTCGCGAAGGCGAAGGCCGTGCGCCCGATCGCCGAGAAGATGATCACGCTCGGGCGCCGCGGCGATCTCGCGGCCCGGCGGCAGGCGCTCGCCTACCTCCGGTCGAACGACATCGTCCACATCCTCTTCGCGGAGGTCGCGCCGCGGTTCACGGATCGTCCCGGCGGCTACACGCGGATCGTCAAGATCGGCCCGCGGCCGGGGGATGCCGCGGAGATGGCCTACCTCGAGTTCGTGGACCACGTGCCGCCTGCTCCGGTCGCGCGCCCGGTGCGCGAGCCCGAGGAGCAGGCTGTCGCGCCCACGGCGTAGGGCACGAAGCTCAAGCTCACACTCGAGTACGACGGCACCGGCTTCCGCGGCTGGGCGGCGCAGCCCGGGCTGCGCACGGTCGAAGG
>DATBMH010000087.1:0-26814 GCA_036554945.1 Gaiellaceae bacterium | reverse complement strand
CAAGCTCGTCAAGTTCATCGAGATGCACGGCAACTCCGAGCTCATGGGCGTGCTGCCGGAGCGGGAGTGGATCCTCCGCGCGCCGACGCTGCAGCGCAAGCTCGCCCTCACCGCGAAGGTGCAGGACGAGGTCGGCCACGCGCAGCTGATCTACCGCGTCGTCGACGACCTCGGGAAGCCGCGCGAGCAGTGCCTCGCCGACCTGATCTCGGGCAAGTCGAAGTTCCACAACGTCTTCCACTACCCCACCAAGACGTGGGGCGACGTCGGCGTGATCGCGTGGCTCGTCGACGCCGCGGCGATCATCAGCCAGAAGGCGCTCCTCAAGTGCTCGTACGCGCCGTACGCGCGGATCATGAAGAAGATCTGCTGGGAGGAGTCGTTCCACATCCTCCACGGCCGCGACGTGATCCTCACGATGATGAACGGCACCGACGAGCAGCGGGAGCTCGTCCAGGAGGCGCTGAACCGCTGGTGGGGGCCGCTGATGCAGTTCCACGGGAACCCGATCGCGGCCGAGGACGACCCGATGTACGTCTGGCGGATCAAGAGCCAGGGCAACGGGGAGGCGCGGCAGCAGTTCCTCGACGGGTACGTCCCGCAGATCTGGGAGCTCGGGCTGACCGTCCCCGATCCGAAGCTCCGCAAGAACGACGAGGGCGTCTGGGAGTTCACCGAGCCGGACTGGGACGAGCTGAAGCACGTGGTCACCGGCCACGGGCCGCAGACGAAGGAGCGGCTGGGGCTGCGCGAGACCACCCGGACGGAGACCGAGTGGGTGCGCCGCACGGTCCTCGCCGAAGCGGCGTGAACGTCTGGGAGGTCTTCAGGCAAGAAAGGAAGGGGCAGGCGTTCCAGCACGCCGGCTCGATCGCGGCGCCGGACGCCCACTTCGCCGAGGCCTACGCGCGCGAGCAGTACGGCCGGCGCGGCGAGTCCGTCGCGCTCTGGGTCGTGCCGCGCGAGTCGGTGCTGCACATCGAGGAGTTCGTCGACGAGCTCCAGCGCAACTACCACCGGGTCGACGGCTATCCGCTGAAGGAGAAGCTGAGGGAGGCGCGTGAGCGAGCGGGAACGGCTGCTCCTGCCGATCGCTGACGACGAGCTCGTCCTCGGCTGGCGGAACTCCGAGTGGACCGGCATCGCGCCGTTCCTCGAGGAGGACGTCGCGTTCTCGTCGATCGCGCAGAACGAGATCGGCCACGCCCGCGCGCTGTACGAGCTCGTGGCCGAGGAGCTGGGCACGACGGCCGACGAGCTCGCGTTCGACCGGTCACCCGAGGAGTACCGCTGCTCGCGGCTCGTCCAGCTCCGGCTGGTGCCGGACTGGGCGCGGACGATCGCGCGCCACGTCCTCTACGAGGAGGCCGACGAGCGCCGGCTCGAGGAGCTGAAGGCGGCGGAGGATCCCGAGGTCGCCGGGCTCGCGGCGAAGATCGACCGGGAGGAGGCGTACCACCGGATGCACGCGCAGATGTGGGCCGAGCGGTTGGCCGAGGAGCCGCGGTTCACCGACGCGCTCGAGGAGCTTCGGCCGTTCCTGGACGAACGTGAGACCGCGCCCGAGTTCGCAGAGCTCTGGGAGGAGATGACGATGGTGCGGCGCTCGGTGGTGGGCGCCACGTGGTGACGGAGCAGCAGGTCTGGGAGGCGCTCGCGGAGATCCCGGATCCCGAGATCCCGGTCATCTCGCTCGTCGACCTCGGCGTCGTCAGGGCGGTGGAGGTCGAGGACGACCGCGTGCGGGTCGAGTTCACGCCGACCTTCCTCGGCTGCCCGGCGCTGGAGGTGATGCGCGACCAGATGGCGGCGAAGGTCCGCGAGCTGGGCGGCGAGCCCGAGGTCTCCGTGATCTCGGACGACTCGTGGTCGACCGACCGGATCACGCCCGAGGGCCGCGAGAAGCTCCGCGCAGCCGGCTTCGCGCCACCCGCGCCGCGCCAGGCGGGCGGGCCTCAGCTCGTGCAGCTCCAGAAGGGCTCCTTCCGCTGCCCGTACTGCGGCTCGACCGACACACAGCTCGACAACCTGTTCGGCCCGACGCCGTGTCGCTCGCTCCGGTACTGCCGCAGCTGCCGGCAGCCCTTCGAGCAGTTCAAGACGATCTAGTAGCTAGAGGCGCGTCGCGGGCTCGGGCTCCGCGGCTCGAGCGCGGTTCGCGTGAGGGGCCGCTCCGAGCTGCTCGTATGCCGTCAGCGCCTCGCGGCGCAGGCGTGACGCCTCGGCCTTCGGCGCGACCGCAGCGAGCCGCTCCTTCGTCAGCGCCGCTTCGAAGACGACTCCCAGCCGCTCGTAGCCGGCCAGCGCGCGTCGCAGCAGCTCCTCGCCTCCCTCGCGGTCTCCTGACGCGATCCGCGCAAGCCCCTCCGCGCCGTCACCGGCCGGCTCGACGAGCACGAGCGCGCTCACGAACGTGCGCGCCCGCGGGAGGAAGGCGGCGAGCGCGTCCCAATCCTCGAGCGCGACGAGCGCTTCGAGCATGGCGACGATCTCGAACACGTTCTCCTCGGCGTAGACCGAGCGGCCGACGATCTGCTCTGCGAGCTCGCGGCCCGCGAGCGCCTCGCCCCGGGCGACGTGGTAGCGCGCGAGCCAGGCGTCGGCGAGGCCGAGCTTGTCCGGATCGGGCTCGAAGGCGGCCGCGAGCTCCGCGGCGCGGTCGAAGCGGCCCTGGTGCGCCAGCACGAGCGCCGCGAGCGGAACGCCGCTCCGGACGTACGGGCACCCGATGCCGGGCTCTTTCGCCAGCTCCTCCAGGTGCTCGGACGCGGCACGCTCGAGCTCCGACCAACGGCCCAGGTGGTACGTCGCGTTCATCGCCGTGTACGTGCCGTGCATGCGCTCGTGCGGCGTCAACGCCCGCGCGACCTCGAGCGAGCGGACCGCGTGAGGCAGGTGCTCGGCGAACTCACCGGCGATCTCCATCAGGAAGAGCGCGTTCCAGAAGAGCGCGAATGCCTGCTCCGTCGGCTGAAGCTGATCGGCGAGGGCGAGGTCGCGCCGCGCGATCGCGACCGTCACGTCCCACCTCCCCGCGAACGACTGCAGCAACCCGTACGTGCGGTAGGCCTGGCTCAGGAGCTCCGGGACATCCAGGCCCTCGGCGATTTCGACGGCCTTCTCCGCGACGGCGACTCGTTCTGCGAGCGGAAGCGGATCCTCGACGCCGAGCCAGACGTAGCGAAGCCCGGCGTTGCCCTTCAGCACCGTCAGCCAGTTCCGGACTTCCTCGTCGTCGGCGACGGCCAGGCCCTCGTCGAGGAAGCGTTCCATCTGCTCCGGCGGGGGCTTCTCGCGGAAGCCACCCCATTTGACCGCCGCCATCCGGCTCGCCGCGAAGTAGATCCGTGTACGGAGCGCTTCTGTCCCGGGTCGGTCGCGAAGGAGGTCGAGCGCGGGCTGGTAGGCCGCCCATGCCTCGTCGCCGTGATATGCCGCCTCGTGGTCGTCGCCGATCGCCGCGAGCGCGCGGGCCCGAGCCACGTCGTCCGCGGCGAGCGAAAGCGCCTCCTCGTGCAGTTCGAGCGCCTTGGCGATCGCGAACCGCCGCCGCGCTCCGTCGCCGGCCTCGAGCAGCGCCTCGAACGCGCGCTCCCGCAGCGCCGCCTGCTCGGCCGGGCTGTCGGCCCAGGCCAGGTCGGTGTCGTCGCCGACGACCGCACTGCGGTAGTGGTGCGCGATCAGCTCGACCAGCTCGTCGCGGCGGCCGAGCCCTTCGATCCAGCCTGCATGCTCGGCGTGGGCCAGCGCGCGGCGGGCCTTCGGCAGAGCCGCGTAGGCGACGTCGCGAACGAGCGCGTGCTTGAACTGGTACTCCGCATGGCCGCGGAGCGACGAGCTCGTCCTCTCCACGACCAGCGCGCGTTCCTCGAGCCGGGCGAGCGCAGCGTCCACGTCGACGCCGGCGACGGCAAGCGCCAGCGGCTCCAGCCAGAAGACGCGTCCGATCACCGCCGCCTCCTGAAGAACCTGCTTCTCGTCCGGCGACAGCGCATCGATCCGGGCGGCGAGCACACCGTGGACCGTGTCCGGAATCGTCACGCGACCGGCCTCCGCGGTCGTGCGCCAGCCCTCACTCGTCGGCACGATCGCGCCCGAGTCGACGAGGCGCAGGACGATCTCCTCGAGGAAGAACGGATTTCCTTCGGCCGTGGCGACGATGCTGCGCTGCAGGTCGTCGGGCACGTCGGCCGCGGGAAGCAGGCCGTCGACCAACACGACCGACTCTGCGTCCGTCAGGGCCTGGAGCGTGATCGACGTCACCCCCTCGCGCCCGGTCGCGAAGCCGGGATGCGCGTCGGCGAGCTCGGGGCGGGCCGTGGCGACGACGAGCAACCGCCCTTCGGAGCGCACGAGCAGACGGTCGAGGAGCGCGACCAGCGGATCGCCGGCCCAGTGGAGATCCTCGATCACGAGGATCGTCGGCTGCCGGGAGGCGAGCGCCGTGGCGAAGCGCGGCCAGGCGCGCGCGAGCTCGTCGGCGACGATTCGCGGCTCCAGCTGGTCGAGCGGGTTTCCTGGGAGGGCGAAGCCGGCCGTCGTCGCGAGGGCATACGCCGTCTGCTCGACCTCGTCGTCGGCCAGGCCGAGCGGCGCGAGCCGGGTGCGCGCCCCTGTGAGCACCGCCTCGCCGGCACGATCGGCCGGCACGTCGAGCGAGACGCCGAGCGCTCCGCGGAGGATCTCGGCGAACGCCCAGAAGGTGATCCCTCGCCCTGCGGCCAGGCAGCGGCCCTTGTGCACCGCGAGCTCCGGTTCCGCCTCGCGTGCACGAGCGAGGAACTCCTCGACGAGCCTGCTCTTACCGATCCCCGCGGAGCCGAACACGAGCGCGAAGCGCGGCGTTCCCGCCTGCACCGACTCGTCGAGGAGCTCATGGAGGCGCGCCAGCTCGCGACTGCGCCCGACCAGCGGCGAGCTGCGCGCAGTCGGGGCCCTCGGCTCGGTCCGGGCGCCGCGCAACCGATGCGCTCGGACCGGGCTGCTCTTCCCCTTCACGTCGAGCGCCACGGCGTCGTCGAAGTGGAACAGCCGGCGGGCCACGGCGAACGTCCGCTCGCCGGCGAGGACGGTGCCCGGGTCCGCGGCGTGCTCGAGCACGGCGGCGACGCTGACCGCGTCGCCGGCGACCAGCCGCCCCTCGCCTCGGCCGGTGACGACCTCGCCCGTGTTGACCCCGATACGGATCGTGAGGGTGATGCCGTGACGCTCACGGAAACGGCCGTTCAGCTCCTCGACCCGTTCGAGCAGCTCGAGCGACGCCCGTAGCGCCCGCTCGGGATCGTTCTCGTGGGCAGCCGGCACGCCGAAGACGGCGACGATCGCATCGCCGACGTACCGCTCGACCGTGCCACCCCAGGAGCCGACGACCTCGGAGAGCGTCTCGAAGCATTCGCCCAGGAGCGCGTCCAGCCGTTCGGGATCAAGCCGCTCGCCGAGCTCGGTCGAGCCGATCACCTCGGCGAACAGGATCGTCGCGAGCTTGCGCTCGGCGCCCGCTCGCGGCTCGGCCGGAGTCGTGGCGATCCCAGCCTCGCGAGGCGCTCCCGCTTCGAGGGCGAGCGAAGGATCCTGGTTCAGAATCTGTCGCTCGAGCTCCTGCAGCGCTGGTCCCGGAGCGAGCCCGAGCTCCTCGACGAGCCTCTGGCGCCCGCTTTGGAGGACGTGCAACGCGTCCGCCTGCCGACCGCAACGGTAGAGCGCGAGCATCAGCTGACCGCGCAAGCGCTCGCGGAACGGGTGCGCGGCGACGAGCGGCTCGAGCTCGGAGACGAGCTCGTGGTGGCGGCCGAGCGCCAGGTCGCAGTCGATGCGCTCCTCGAGCGCGCTCAGGCGCAGCTCCTCGAGGCGGGCGCTCTCGCGCTGCGCGAACGGCTCGTAGCGCACGTCCGCCAGGGGCTCCCCGTTCCAGAGCGCGAGCGCCTCGAGCAGACAGCTCGACCGTTGTGCCGGATCATCCCGCTCTCGCGCCTGCGCAACCAGCGCCTCGAATCGCGCCAGGTCGACCTCGTCCGCCGAAGCCTGCAACAGGTACCCGGGCGGCCGCGTCCTGATCCGCTCGGAGCCGATCAGCTTCCGCAGCGCGGAGACGTGCCCGTGCAGCGCGGTCTGCGCGCTTTCCGGCGGCTCTTCGCCCCACAGCGCCTCGATCAGCTCGGGCCCTGCGACGACCTGCTCGCGATGAAGGAGCAGCACCGCCAGCAACACCCGCTGCTTGAGGCGAGCCGGGGTCAGATCGCGATCGCCCTCGACGACCCGCAGCGGACCAAGCAACTCGAACTGCACGCCCTCGGATTGTCGCACGCGTTAGCCCGACGTTAGCCGCGCGTCACAGACGTGTAAGCCGCCTGCGCGATCGTCTCGCAACTCCGGCAGCGAGCCGAAAGGAGCTCCACGTGCATCAACACGAAACGCCGAATTCGTTCCACGCTTCCCCGGCCGAGGCGCAGCGCGCGCCGGCGGAGGAGTTCCTGTACCTCGCCTGCCTGCACGAGGGGACAGGCGTCGACCAGCCGGATTTCATCGCCGTGGTCGACGCCGAGACCGGACGGATCGTGCACGAGACGCCGATGACGAGCGTCGGCGACGAGCTGCACCACTTCGGCTGGAATCGCTGCTCGTCCGCCTGCCACGGGCCGGACCGGTCGCATCTGATCGTCCCCGGCTTCCGCTCCTCGCGGATCCACGTCCTGAACGTCGCCGACGACCCACGGGCTCCCCGGATCGAGAAGGTGATCGAGCCGGAGGAGCTCGTCGCGCGAACCGGCTACACGCGGCCGCACACGGTGCACTGCATGCCGGGCGACAACATCGTCGTCTCGATGCTCGGGGACGCCGAGGGCAACGGCGCCGGCGGGTTCGCGGTGATCGACGCGAAGACGTTCGAGGTCAAGGGCCGCTGGGAGAACGGCGGCGAGACGCCGCGGCTCAACTACGACTTCTGGTACCAGCCGCGGAAGAACGTCCTCGTCTCCTCGGAGTTCGGCGAGCCGAACGCCTACGAGCAGGGCTTCGACCTCGACGACGTCTCGGCGGGCCGCTACGGAAGCCGCCTGCACTTCTGGAATCTGAACGAGCGGAAGCTCCAGCAGAGCGTGGACCTCGGCGAGGCCGGGCTCGTACCGCTCGAGATTCGCTGGCTGCACGATCCTGACGCCGAGCAGGGCTTCGTGGGCGCAGCGCTGTCGAGCACGATGTGGCGGTTCCACCGCTCCAACGGCGGTTTTGCCGCCGACCAGGTGATCGCCGTCGAGAGCGTCGAGCTCGCCGGCTGGCCGTTCCCCGTCCCGGGCCTGATCACCGACCTGCTCGTCTCGATGGACGACCGCTTCCTGTACTTCTCGAACTGGCTCCACGGCGATCTCCGGCAGTACGACGTCTCCGACCCGAAGAACCCGAAGCTGACGGGTCAGCTCTGGCTCGGCGGCGTGCTCGGCAAGCCGAGCGACGGCGGCCGGGACCTGAACGGCGGGCCGCAGATGCTTCAGCTCTCGCTCGACGGCCGGCGGCTGTACGTGACGAACTCGCTCTACTCGACCTGGGACAACCAGTTCTACCCGGAGCTGCGCTCGTGGCTCCTCCGCGTCAACTGCGGCCCGGACGGCGGCATGGAAGTCGACCGCGACTTCTTCGTCGACCTGCACGACCGGCCCCAGGGGCCCGCGCGGGCACACGAGGTCCGGCTCCAGGGCGGTGACTGCACCACGGAGATCTTCCAGTGATCGTCGCGCACGTCCTCGGGCTTCCGGTCGAGGAGAGCGTGCTGCAGCTCGCTCCGGCCGGAGCGGCGATCGCGACAGCCCTGACGATTGCCGCTCGGACGATGCTCGACCGCCTCCGGCCGTCCGGACGCCCCAGAGCGCCTCACGACGACTGAAGCAACGCCTGACTTTCAACGGCTGCAGCGTTCATTTGTAAAGCGGCCTAGGTCGCTCGACCGGCCCGAACGGGGGTGGGAATGGCTGAGGACCAGAGGAACGCCCGGATCTTCGGCGTGCTGTTCATGATCACGTTCCTCACGTCGATCCCGGCGCTGGCGCTCTTCCAGCCCGTTCTCGACGACCCGGCTTCCGGTGCGATGCTCCGATCCTCTCGGCCGGCGCACGCTGACGATCGGGTAGCGCCTACCATCGCCACGTGGCGTACGACGAGGAGCTCGCGAGCCGGATCCGCGAGCTGATCGGAGGCGAGCCGGGGCTGACCGAGCAGAAGATGTTCGGCGGCCTCGCCTTCCTCATCGGGGGCAACATGGCCGTGGCGGCAAGCGGCCAGGGCGGCATCCTCGTGCACGTCGACCCCGAGCAGTCCGGCGAGCTCGTCGCAGGCAGCAACGCCTACCCGATGGAGATGCGCGGCCGGCAGATGAAGGGCTGGCTGCGCGTGGACACCGAGGACGTGAAGACCAAGCGCGAGCTGGCGAGGTGGGTCGAGGTGGGCGCCGGGTACGCCCGCTCGCTGCCCGCGAAGAGCTCGAAGCCCTAGGCGAACGCTCCCACCTCGCGTCTCGCGGGCCGAACCTCGCCCGACTCCCCGATCTCGCGCATCAGGATGACCGCCTGCGGCGGCGCGATGAACAGCTGCTTCTTCGTGGTCACGCCGACGACACGCCACCCCTGCGCACCGAGCCTGTTGAGCTCGCTCTCGACGTCCTTGCCGGTGTCGATGACCTTGTACTCGAACCTCGTCATGACCTCCTCCTGTCTGTACGTCGAGCATCGCGCAGAGGCGCTCGGCGCACATCGGGGCGCGCACCGATCCGCCTGCTCGCAACCACGGAGCGCTCAGGCAGCGGCGAGGGGGGAGGCGACGCGGCGCGCGACGATCGCCGCGTCCTCGCCGACGCCCATCAGGAGCGCGGACTTCCGCTTCCGGAGGAAGTGGACGCCGACGAAGAAGACGCCCGGGCTCGCGACGCTCTCGCCGTCCTCGTGGATCGGGAAGCCGAGGTCGTCGAACGCACCGGGCCAGTCGAGCCACGATGCGTAGTCCGGCCGGAAACCGGCCGTGAAGATCACGGCGCCGACGTCGCGGAGGTCGAGCCGCTCCGGCCCCTCGTCGACGAACGGCTCCGGGTCGTCCATCGACGGCCGGGGCATGCCTCGCTCCTCCGCGAGCTTGCGGAAGAGGCCAGCAAGGTCGCGGTAGCGGTCGTCGCCCCAGGCGATGCTCTCGTGGAGGTCGGCGGCGAAGAGGGCCTCGTGTCCGTCTGCGCCGAGGAAGTGCCCGGTCAGCGTGACGCCGAGATCGCGAAGCGTGCGCAGGTGGAGGTCGTGGCCGCCACGGTGACCGCTCGCGAGAACGTTCGCCGTCAGCCGCGCCGCCGGTGACGGCAGCGACTCGACGGTGGCGTCGAGGAAGCCCGACTCGCCGCCCCACCACATCAGGTCGCGGCCGTCGATCCTGCGCGGCAGCCACGGGGCCTTGCCGCAGGCGACGACGACCTCCCGCCCTGCCTCGTGGAGCTCCTCCGCGATCTGGCAGCCGGACTGGCCGCTGCCGACAACGAGCACGCGGCCCGGCGGCAGGTCCTGCTCCGACCGGTAGTCCTCGAGGTCGAGCTGCAGTACGGACGCCGGGAGCGACGCGGCGACGGGAGGGCGATGCGGCCGCTGGTAGGCGCCGGTGGCAAGGACCACGGCCTCGGCGCGCACGTCGCCCGTCGAGGTCCTCAGAGTGAAGCTGCCGGCCGAGCCCTCGACGGACTGCACCTCGGCGCCCTCGCGCACCGGCACGCCGTCTGCGTACCGCTCGAGGTAGGCGACGATCTCGTCGCGCGGCATGAACGCGTCCGGCTCGGGCCCGTCGTAGGTACCGCCGGGGAGCTGGGTGCACCAGTTCGGCGTCACGAGGCGGAAGCTCTCCCAACGGTCCCTCCACGTCTGCCCGACGCGCCCGCGCTCCAGGACGACCGGTTCACTGCCGAGCCCTGTGAGCTCGTGGGCGACGGCGAGTCCCGCCTGTCCGCCGCCGACGACCGCCACCTGGACTGCGTCCATGCCGCGAGCTTAGGCGGCTACGGTGGCCGACCGTGCCGATCGGCTACCTGTTCACGACACTGCTCGTCGCCTGGGGGACGTTCTTCGCGGTCGCTGCGCGGCGCCCTCGGCGGTCGCGGCCCTCGAGCCTGAGCTTCTGGTTCGGCTTCCTGCTCAACGAGCTCCCGTTCCTGGCGTTCTTCTGGCTGCTCGCGTCGACGGTCATCGCCTTCGGCCAGGGCGACCTGAACACGCGAATCGGACGGGTCGGGCTCGGCATCGCGCTGATCACCACCGTCGGCCTGCTTGTCATCGTCCTCCGGAGCCTGCGGACGCGGCCGGCGGTGGAGGTTGCAATGGCCGACGGCCTCGGCATCCGGCCGCAGATCCGGCTCCCGTGGACGCGGATCGTCCTGTTCCCGTTCCCGCTCCGGCCGCGCACCGTCGAGCGGATCGCCGACCTCGCCTACGGCGACCTCGGGCGTCCCAACCTTCTCGACGTCTACCGCCGGCGTGACCGGCCCACCGGCTGCCCGACGCTCATCCACTTCCACGGCGGCGCGTTCCGCGGGGGCCGGAAGAGCCGGGAGGCGCGGCCGCTCCTCTACCGGCTCGCAAGGCGCGGCTGGGTGTGCGTGAGCGCCAACTACCGGCTCGCCGGCGAAGGGAGCTACCCGGACCCGCTCGCCGACGCCAGGGGCGTGATCGCGTGGGTCCGGCGGCACGCGGACGAGTACGGCGTCGACCCCGACGCGGTCTTCGTCGCGGGCAGCTCGGCGGGCGGCCACCAGGCGGCGATGTGCGCCCTCACCGGCGAGCCAGTCGCGGCCGCGATCTCGCTGTACGGCTACTACGGCACGGTCGGCGGCGGCGACCCCTCGACCTCGCCGCACGCGTACGTCAAAGCCGACGCGCCGCCCTTCTTCGTCGCGCACGGGGACCGGGACACCGTCGTGGTCGTGGACGACGCCCGGCGGTTCGTCGCGGACCTCCGCGGCGTCTCGACGCGGCCGGTGGTCTACGCCGAGCTCCCCGGCGCCCACCACACCTTCGACGTCTTCCACTCGATCCGACTCGAGTCCGTGATCGCGGGAATCGAGGCGTTCGCCGCCGCGATTCGCAACTACTACTAGGCTCTTCCGGTGCCCGAAGACCACTTCGGCGAGCGCGTCGCAGCGCGGTACGACGTGTCGTCGCCCGAGATGTTCGACCCGGCCGTGGTCGATCCGGCGGTCGATTTCCTGGCGGAGCTGGCCGGCGACGGCGCGGCGCTCGAGCTCGGGATCGGCACCGGACGGATCGCGCTGCCGCTCGCCGCGCGCGGCGTCAGGGTCCACGGCATCGACCTCTCGGAGGCGATGGTCTCTCGCCTGCGGGCCAAGCCGGGCGCAGAGACGATCGAGACGACGATCGGCGACTTCGCCACGACTCGGGTGGACGGCTCCTTCACGCTCGCGTACCTCGTCTACAACACGATCGGGAACCTGACGACCCAGGACGAGCAGGCTGCGTGCTTCGAGAACGTCGCAGCGCACCTCGAGCCCGGCGGCTGCTTCGTGATCGAGACCGGCGTGCCCTCGGTGCGGCACGTCCCTCCGGGTGAGCGCTTTCACGTCTTCGACTTCGGCCCCACGCACGTCGGGATCGACGAGTACGACCCCGAGAGACAGGGCCTCGTCTCCCACCACTTCTCGCTCGTCGACGGGCAGTGGGAGCTGGGGTCGACGCCCTTCCGCTACGTGTGGCCGGCGGAGCTCGACCTGATGGCGCGGATCGCGGGCATGCGGCTACGCGAGCGCTGGAGCGACTGGAACCGCGAGCCGTTCACGAGCGACAGCACCGAGCACGTCTCCGTCTGGGAGAAGCCCGCTCAGGGATAGCGGTGGGGTGCCGGCCCGTCGGGAACGAGGCGGCCGCGGTCGGTCGTCTAGCTCGACCGTCTAGCAGGTGGCGCAGCAACCCTCGCCGCGCCAGCTCGCTCGGCCCTCCTTGACCGCGACAGCGGCGACGATCAACGCCGCCGCAGGGTCGAGCCACCAGAGGCCGAAGAGCGCGTTGCCGAGCAGGCCGACGAGCACCGCGGCGGCGAGGTAGGCGCAGAGGAGGTTCTGGGTGCCCTCTCCGCGGGTGGCGACGGAGCCGAGCTGGTCCGCGAGGCGTCGCTTGGCAACGCCGAGGTACGGCATCCCGATCAGGCTCGAGGTGACGAGCGCGATCCCCAGCCAGCTCGTCTCCGGCTGCTCCCCGGTCCAGAGCTTGTGCACCGCCTCGAAGGCGACATAGGGGGCGAGTAGGAAGAACTGCACCGCGACCAGCTTCTGCGCACGCTCCTCGGCGGCGTGCGAGAGAAGACGGGAGCCGGTGAACCGCCAGACGATGACGAGGCTGGCGAACCCCTCGATCACGGAGTCGAGCCCGAATGAGAGCAGCGCGATCGAGCCGGCGAGCACGCCGGCGGTGATGGCGATCGCGCCCTCGGCGCCCATCCAGAGGAGCGAGACCCAGGAGAGAAGGCGCGCCTTGCGAGCAGCCGCATGCCACTCCGGGCTTCGCACGGGAGCGTCGGGCCGGATGACCGTCAGCTCGTTCGTGCTCACACGGCCACTCTAGCCTTGGCCCTAGCCGAAGCCGCCGCCCCCGCCTCCGCCGCCTCCACCGCCGCCCCCCGAGAAGCCCCCGCCCCCGCCGCCCGAGCCCGACGACGGCGGGGCGAGCGCGGAGCCGAACCCCGAGGAGAGGTCGCCGATCGACATCGAGGTCGCGCCGGACCCGAGGTCGCCGTTCGGCGAGATCCAGTAGATCGAGCTCGCCGTGGCCAGCTCCTCGGGCATGTACAGGTGCGCCGCCTGCAGCACGCGGTCGGCGATCCCGAACGCGATCCCGTAGACGAGGAAGCGCTCCCAGAGCGCCAGCGACGCCGGCGGCGCCTCGTGGAGGCGCGGGAAGTCCGTCAGGTAGCGGCGGAAGGCCTCCCAGCGCTCCGCCTCGACCTCCGCCTCGCGCGAGCGTCGCCGCCAGAGCTTCCGCTGGGTGAGGGCGCCGACGAGCATCGCCGCGTTGAGGAACGAGCAGATCCCGAGCGCGAGCAGCACGACGTCGCCCCACCGCGGGTAGACCGAGCGCCAGCCGTCGATCGCGAGATACATCAGGAGCGCCCCCAGTCCGGCGAAGACGAGCAGCCCGGCGACCAGCGGGATCGCGCCCATCGAGATGAACCAGCGGCGCTCGGAGACCTCGGTGCCGACGCTCGCCTTGAACGCCGTGAAGCGCTTGGACATGGACGCGCGCTCGTCCTCGATCTCCTCGCGGAACCGGGACAGCCGCTCGGACCCGCCGTCGAGGACGGAGTCGACCACGTCGGCCACGTCGCGCTCCCACTTCCGGAGCGTCTGCGGCTCGCCGGCGCTCAGCTCGAGGTCGTTCACGAGCTCCTTGCGGAGCCCGCCCCAGACCGACCGCTCGGTCGTGACCGGCGCCGAGCGGTAGGCGCCGCGCCGGATCAGGTCGAACAACGTCGCCGTGAACTCGAACGAGCCCGGGCCGCCGCCCTGCTGGAGGAGCAGGGGGACGAGCGCCGGCTCGGTCTCCGTGGGCGGCTCCTGCTCGTACTCGCGGTCGTAGCCGGTCCGCGCCTCGCGCCCGAAACGCCAGAAGACGAAGCCGGCGAGGAGGAACGCCGGAATCGTCCCGAGCGCGAGGATGGTGAGCGCGGAGCGCCAGGGGTGATCGAGCGCTTCCTGGATCCGGTCGTGGTCCCGCTCGTACGCCTCTGCGTCCTCCAGCTCCTCGGCGGTGATCTTCCCGAGCCCGTTGCCCTCCTCGACCTTCATCCCGGCCGTCGACGGGAACGCGCTGCGCGGGTACAGCGTGCGGAGCTCGACGAACTGCTTGGCCGGAACGGACACGGCACGGAGTAGTGCCCGGTTGGCCGAGAGCGTGACGTCGCCGCGGACCCAGACCGGGTGGCCCCAGGCGCGCACCACGTCGGCAGGGCCGGTCGTGATCGCCGTCAGGCGGCCGAGCGACTGCTCCCACTCGTCGCCCCACACCTTCAGGTTCACGTCCACGACGTCGTCGTACGCGACCGCGAGCCCGCTGATCCGGTACCGCACGGTGAACGTCCGCGACTCGTTCGCCGCCTGGAACCGCCACACGATGCGGACGTCGTCGCCGCGCCGCTCGACGCCGAACGTGCCGGGCGGGCCTCCGGGCTCGAGCTCGGTCGGTGCGCCCGGCCGGTAGGAGCGGCCGTTCTCGACGACGCCGATCTGGTCCATCGTCTCGCCCTCGCGGAGCGGGATGTCGCGGAAGCCGTACGTGAACGACCCTGCGAACCCGACGGTGATGTGCTCCTCGACCCGGACCGCGCCGGGTGGGTTGCCGGGCGGGCCGACGGCGAGGCTGACGTCGCTCTGGAGGAGCTCGTACGACTGCGCCGAGGCCGTTCCCGCGAGCGAGAGCGCGGCGACGAGGCCTGCCGCAGCGACGGCGAGGCAGCGCATCTCAGCCCGAAGGGGCGCTGAAGCTGACCTGCGGCGGCTCGCGCTGCGCGTCGTCCTCCACGTCGAAGAACTCGCGCTTCGAGAAGCCGAAGGGGCCGGCGAGGAAGACGCCGGGCACCGTCTGGATCGCGTTGTTGAACGTCAGGACCGTGTCGTTGTAGACCTGGCGCGAGACGGCGATCCGGTTCTCCGTCTCGGAGAGCTCCGACTGGAGCTGGCGGAAGTTCTCGTCCGCCTGGAGCTCCGGGTACGCCTCGGCCACCGCGAACAGCCGGCCGAGTGCCTGGCCGAGGATGCCCTCCGCCTGGGCCGACTCCGCCGGAGTCTGCGCCTGCTGTGCGGCCGCACGCGCCTGCGTGACGTTCTCGAAGGTCTCGCGCTCGTGCGCGGCGTAGCCCTTGACGGTCTCGACGAGGTTCGGGATCAGGTCCCAGCGCCGCTTGAGCTGCACCTCGATCTGCGACCACGCGTTGTCGACCCGGTTCCGGAGCCGGACGAAGCGGTTGTAGAGGACGACCAGGAAGATCGCGAGCGCCGCGAGGACGGCGAGGATCACGATCACCCAGACCACGGCGCGACTCTAACCTCCGCGGCTGTGCCGCGGATCCGGATCGGGCTGCTCGGCCTCGCCGTCGGGATCGTCCTGGCCGACTCGTCGGTCGTGACGATCGCGCTGCCGGAGATCCTGGCGCGCTACGACGTCGAGATCGAGACGCTCGCCTGGGCGCTGACCTCGTTCAACCTCGCGCTCGCGGCTGCGGCCCTGCCGGCCGCCTTCGCGGCGCGCCGCCGCCCGACGGCCGTGTTCGCCGTCGGGACCGTGGCGTTCGCCACGGCGTCGCTCGTCGCAGCCTTCGCGCCGTCGTTCGACGTGCTCGTCGGCGCGCGCACCGTCCAGGGGGCGGCGGGGGCGGCGGTCGTGTGTGCCGCGCTCGGGCTCCTGGCAGCCGAGACGGGCGCCGACGCACCCGCGGCCCGGATCTGGGCGCTCGCCGGGATCCTGGGCGCGGCCTGCGGGCCGGCGATCGGCGGGATCCTGACGGAGCTCCTCGGCTGGGAGTCGATCTTCGTCGTCCAGGCGCCGTTCGCGCTGGTCACGCTCGCCGCCCTGGTCGGCGCCGGTGCGGTGCCCGCGCTCCAGCCGCTCGAGCGGCCGCATCTCGGCGCGAACGCCGCGCTGCTGCTCGTGTCGGGCGCGCTGGTCGCGGCGCTCTTCCTGCTCGTGATCCTGCTGATCAACGGCTGGCGCCTCTCGCCGCTGGCGGCCGGCGCCGTCGTGACCGTGATGCCGCTGGCCGCCATCGGCGCCGCCCGCTTCGCCGGGGGGATCACGCCGCTCTGGGCCCGTGCCGCCTCGGGCGTGATCCTCATCGCGGGCGGCCTGGCCGCCCTCGGCTGGCTGCCCGAGGCCGGCGCGGCGTGGACGGTGCCGCCGCAGCTCGCCGTCGGCGCGGGGCTCGGCCTCGCCCTCTCGGCGCTCACCGAGCGCGCCCTCGCCGGGCGCTCGTCGCAGGCCGTGCACGGCGGGTGGACGCTCGCCGCGCGGCACGCCGGCGTCGTGCTCGGTCTGCTGCTCCTCACGCCGATCTTCACCGCCGACCTCGAGGAGAACCGCGACGAGGCGCTCGCCGCCGGGACGGCGTACGTGCTCGACAGCGAGATCCGGCCGCTCGAGAAGATCGGCCTCGCGCGGGCGATCCTGGCCGCGGTCGACGACGCGGAGGCCGAGGCGCGCGTGCCGGACGTCGGCGAGGTCGTGGAGTCGCGCGGCGACGGCGAGGCCTACCGGGAGCTCGCCGGCTCGCTCCAGGACCAGCTCGACCGGGCCGCGACGAACGCCTTCTCGCGCTCCTTCCTCGCCGCCGCACTGCTGGGTCTCGCGGCGCTGGTCCCGATCCTGCTGGACCGCCGGGACGTGACGCTCTGATGCGGGCGATCGCAATCGCGGCAGCCGTCTCGGCAGCGCTGGTCCTCGGCTACCTGGCCCTCGGCGGCGCCTCGTACGCGCCCGCCCAGGTCGCCGACCCGTGCGCGACGCGCGACTGGCGCGGGCCGGAAGGGCTGTCGGAGGTCGCCGAGCAGATCGTCCTGTCCTCGCTCGACGGCGTTGCCTGCGAGCTCGGCGTCACCCGCGAGGAGGTCGTCCTCGCCTTCGAGAGCGACGACGAGCTCGAGGCGTTCGCGCGCCGTGAGGGGATCGACGACGAGGAGCTCGAGGAGCTCGTCCGGACCGGGCTCGACCGCGCGATCGACGATGCGGAGCGCGCCGACGCGATCGAGCCTACGACCGCGCGCCTCCTGCGTGCGCTCGTCGACCGCATCCCCGTGCAGCAGCTGCTCGACCTGCCCGGCTTCCTTCCCGCGATCGAGGGGCTCTTGGACTAGGTGACGTAGGCTCTTGGAGATGCGCCCGGTTGCGGTTCTCCTCGGCGTGCTCACGCTGGCGGGCTGCCAGTTCGGCAGCGACAGCGGGCAGGCGGACTTCATCAAGGAGGCCGACGCGATCTGCGCCGAGCACGAGCGGCAGATCGCGAACATCCCGCCGCCGCAGACCTTCCTGCGCGACTTCGCGGTCTTCATGCAGCGGGCGGTGCCGATCGCGCGCGATCAGAACAGCGACCTCCGGGCCCTCGAGGTGCCCGAGGACGACGACGCGGACTTCCAGCGGATGCTCGCGCTGCTCGACCAGCAGCTGGATCTCTGGGAGCAGGCGGGCCAGCAGGCGTTCGCGGGCAACGAGCAGCAGGCACAGGCGACGTTCGGCCAGTCGTCCGGGCCCGGTGAGGAGGCGCAGCGGATCGCCGGCGAGATCGGGTTCTTCTCGTGCGCCCGGCCCGAGGGCTAGCTGCCCTCGAAGCTCGGGTCGCGCTTCTCCAGGAACGCGTTCACGCCCTCGCGGAAGTCGTCCGTCCTCGTCGCGGCGGACTGGAGCTGCGCCTCCCACTCGAGCTGCTCCCCGAGCGTCGACGTGGGCGCGCGGTCGAAGAGCCGCTTCGTCATCCCGATCCCCCGCGTCGGCATCGCCGCGACCTGCGCGGCCAGCCCGGCGACCCGCTCGGTGAAGCCGTCGGCGGGCACGACCTCCGAGACGAGGCCCCACCCCAGCGCCTCCTCGGCGGAAAGGCGGCGGCCGGACGTCATCCACTCGAACGCGCGGGACGGGCCGAGCAGCCGCGCGATGAAGTACGTCCCGCCGGAGTCGGGGACGAGCCCGATGTTGATGAAGGCCGGGACGAAGGTCGCTGCGTCGGACGCGATGCGCAGGTCGCAGGCGCACGCGAACGAGAGACCGGCCCCGGCGGCCGCGCCGTTGACGGCGGCGAGCACCGGCTTCTCGAGCGCCCGGATCGCGAGGACGTTCGGGTGGTAGTTCGAGCGCAGCCGGTCGCCGATGTCGCCGGGCGCCTCGCGGAACTCGGTCAGGTCCTGCCCGACGCAGAACCCGCGGCCCGCGCCGGTGAGGACGACCGCGCGGACCTCGGGGTCCCGGGCGTCCTTGAGCGCCGCGCCCAGCGCCTCGTGCATCGCCGCGTTGAACGCGTTCAGGACGTCCGGGCGGTTGAGCGTGATCGTGAGGACCGCGCCCTCGCGACTGGTCTCGACCTCGGCCATCGGCGCAATCTTGTCAGCGACGGATGCGGAACCGCGCGGTGTGGCTCACGAACTCGCGCTTCGAGGCGGTCGCCGCGTAGCGTCCGCGGGGAAGGTCGAGCGTGGCCACGCCGGCGCCGTTCGTCTGCACCGCCCGGCGCCCGACCCTGACGGTGGCGCCTCGGACCGGATCGCCCGCGTCGAGGACCCGGAAGCGCGCGACGTCGGCGCCGCTCACCTGGAGCGTCAGCCCCGGGTAGACCTGGTTGTGGAGGAGCGTGACGCCCGCGATCGCGCCGTAGCGGGCGAGAACGTCCAGCCGGTCTCCCTGCGCCGCGATGTCGAGCTCCGTGGCCTCGATCTGGCCGCGCGGCCGAACGAGCGAGACGACCTCGCCGAAGCGCGTGGTCGCCCGGTTCGACCGCCGGAAGAAGATCCGGCTCGACCCGACCTGCGTCCAGGCGACCCAGAGCCGGCCGTCGGGGGCGGCGGCGAGCGCGACCGTCCGCTTGGCGGCGACGCCCGACGCCATGATCCCCATCGCGCTCGACCCCACCCGCCAGAGACCGACGCGGTTGGCCGAGCGGCCGACGGCCTCCGCGACGTAGAACCCGCCGCCGACACGCAGGACGAGCGGGACGCGGCCGGCTGCCTCGCAGATCCGGCCCTGGGAGCCGGGGAGGAGCATCGGGGCGCCGATCGCGGCGCCGGTGGTCGGATGCACCGCATGCGCGAAGAGACCGCTCGGCGCGCTGATCCCGCTGCACCAGGCGACGATCGCCTGCGTCGGGCTCGCCGCGACGTTCTGCTGGTAGGCGCAGCAGGCCGTCGAGCCGGCGGCGTAGAGCCTCGTGAGCGGCGTGGCCGGGTCGTAGCCGGCATGGAGGACCGTCTCGCCGATCTCGTACCAGGTCTGGAGCCAGCCGTTGGGCGTGATGCTCGCCGTCCTCCCGTGGACGTACGGCGTCCGGGCGACGGGCTGCCCCAACCCCCAGCTCGTGCCGCCGTCGGGGGTGAACGCCCGCAGCAGGCCGATGAACGGATCCGTCGTGTCGGTCGTCCGCTGGCCCGTGAAGAACGCCTCGAGCCTTCCGCTGATCCGCGCGAGGGCGACGTCCTGGACGCCGACGAAGCCCGTCACCACGGGCGTCGTCACGCCGGAGACACCATTCGGACGGATCCCGGTGTGCATGAGGCTGTACGCGGTGGGCCCGGTTCGCTGCTGCCAGGCGACATGCAGCACGCCGTCGCCGGTCCGGAACGTGCCGATCTGACTCGTCGAGGACTGCTGCGGCGTGCTGATCTGCCGCCACGCGCCGCCTGCGTCGGCAGGGCCGACCGCGGCCATCCCTGCCACCACCACGGTCATGCAGAACCTCTTCACGCTCTCCAGTCTCTCGCATCCGTCGGCGTAGCCCAAGGGCCGCTCGGTACCGTGGCCCCATGGCCAGCCTGAAGCTCGTCCGCGCCGAGCGCGATGCCGTTCAGCCCGCAGGCGCGACGCCCCTGCCGACGGACGGCGAGGCGCTCGACGCGTACTCGCGCGTCGTCACGACGGTCGCGGAACGGCTCTCGCCGTCCGTGGCGAACCTGCGCGTGTCCCGGCGCGTCCGGGGCGGCCGCCGGCTCGACGGGGCCGGCAGCGCGGTCGTGATCACGCCCGACGGCTTCACGCTCACCTCCGCGCATGTCGTGGAGCGAACGGACGGGACCGGCGTCGCGTCCTTCGTCGACGGCCGCGAGCTCGCGTTCGAGGTCACCGGCGCCGATCCGCTCTCCGACCTCGCCGTGCTGCGGCTCGACGGCGCCGTCCAGCCGGCCGAGCTCGGCGACGCCGAGCAGCTCCGGGTCGGTCAGCTGGTGGTGGCGATCGGGAACCCGCACGGCTTCGCCGGCTCGGTGACCGCCGGCGTGGTCTCGGCGCTGGGGCGCTCGCTCCCGGTTCGGTCTCGGCGGGCCGCGCGGATCGTCGACAACGTGATCCAGACGGATGCGGCGCTGAACCCCGGCAACTCGGGCGGCGCGCTGGTCGACGGACGCGGCTCCGTCGTCGGGATCAACACCGCGGTCGCCGGCGTCGGCCTCGGTCTGGCGGTCCCGATCAACGAGGCGACGCGGAAGATCATCGCCGCGCTCATGAGCGAGGGGCGCTTCCGCCGGGCCTACCTCGGGATCGCCCTCGGCCCCCGCCCGCTCCCGCCGCGCCTCGGGCAGCAGCTCGGCCGGGCCGCCGCGGTCGAGATCGTGGAGACGGTCGACCAGAGCCCCGCGGACATCTCCGGGCTGCGGCCGGAGGACCTGATCCTCGCCGTCGACGACACGCCGGTCGAGAGCGTCGACGACCTGCAGCGGCTGATGGTCGGCGACGTGATCGGCCGGACGGTCCGCGTGACCGTCCATCGAAACGGCGAGACGTTCGACACCGAGCTCGTTCCGGTCGAGCTCGAGGTCTGAGCCTCCTAGCGCCGCAGGATCGAGCGCAGGACCACCAGGCCGGCGAGGACCAACAGGAGCACGCGGGTGACGTCGACCGCCGGAACCCAGCGCACGTCGTCGCCGCGGATGACGTAGGCACCGACGGGCCGCGCCCGGAGCCCGAATCCCGCGCCGCCGTTGTTGTCGGAGTCGCCGCCCCCTCCGCCGCCGCCCCCGACGGCGGCAGCCGGAACCACGGTGACGCCTTCCTGTTCGATCGGATCGCCGTAGACGCGCTTGACGGTCATAGCGCCCTGAGCTCCCTGTAGCAGCTCGTCCACGTTGGGCATGGCTACCTCCTTCCGAAAAGGCGCCGGAACGGCACCTTGGGTCTGACGACTTCGGCCCCCTCGGGCGACGTCTCGAGCATGGTCTGGAGGCACGATGCGAAGCTCCTGGCCAGCTCGGTCGAGACGTCGGCGATCAGGCCCCGTCCGTAGACCGCAACGGGCCCGAACAGGACGAGGTCGGTGACGATCTCGACGTGCGTCCCGTCGGCGATCTCGGACAGCGTCGACTCGATCGTGGCGCGCGCCATCCCCTGGCCGTGCGTCTCCCGCGCGCTGGCCGCGAGCCTCGTGCGGCGCACCGTCTCGTTGGCCTCCTGACGGGTGAGGTCGGTGTCGAAGATGAACGAGATCGCGCCGAGCCTGACGCCCATCGTGACCTTCCAGCGATCCCCGTCGACCGTCTCGGCCAGCTCGGCGCCGGGCATGCACGGAACGACGCGCGGCACGTCGACGAGCAACCTCCAGGCCTGCGCGGGTGGAACGGTGACGACGAACGAGTTCTCGAGCTTCACCGAGCCGCCTCGACCGCGGGCTTCGCGGCCGAGCGCATAACCTGGACGAGCTCGGCGGCGATGGCCACCGCGACCTCCTCCGGCCCGCGCGCTCCGAGCCTCAGGCCGATCGGCGCGTGGATCCGCTCGAGCTGCTCGTCCGTGACACCTTCCTCCCGCAGCAGGCGCTCGCGCTCCTCGGTCGTCCGCCGCGAGCCCATCGCGCCGATGTAGCCGGCGTCGGACTCGACGGCGACCTTCAGCAAGGGCACGTCGAACTTGTGGTCGTGCGTGAGCACGCAGATCGCGGTGCGCTCGTCGATCGGCGCCTGCGCGAGAAAGCGGTCCGGCCACTCGACGACGAGCTCGTCCACGTCGGGGAACCGCTCCGGCGTCGCGAACTTCGCGCGCGCGTCGCAGACCGTCACCCGGTAGCCGAGGAACCGGCCGATGCCCGCGACGGCGGCGGCGTGGTCGACGGCGCCGAAGACGTACATCTGCGGCCGCGGCACGAACGACGAGACGAACGACTGCTCGCCGTCCACCTCGAGCAACCCGTTCTCGCCGCGGGCGAGCATGGTCGCCGCCGGGCCGTCGTCGTCGGGCGTGAGGAGGCGCTTCGCGCCGGCGTCGGCGCCGGACACCCGCATCTCCAGCGCGACGGGCCTCTCGTCCGCGATCGCCTGCGAGATCGGCGCGACGAGGGTCGGGTCGAGCATGTCGATGAAGATGTGCACGGTCCCGCCACAGGGGAGCCCGACCTCGAAGGCCTGCTCGTCGGCGATCCCGTAGGTCTTCAGCCGGGGCGCTCCCCCGGCCAGCACTTCCTCGGCCTCCTGGTAGACGGCCGGCTCGACGCAGCCGCCGGTCACGGAGCCTGCGACCTCGCCGCGCTCGGACACCGCCAGGACCGCGCCCGGGTCCCGCGGCGCCGACCGCTCGGTGCCCACGACGGTCGCGATCGCCACGCGCAGGTCGTCCCCGACCCAGCGCTCGAGCGTGGGCAGGACGTCTCTCATGTCGCCGCGAGGTAGCGCGAGGGCTCGGCTTCGAAGCGCTTCCGGCAGTGGGCCGAGCAGAACGCGTACGTGACGCCCTCGTGCTCGACCGTCTCCTTCGCGCCGTCGAGGGCGACCAGCATCCCGCAGACCGGATCGACGACCTCCTCGACCTGGAGGTGCGGCCCGGGGCGGGCCGAGTGCCGCCAGGCGATCAGCTCGGCGAGGATCGCGACGGCGATCTCCTGCTGGGTCGACGGGCCCAGGTCGAGCCCGGCCGGGCTGCGCACCCGTGCCAGGTCGGCGTCGCCGACCCCGCTCTCGCGAAGCTCCTCCAGCACGACCGACGCCCGGCGACTGCTCGCGACGAGGCCGACGTAGCCGGTGCCGACGGCGAGCGCGGCCGCGAGGGCCTCGGCGTCGCCGTGTCCCATGCTGGCGACGACCACGGCGTCCGCGCCGTCGGTGCGACCGGACGCGACGCGCCAGCCGATCGTGCGCGCGAGGTCGGCCAGCGTGCGGGCCGCCGGGCTCTCCCCGACGATCGCCAGCAGCGGCTTCGGCATCCCGGGCTCCACGAGGACCTCGACTACGCCCTCCGACGCGCACATGCTCTCGGCGACCACGACGCCCTCGGCCCCCTCGGCGTCGAGCCCGGGCGGGCCGATGCGCAGGAGGCGGGTCTCCCCGTCGGCGAGCGCCCGAAGAGCCTCACGGACGACGATCGGCTCGGAGCAGGCGCCGCCGATCCAGCCGACGAGCGCGCCGTCCTCGGTGACCAGCGCGCGGTCGCCGCGATGGGTCGACGCAGGTCGGACGACGTCGACCACGGTGGCAAGCACGAACGCCTTCCCCTCGGCTGCCAGACGGCCGGCCTCGACGAGCACATCGTCCGGGGTCACCGGAACCGGTCCGACGTCACTGGCTCGTGGGGCAAGGCCGACCTCCTTCTCCCGGGTACGGTCGCCCGGCGAGGATAGCTCGTCGCGGATTGCTGGTCGATGGGTCTCGGGTCCTTACGATTCGCGCATGCCCTTCGGTTCGGTCGAGCAGGTGGAGGACGCGCTCAGGAGCCACGACTACCTTCCTGACCGGGGTCTCGCGACCGCGGTCTACCTCGGCCTCGCGATGGGGCGGCCCCTCCTGCTCGAGGGCGAGGCCGGCGTCGGCAAGACCGAGGTCGGCAAGACGCTCGCCCGCATCCTGGGCGCCGACCTGATCCGGCTCCAGTGCTACGAGGGGATCGACGCGGCGCAGGCGCTCTACGAGTGGGACTACTCGCGGCAGCTGCTCTACGCGCGCACGCTCCAGGCCGGCGAGCTCGACCCGGACAGCCGGCTGCGCGAGCTGTACGGCCCGGACTTCCTGATCGAGCGGCCGCTGCTCCGCGCGCTCCGCGCGGGCCGCAGCGCAGTGCTCCTGATCGACGAGCTCGACCGGGCGGACGACGAGTTCGAGGCGTTTCTCCTCGAGGTGCTCTCGGACTACACGGTCACCCTCCCCGAGCTCGGGACGATCGGCACCGACGAGCCGCCCGTCGTCGTGATCACGTCCAACCGGACCCGCGAGCTGCACGACGCGCTCAAGCGCCGCTGCCTCTTCCACTGGATCGACTTCCCCGACCTCGAACGCGAGGTCGAGATCATCCGGCTCCGGGCCCCCGGGGTCTCGGAGGCGCTCGCCCGCTCCGTTGCCGAGGCGGTCGACCGGCTCCGCGGCCTCGACCTCGTCAAGCGGCCGGGCGCGGCCGAGGCGATCGACTGGGCGCGGGCGCTCTCGCTGCTCGGCGCCGAGTCGGTGGAGGGCGACCCCGACGGCGAGACGCTCGGCTGGGTGGTGAAGAACCGCGAGGACCTGCGCGTCGCGGCCGCGGAGCTCGCAGGTGGCTGAGGCGCTCGACAGCCTCGCGTCGTTCGGGCGGGCGCTTCGGGAGGAGGGGCTCGCGACCGGCCCTGGCAGGGTCACTGACTTCTGCCGCGCGACCGCCCTCGTCGGGCCGGTCGACCTCTACTGGGCGGGCAGAGCGACGCTGGTCTCGCGGCCGGAGGAGATCCCGGTCTACGACCGCGTCTTTCGCGCGCATTTCGGCGAGGCAGACGCCGCGACGGCGCCGAGCGCGCTGACCGTCCGCATGGAGCTTCCCCAGCCCGAGGTCGGGCTCGCGAGCCAGATCGAGCTCCTGAAGCGGAAGAGCTTCTCGCAGTGCACCGACGAGGAGCTGCTGCTGCTCGCCCGGGAGATGGCGCGCATCGCCGTGGCCGTCCCACGGCGACGGACCCGCCGGCGGGAGGCCGGCCGCCGGGGATCGCCCGACCTGCGGCGAACGCTGCGCCGCGCGTTCCGGACCGGCGGCGAGCCGGCCGAGCTGGCGCTTCGGCGGCGCCGGGCGCGACAGCGGCGGCTCGTGCTGCTGCTGGACGTGTCCGGGTCGATGGCGGACTACTCGCGGGCGCTCCTCTTCTTCGCGCACGCCGCCCTCCGCGCGGACCGGCGCTGGGAGGCCTTCTGCTTCGGCACCCGCCTGACGCGCGTGACCGGCGCGCTCGCGACGCGAGATCCCGACGCCGCGCTCGAGCGGGCGGCGGCGGAGGTCGTCGACTGGGAGGGCGGGACGCGGATCGGCGAGTCCCTGAAGACGTTCCTGGACGAGTTCGGGCACTCGGGGATGGCGCGCGGCTCGGTGGTCGTGATCTGCTCCGACGGCCTAGACGTCGGCGACCCGGAGCTGCTCGCGGGGCAGATGGCGCGCCTCGCCCGCCTGGCCCACAGGGTCGTCTGGCTGAACCCGCTCAAGGAGGATCCGGCGTACGAGCCGCTCGCCCGTGGGATGCAGGCGGCCCTGCCGTCGATCGACCTCTTCGCGAGCGGCCACGACTTCGAGAGCCTCGAAGCCGTCTCGGCGGCGCTCAGCGGCTCTTGAAGTCCGGCTTCCGCTTCTCGACGAACGCCTGCAGGCCCTCCTTCGCGTCCTCCGACGCGAAGGCGAGGTAGAGCAGCCGCCGCTCGTACTCGAGCCCGAGCGAGAGCGGCCCCTCGTAGGCGCGGTCGACGGCCTCCTTCGCGAGCCGGGTGGCGATCGGGCCCTTCTGCGCGATGTCGCGGGCGACGCGCTTGGCCTCCTCGAGCCACGCCTCCTTCGCGACGACGCGGGAGACGAGGCCGGCGTCGAGAGCCTCTCGAGCCGTGAGGAACCGGCCGCTGAGGATCACGTCCATCGCGGTCGCCTTGCCGACTGCGCGCGTCAGCCGCTGCGTCCCGCCGGCCCCGGGGATGATCCCGAGCGCGGTCTCCGGCTGCCCGAACTGCGCCGACTCGGAGGCGACGATCAGGTCGCACGACAGCGCGAGCTCGCAGCCGCCGCCGAGGCAGAAGCCCGACACGGCGGCGACGAGCGGCGTCCAGAGCCCGCGGATCGCGTCCCACCGCTCGACGCGGCGCTGGTAGTAGAACTCGATTGCGGAGGTCTCGGCCAGCTGGCCGATGTCGGCGCCCGCGGCGAACGCCCGCTCGGACCCGCCGACCACGATGCAGCGGACGCCGTCGTCGCCGTCGAGCTCCTGCAGCCGCTCGACGAGCTCCACCATCAGCTCGTCGGAGAGCGCGTTCAGCTGCTTCGGCCGATTCAGCAGGACGACCGCGACGGCGTCCTCGCGCTCGACCAGGACGAGCGGCTCGGCGCTCATTTCTTCAGGAACTTCTCGATCGCCGCCTTCGGCTCCTCGGTGGCCATCGAGAGCGCGAGCCAGTCGCGCGCGTGGTTGATCGTCTCGTGCCAGGCGAGGTCGCGCCAGAAGTTCAGGTGCTGCTTCGCGTAGCGGGTGGTCTGCGGCAGCTTGCGCGCGAGGTTCTCGACCACCTCGTCCGTCTTCGCGTCGAGCTCGGCCGCCGGGACGGCCCAGTTGACGAGCCCCCACTCCTCGGCCTGCTTGGCCGGGATCTCCTCGCACATCAGGACGATCTCGCGGGCCCGGCGGTCGCCGACCATGATCGAGAGCCACTGCGTGGCCCCGCCCGCCGGCACCGAGCCGTGCTCCGGCCCGACGTGGCGGATGAACGCGTCGTCCACCATCACCGCAAGGTCACAGGCCATCTGGAGCTCGTTGCCGCCGCCCACCGCGATCCCGTTGATCCGCGCCAGCGTCGGCTTGCCGATCTCGCGGAGCCGGTCGTGGGCGTCCTTGAAGGCGCCGAACCACTTCCAGTACTGGGTCGGCCTGCCGACATACTCCACGGCCCAGTTCCGGAGGTCGGCGCCGACGCAGAACGCGCGCCCCTTGCCGGTGAGGACGACGACGCGGATCTCGTCGTCCCACGAGGCGTCCTCGCAGGCCCGCGCGAGCTCGCGGAGCATTTGGAAGTCGAACGCGTTGAGGACGTCCGGCCGGTTGAAGGTGATCGTGGCGCGGGGCGGCGCCTTCTCGTAGACGATCTTCTCGAAGCCGAGCTCCTCGGGAGAGAGCGGCGCCGGGTAGCTCGGCTGCGTCACTCGATCT
>DATBMH010000053.1:0-2218 GCA_036554945.1 Gaiellaceae bacterium | reverse complement strand
TCCAGGTGGGACACCTCGCCCTCGCGGCCGAAGCGCTCCTCGAGCGCGTCGAGCTTCGCGTCGACGTCCGGCACCGGCGTGTTGAGCTCGCCGGTGATGAAGTACCGCTCGCGGAACGGGCGCAGGATCTCGGACAGCTTCTGTCCCCGACGCGAGACGAGCTCCAGCATCAGGAGGAACGGGACGACGCCCGAGTCCGCCTGCGTGAACTCGCGGAAGTAGTAGTGGCCCGACACCTCGCCGCCGAAGGCGGCGTCGTCCTCGCGCATGCGTTGCTTGATGAAGGCGTGGCCCACGCGGTTGACGAGCGGCGTGCCGCCGGCGGCCTCGACGGTCTCCGGGACCGCCCAGCTCGCGCGCAGGTCGTAGATCACCTTCGACCCGGGCTGCTTCTCGAGGATCGACTCGGCGAAGAGCGCCGTGACGAAGTCGCCCGGCACGAACTCGCCCCGGTCGTCCACGAAGAAGCACCGGTCGGCGTCGCCGTCGAACGCGACGCCGAAGTCGGCGCCCTCGGAGGTCGTCCGCTCGATGATGAACTCCCGGTTCTCCGGCAGCAGCGGGTTCGGCTCGTGGTTCGGGAAGGTGCCGTCAGGCTCGAAGTAGTACGGCACCGCGTCGATCGGCAGGCGCTCGAGGACCGGCGGGAGCATCACGCCCGCCATCCCGTTCGCGGCGTCGATCACGACGCGGAGCGGCTTGATCGCCGAGACGTCCACGAAGGAGAGCACGCGGTCGACGTACGCGGGCCAGACGTCGTGCTTCTCGACCTGTCCCGGGGTCTGACCCCCAGACGTGTCCCCGAGCGACAGGGCGCGGTCCCGGATGTCGAGGAGGCCGGACTCGCCGCCGACCGGCAGCGCCCCGCGGCGGACGATCTTGATCCCGGTGTACTCCTTCGGGTTGTGCGACGCCGTGATCTCCGCGCCGCCGTCCAGCTCGAGCGCCCCGACTGCGAAATAGACCATCTCCGTCCCGACGAGCCCGAGCTCCAGCACGTCCGCGCCGGCCTCGCTCGCCCCGCGGACGAACGCGCCGGCCATCGCCGGCGAGGAGACCCGCATGTCGTGCCCGACCGCGATCTTCCGCGGCTCGAACTGCTCCACGTACGCGCGCCCGATCCGGTACGCGCCGTCCTCGTCCAGCTCGGCGGGGTGGATCCCGCGGATGTCGTATGCCTTGAAGACCTTCGGGTCGAGCACGGCCGGGACTCTATCCCCGGCCCGAGCCGTCAGCCCGACTCGTCGTAGATCCCGAGCCCGTGTCGGGATCGAAGAAGTGCAGCCGGGCTGGCACCACCGCAGGTCGATCCGGTCGCGCTCCCGGGCGCGCATGCCGCGCCCGAGGCGGGCGACCCAGAGGCTGCCCTGCTTCCTCGCCTCCTCCTCGCTCGCCTCGACGGCGTCCGCGCCGACGGCCGCCTTCACGTCCTCGCCGCGCACCGGCGGGCCGCGCACGCCGAAGTGGACAAAGACCTCCGAGCCCATGTCCTCGCGGATGTCGACGACCGCGGTGATTCGTCGCCGGGCCCGGTCGCCGTCCGCTTCGGCCGCGTCTTCGAGGTCCTCGGGCCGGATGCCCAGGATCACGCGCCGGCCCTCGAACCGGCGGAGCGCCGGCCGCTCGCCGAGCAGCGAGTCGTCGACCGTAAGGGCCCGTCGAACTGCTGGAGGACGCCGTCCCGCATGACCGCGACCCGGTCGCCGAGCGTCAGCGCCTTCGGCTGGCTCAGCCCGGGGAGCTGCGCGTCTTCGAGCCTGTCGAGCGGGACTCCGCGGTGTCCTGGGTTGCGGAAAACGCCGCATGAGCGGGAGTTTTTCGACCTCCGCGTTCGTTCATACACTTGAGGAGTGGAGCGCAAGCTCGCAACCGTCCTGTTCGTCGATCTCGTGGGGTCGACCGAACTCGTCTCCGGCACCGATCCCGAGGTGGCGCGCCGCCGCGTGCAGCAGTACTTCGACCGGGTCTCGCACTGTGTGACAACCCACGGCGGGCTGGTCGAGAAGTTCGCCGGCGACGCGGTCATGGCCGCGTTCGGCATCCCGCAGGCACACGAGGACGACGCCGAGCGCGCCGTGCGGTCGGCCCTGAGCATCCTCGAGACCGTCAAGGAGCTCGGCCTCGACGTCCGGATCGGCATCGAGGCGGGCCAGGTCGTCGTGGACGACGTCTCGGAGTCGACGTTCGCGACCGGGGAGGCCGTGAACATCGCCGCCCG
>DATBMH010000032.1:0-3457 GCA_036554945.1 Gaiellaceae bacterium | reverse complement strand
GCCGACTCCTGCTTCTCCTCGACGGCGAGCCGCGCCTGCTTCTGCTCGAGCCAGCCGGAGTAGTTGCCCTGGTACGGGATCCCGCGGCCGCGGTCGAGCTCGAGGATCCAGCCGGCGACGTTGTCGAGGAAGTACCGGTCGTGCGTGACGGCGACGACGGTGCCCGCGTACTCGGCGAGGAAGCGCTCGAGCCAGGCGACGGACTCGGCGTCGAGGTGGTTCGTGGGCTCGTCCAGAAGGAGCAGGTCCGGCGACGACAGCAGCAGCCGGCACAGCGCGACCCGCCGTCGCTCGCCGCCGGACAGCGTCGTCACATCGCGATCGCCTTCCGGGAGCCGAAGCGCGTCCATCGCGCGGTCGAGCCGAGCGTCCAGCTCCCACGCGCCCGCGCGGTCGATCGCCTCCTGCACCTTCGCCTGCTCGGCGAGGAGCGCGTCGTAGTCGGCGTCGGGCTCGGCGAACTGCGCGGAGATCGCGTTGAAGCGGTCGAGCAGGTCGCGGAGCGGCCGGACGCCGTCCTCGACGTTGCCGCGGACGTCCTTGGCGGGATCGAGGTCGGGCTCCTGCGGCAGCCGACCAACGGTCGCGCCGGCCGTGAGCTCCGCCGTTCCGCTCGACGGCTCCTCGACGCCGGCCATGATCCGCAGCAGCGTCGACTTCCCGGCGCCGTTCGGCCCGAGCACGCCGATCTTCGCGCCGGGGAGGAACGCGAGCGTGATGTCGTCGAGCACCTTGCGCTCGGGCCCGTAGAACTTCGAGGCCCGGATCATCGTGAAGATGTAGTCCGCCACGGCGGCGGAGGTTAGCCTGCGGGCCGTGGACGCCGACGCCGTCGAGCTCCGGGTGCTGGGCTGCCTGATCGAGAAGCAACGGACGACACCGGACGCCTACCCCCTCTCGCTGAACTCGCTCCGCCTCGCGTGCAACCAATCGACGAACCGCGACCCCGTCGTCGACTACGACGAGCCGACCATCCGCGACGCGCTCCAGCGGCTCTCGACCCGCGGCTGGGTGCGGCTCGCGAGCGGCGCCGGCAGCCGGGCGGTGAAGTACCGGCACCTGCTCGACGATGCGCTGGCGCTCTCGGATGCCGAGCTCTCGCTGCTCGCCGTCCTGATTGTTCGCGGGCCGCAAACCACCGGCGAGCTGAAGCAGCGCACGGAGCGCCTCTTCCACTTCGACTCGCCGGCCGACGCCGAGGCCGTCCTCGAAGCGCTGATCCAGCGCGAGCTCGTCGCCCGGCTTCCGAGGCGGCCCGGCGAGAAGGGGCAGCGCTATGCGCAGCTGCTCGGCGGGGACGACGAGCCGGTCTCGCAGCCCACCGATTCGCTGGAGGCTCGCGTCGCGCGGCTCGAAGCGGATGTCCGCTCGCTCAAGGAGGAACTCCATGGACGCTGAGCTCGCCGACCAGGCCCGGCTCATCATCGACGAGACGAAGTACATGGCCCTCGGTACCGCGGACGAGACCGGCCGCCCGTGGGTGTCGCCCGTCTGGTTCGCGTGCGAGGACTACCGGCACTTCCACTGGGTCTCGGCGCACGACACGCGGCACTCGCAGAACCTCGCGGCGCGGGCGGAGGTCGCAATCGCGATCTACGACACATCGGTCGCGATCGGAGCCGCCGGAGCCGTCTACATCAGCGGCACGGCGGAGGAGCTGACCGGTGCCGAGCTCGAGCGCGGCATCGAGATCTTCGATCGGCTCTCACGGACGAACGAGGGGCCCGGCTGGGACCTCGCAGACGTCCAGCCGCCCACGCCGCACCGGCTCTATCGCGCGACCGCCGAGGAGCACTTCGTCCTGATCCGAGGCCGGGACCCGGAGCGCGGCACGGGCGTCGATCGTCGCGAGCGCGTGACGCTCTAGTTCCAGAATCGGCGCGAAGCACGACCGACGCGCGCCCTAACCTCGAGGCATGGACGTCTTCGAGGGACTGAACCCTCAGCAGCGCGCTGCGGTCGAGGCCGTGCGCGGCCCGGTGACGATCCTCGCCGGCGCCGGCTCGGGCAAGACGACGACGATCACCCGCCGCATCGCGAACCAGGTCCTGACCGGGACCTTTGAGCCGTCCGAGATCCTCGCAGTGACCTTCACGGACAAGGCCGCGGGCGTCATGCGCGAGCGGCTGGCGGCGCTCGGCGTTCGAGGCGTCGCGGCCCGCACGTTCCATTCGGCGGCGCTCGCGCAACTCCGGTTCTTCGTCGGCAACCGGCTCGGCCAGATCCTCCCGTCGAAGGCGCTGACGCTGCAACCGATCCGGCGCTCGCTGCCGCCCCCGTACAAGTTCCGTGCGCTGGGGGACCTGGCGCAGGAGATCGAGTGGGCGAAGAACCGGCGCCTGACGCCGGAGACGTACCTGGGCGGGCTCGACGGCCACGAGCCGCCGATCGCCGCGGATCTGATGGTCAGCGTCTTCCGGAGGTACGAGCAGCAGAAGGAGCGGCAGGGCCGGATCGACTTCGAGGACCTGCTCGAGCTTGCGATCCGGCTGTACGACGAGGACGCCGAGGCCGCCCGGATCTTCCGCCAGCGGTACAAGGCGTTCACGGTCGACGAGTACCAGGACGTCAACCTGCTGCAGCAGACGCTGCTGGAGCGGTGGCTCGGCGACCGGGACGACCTGTGCGTCGTCGGCGACGACTACCAGGCGATCTACTCGTTCACGGGCGCGACGCCGGAGTACCTGCTGCGGGCAGGCGGGCAGGTCTTCCGGCTGGAGGAGAACTACCGCTCGACGCCGGAGGTGCTCGAGCTGGCAAACCGGCTCGTGCCGAAGCTCGGCGGCGCGGCGAAGGTGCTGCGCGCGACGCGCGACGCAGGCCCGGAGCCGGTGCTGCGCGCGTGCGCCGACCCGGACGCGGAGGTCGAGTCGATCGTCGAACGGATCCGCGAGCTCGGCCCGCCGTACGAGCAGATCGCGGTGCTCTACCGGATCAACTCGAGGTCGGAGCCGTTCGAGGAAGCGCTTGCGGAGGCCGGCATCCCGTACCAGGTGCGCGGAGGCGCCTTCCTGGCACGGCCGGCGGCGAGGGGAATGATCCGAGCGCTGCGAGGCGCCGGTTCGTCGACGGACGTCGCGAAGGTCGTCCGAGAGTTCGCCGCTGCTCAGGGTCTGACCGCCGATGTCCCGGAGGGCGTCGGCGAGGAGGAGCTGACCCGCCAGGGAGACCTCGCCCGCTTCGTCCGCCTGGCGGAGGAGTTCGGCGAGGGGACGGTCGGAGACTTCTTGACCGACCTCGAATCGCGCTTCGGCGAGGACGCGGAGGGCCGGGGCGTCAACCTCCTGACGTACCACCGAGCGAAAGGCCTGGAGTTCGAGGCCGTGTGCCTCCCGCGACTGGAGGAGAACGAGCTGCCGTTCAAGCGCTCCAAGCTCGGCGAGGCCGTGGCGGAGGAGCGGCGCCTCCTGTACGTCGGCATCACGCGGGCCAAGCGCCACGTGGAGCTGACGTGGTC
>DATBMH010000027.1:0-9955 GCA_036554945.1 Gaiellaceae bacterium | reverse complement strand
AAGTCGTAAGACGACGTATAGGGGCTGACGCCTGCCCGGTGCCGGAAGGTCACGAGGAGAGGTTAGCCTTCGGGCGAAGCCTTGAATCCAAGCCCCGGTAAACGGCGGCGGTAACTATAACCGTCCTAAGGTAGCGAAATTCCTTGTCGGGTAAATCGAGAGAATATTGCCCGGTTCGGAAGTAATTCCGGACGGAAACACCGGCTAATAACGGGGAAACCCTCCTCGTATGCGGCGCCTCAAGGACGTCGTGGAAGCGAAAGGGTGATCCCGTGGGAAGTCGGCGTCACACCACATTGTGGCGCTTGACCCCGTAACGACTGATCGTCCGTTCAGGACGTGAGATCGTGCTCCGTCGTCTGGATAGGCGACAATCTACGAGTGCGATCAGACGCCGGCCCCTGGAGCAGTCGTGAGTTCCTCTCGGCGTACATCTCCGGCTACGCCGACGGAGAAGGGTGCTTCACCGTCTCCATCTCGCCCCGCGCGAAGCTGCGGGTCGGATGGGAGGTGCGGCCGAGCTTCTCCGTCAGCCAGAACGGAGACCGCGCCGAGGTGCTGTACGCGTTGCAGGCCCACTTCGGGTGCGGGAGCATCCGGCCGGACCGCAGCGATCAGACGCTGAAGTGGGAAACCCGTCGGCTCGAGGACATCCTCGAGCACGTCGTTCCACACTTCGAGACCTGGCCGCTCCTGTCCGGGAAGCGCCGTGACTTCGAACGCTTCGCCACGATCTGCCGGCTGATGGCCGCGGGCGAGCATCGGAGCACAGCGGGCCTCGTTCGAATCGTCGAGCTCGCACGGGAGATGAACCCGAGCGGTAGGCGGCGGTACGACGCGTCGGCGGTACTCAAGCAGCTGCAGCAGGGTGAAGGGATAGTCTGCGCCTCCGGAAACGGAGGGTGAACGCGAAGTTCCGACCTGCACGAATGGCGTAACGACTTGGGCGCTGTCTCAACGAGGGATCCGGTGAAATTGTAGTCTCGGTGAAGATGCCGAGTACCCGTGGCTGGACGGAAAGACCCCGTGAACCTTTACTACAGCTTTGCGTTGGAGTCTGGTGTTCGTTGTCCAGGATAGGTGGGAGGCTTTGAAGCGGGAGCGTCAGCTTTCGTGGAGCCACCCTTGGGATACCACCCTTCGGATTCTGGGCTTCTAACCCGATGCCGTGATCCGGGTCGGGAACAGCGTGAGGTGGGTAGTTTGACTGGGGCGGTCGCCTCCTAAAATGTAACGGAGGCGCGCAAAGGTTCCCTCAGCACGGTTGGAAATCGTGCGTAGAGCGCAAAGGCATAAGGGAGCTTGACTGCGAGACTGACAAGTCGAGCAGGCACGAAAGTGGGCCTTAGTGATCCGACGGTTAAGAGTGGAATTGCCGTCGCTCAACGGATAAAAGGTACTCCGGGGATAACAGGCTTATCCTTCCCAAGAGTCCACATCGACGGAAGGGTTTGGCACCTCGATGTCGGCTCGTCGCATCCTGGGGCTGAAGCAGGTCCCAAGGGTTGGGCTGTTCGCCCATTAAAGCGGTACGCGAGCTGGGTTCAGAACGTCGTGAGACAGTAGACCATTGCTGTCTATAAATCCGGCCATATGCTGGGAACTCCGAGTATCCCGCACTACTCATCGTGTGTCGTCCGACCAGGCGTATACGATAGTGACAACGTGACGGGTGCGGACAATCAGCAGGAAAGACTGGACGGCTACATCGCAGGGTACGTCGACGGAGAAGGGAGCTTCTCGGTCTCGGTGCAGCGCAACGCGTCGTGTCGCGTCGGTTTTCAGCTCGTGCCTGAGTTCCACGTCAGCCAGAACGGCGACAGGGCTCAGGTGCTCGAGGTGATCCGAGAGCGGCTCGGGTGCGGCACCATCAAGGCGAACAGCCGGCGCGATCACGCGCTCGTGCTGGTCGTCCGGAACCGGGGAGCGCTGCTCGGGAGCGTCATCCCGTTCTTCGAGCGATGCCCGATGCTGTCGAGCAAGCAGGCGGACTTCGAGAAGTTCGCTTCGGTCGTACGCGATATGGCTCGTGGTCGCCACCGCACCTTCGACGGCTTTTCGGAGCTGTTGGAGCTCTCCCTCTCGATGAACGGAGACGGAAAGTTCCGGAAGGTGGCGTGGAGAGAGCTCGTAGCCCTCCAGAATCCTCAGAGACTGTACGCCGGACAAGGCCGCAGGATGGCCCGGAAGATACAGTCCGAGCTGCATGGCGACATGCAGAGCCAGGCAGAAATGACCTGGCCCCCGCACACGCAATACGTGCGGGAGTAACAACACTGTCGGTCCCTATCCGCCATGGGCGCTGGGAGCTTGAGAGGAGTCGTCTCTAGTACGAGAGGACCGAGACGAACAGGCCGCTGGTGTATCAGTTGTCCTGCCAAGGGCACTGCTGATTAGCCACGCCTGGATGGGATAACCGCTGAAAGCATCTAAGCGGGAAGCCCACCTCGAGATGAGGCTCCCCATCCCCTCGAGGGAGTAAGGGCCGTGGAAGACCACCACGTTGATAGGCGGGACGTGCAAGCGCAGCAATGCGTTCAGCGGACCCGTACTAATTGCCCGAGGTCTTGATTTTGAGCACGCGTTCGTCGCTATGGAGTTTTGAAGGTGCCGCGGATCGCGCGCCTTTGACAGTTTCGGCGGCCATAGCAGCGGGGGTACACCTCTTCCCATTCCGAACAGAGAAGTTAAGCCCGCCGGCGCCGATGGTACTTGGGGCGCGAGCCCCCGGGAGAGTAGGACGCCGCCGAATTGAACTGGACGGGGCCGCGAGAGCGGCCCCGTCGCCTATTCGGCGCCGAGCTCGGACAGCGACGGCACGCCGCCGAGACCGTCGGCGGTCCGAACGCCCCGCACGATCGCCGCGGCCACGACCCCGGCAGCCACGTGACCGAGCGCCGTCAGGTTCGCCCGGCCGGCCGCGCCGGTCGCGAGGACGAACACCGTGTCGCCGTCGAGCATCGTGTGCGCGGGCCGAGTCGCCCGCGCCACGCCGGCGTGCGCCATCATCGCGACGGCAGCCGCCTCCTCCTTCGTCAGCGCCGCGTCGGTCGCCACGACCGCCAGCGTGGTGCTCGAGAGCGCGAAGACGGAGCCCTCGAGGCCGGCAGCCATGGCCGCGTCCGCGTCCAGCCAGCCGTCGCCGTCCGGTCGCCGCACGCCCGCGACGATGGCTCCGGAAGCAGGGTCGACGACATCGCCGAGCGCGTTGACGACGGCGATCGCTCCCACCCTGGCCCCGCCCGCCAGCGACGCGGCCGCGGTCCCGAGCCCGCCCTTCACCGCGCGCTCCCCGCCGAGGAGCTTGCCGACGGTTGCGCCCGTGCCGGCGCCGACGCTGCCCTCGGCGACCGGGCCGTCGTGCGCGGCGGCGCAGGCGGCGTAGCCGGCCTCGGCGTCGGGCCGGGCCGCCGGGTCGCCGACCAGGAGGTCGAAGATCACCGCCCCGACGACGATCGGCACCCGAACCGGGCCGACCGCGTAGCCGATCTCGCGCTCGCCGAGGTACCCCGTCACCCCCGTGGCGGCCGCGAGCCCGAATGCGCTCCCGCCTGTGAGCAGCACGGCGTGGGCGCGCTGGATCAGACGGCCCGGCCGAAGCGACTCCGTCCCGATCGTCCCGGCAGCCGGCCCGCGGACGTCGGCCGCTCCCACCGCTCCATCGTCCGGTGCGAGGACGACCGTGCACCCCGTGCCGCCGGCGCGGTCGGTGACATGGCCGACCCGGAAGCCAGGGACGTCGGTGAGCCCACGCAATCCGGTCACTCGTCTTCGCGACGGACGGTGGGGTGGGGAGCCGCGTCCCCCAGCCGGCGGAGCGCGGTGACCCGCGTCGCCAGCGGCGGGTGCGTGTTGAACATACGCGAGAGCTTGTCGGATGCGAACGGGTTCACCGGGTAGAGCGGCTCGGTTGCCGGCGAGGCCGCGAACTGTACGAGGCCGCTCGCCCCGTCGAGCCGGAGCAACGCATCGGCGAGGTCGTGCGGCGACGCGGCGACCGCTGCCGCGGCGGTGTCCGCAGCCAGCTCGCGTCGCGGCGAGATCAGGAGGTGGACGAACGCCGCCGCCACCGGTGCGAGCACGAACAGGAGCGCCCGCGAGAGCCAACCGCCGACCCGGCTCACTTCGACCAGCGTGAGCGCGAGCAGCACGGCGGAGGTCTGCGTGAGCACGTCCCGAGCGCGGACGTGCGCGAGCTCGTGCGCGAGCACGGCCTCGACCTCTATGGGCGGGAGGCCGGCCAGAAGCCCCGTGCTGACGGCCAGCGACGAGCTGCGCGGGCCGCGTCCGACGGCGAACGCGCGCGGGAAGCCGTCGTCGAGCAGGTAGAGCTTCGGCGGAGCGACCGCCAGCGCGGCGGCGAGCCGATCGGTGGTGGAACGCAGGATCGGATCCTCCGCGAGCGCGTACGGCCGGGCGCCGAGCGAGCCGAGCAGCGCGCGGTCGCCGTACCAGTAGACCGCGACGCCGGCGAGCAGCGAGCAGAACGCGAAGAGCGACGCCGGTCGCGACCCCCCGATCAGCCAGCCGAGCGCTCCGAACGCCGCGGCGAGGATCGCCACCAGCAGCCACGCCTTGAGCAGGTTCAGAGCGGCGGCGCGGCGCATCGAGCTCGCGGGTCCAAGCTCGGCGCTCTCACTCCTCGTCGTCGCGCTCGTCGTCCTCGGCCTCGAGCCCGCGCGGCGGCCAGTCGGGCTCGGGGGCGTCGCAGCGGCTGGAGCAGTGGAGGGACGCGACGTTCTGGAGCGGGACGAGGATGTGCCCGTTCAACTCGACGTGCGGCACGTCCTCGATCGAGCAGTACGCGGTCAGCACGCCTTCCTGGTACTCGCCGCCGAAGAGCGCGAGCTCCACCTGCTCCCCCTTGTACTTGTTCGTGTAGTCCTCGATGGCGCGCAGCCTAGCCGATTCGGCGATCTCGATTCGTTGTCGAACCAGTATACGAAACTCGTGTCGCGCGTCTCTCAGTCGACGAGCTCGAAGCGGTCGCCGTCGATCGCGAGCCGCACCACGCCGCAGTTCTCGACGATCGCCAGCGCCCGGCGCGCTTCCGCGAACGAGAGCCCGTGGGCGCGCGCGACGGCCGACCTGATCGGGCCGCCGTGCGTCACGGCGAGCGCGGCGACATCATCGTGGGCGCGTGCGATGCCCGCGAGCGCAGCGATCACGCGCTCTCCGAGCTCGTCGTAGCTCTCGCCGTCGGTCCAGCCGAGCCCGTACTCGAGCCACCTGCGATAGCCGTCCGGGAAACGCGCCTCTACCTCGAGCCGAGTCAACCCCGACCAGGAGCCGAGATCGACCTCGCTCAAGCCCTCGTCCGATCGAACCGCCAGGCCGCGGTGGCCGGCCACGATCTCGGCCGTCTCGAACGCCCGGCGCAGCGGGCTGGCGTAGACGGCCGCCAGCGACTCGGGCGCGAGCCGCTCGGCGAGCTCGCGGGCCTGCGCGCGCCCGAGCTCGTTGAGCGGTGGGTCGGCGTGACCCTGGAATCGTTGCTCTCGGTTCCAGTCGGTCTCCCCGTGCCGTGCGAGGAGGATCAGCGTCACGGGGCAACGGTACGGGATCTACGGCTGCTGCCGGCCGCCGTGCCCGGGCGGCCGGGCCGCCGGCGCGCGCGACCAGACATGGCCCGCACCCCCTGCCAGCGCCAGCGCGGCGCCCGCTGCGATCAGCTCCGCCGTCAGCCCGTGGTCGGGGTTGCCGATCCCGACTCCGAAGCACAGCGCGCCGGCTCCGGAGAGGACGCCCCAGGCGGCACGGGCCGGGGCCCAGTGCGCCAGCCCAACCAGCGAGGCGAGCGCCAGAGGCGCCGTCAGCAGCCCGATTCCCATCGACAGGGCACTGAAGGCCGTGAGCGCGCCGGCGAGCGCCCAGAGCGCGAACCAGGCGGCATCGCGCCGAGCCATGGCAGTAGCCTAGCCCCGTGGATCTGGGGCTCCGTGGCCGCGCTTGCCTCGTCACCGGCTCGACGGCGGGCATCGGGCACGCGACCGCGCGCCTGCTCGCGGCGGAGGGCGCGCGCGTCGCCACCTGCGGGCGCGGCGGGGCTCCCGTGGTCGGGGAGGAGGTGCACGTCGTCGCCGACCTCTCGCGCCGCGGCGAGCCGGAGCGCGCGGTCGACGACGCCGCGGCCGCTCTGGGCGGGCTCGACGTGCTGGTGAACAACGTCGGGCTCGCCAGGCGCGCTGGGTTCGAGGAGGTCGACGACGACGAATGGGACGCGTACTGGCAGCTGAACGTGATGAGCTACGTCCGCGCGATCCGCGCCGCGCTCCCGCACCTGCGAGCGGGCGGCGGCGGCGCGATCGTCAACGTCTCGTCGTCCGCCGGCAAGCGTCCCTCGACCGGCATGCCGCACTACTCGGTGACGAAGGCGGCGGTGCTGTCGGTCTCGCGGCTCGTCGCCGACCTCTACGCCGGCGAGGGCATCCGCTGCAACGCGGTCACGCCTGGTCCGACGGCGACGGATGCCTGGCTCGCGGACGGCGGGCTCGCCGACCAGCACGGCGGCAGGCGTGACGAGGTGCTGGCGAAGGTCGCGGCGGCGCGGCCGCTCGGTCGCCTGGCGGAGCCGGACGAGGTCGCCGCGGTGATCGCCTTCCTCGCCTCGGACCAGGCCTCCTACGTGACGGGCGCGGCCTGGAGCGCGGACGGCGGCACGGTGGCGATCGTCATCTGACCTGGTGCCTGCCACGGGGACGTGGCCTTTGCAGACAGGGCTGTTCGGGACGTGTCCTGGTGCCAGGCACGAGGCCACGGCCCTTTCGGACATGTCCCAGCGGGACGTGTGCCGGTGCCCAGGCACGCGCACGCCCTCCACGGGTCGGCGCGTTGTAGCATCCGGCCTGCTCGAACGAGGGGATTCCCGTGACGCGTCGCTGCGGACTCGTGCTCGCTCTCGCGGCCGCCGTGGCGGCGGCCTGGCCCGACGGTGCGGTTCCGGCGGCCCAGAAGGCGAAGCTCGTCGGTTTCGCGTTCGTCGACTCACGAGTGACCGCGCAGGGCTCTCGCGCCAGGCTGCCGCGCGGCATCCGGATCTTCCCCTCGGGAAGTCGTGTGACCGGCAAGACGGCATGCCCGCGCCGGTTCGGCGGCTCGACACCGCTCGACGGCCTGCTCGTCGTCGTGCTCGACTACACGGGCTCGCCGACCGCCGGGAGCGCCACGCTCACCTTCAAGCCTGCCGGCTCCGGGCGCGCCGGCTTTCCGGACGCGCCGTACCAGCTCGACGTCGACCCCGGTCGGACGCTCCAGTACCTCGGGCCGCGGACGCAGAACGGGACGTACGCGGTGAAGATCGAGCTCTTCGGCACCGCCCCGCAACGGCTGGCGGGCAAGATCGTGCTCGCCCGTCGGTGCTGAGGACTGAGCCGATCCGCCTCGCGGACTACCCTGGCAGCATGGGAGTGAGCCTGTCCGGAGCGGCGTTCGAGGAGCGAACGCGCGAGCTCGAGGAGAGCCTCTCGCCGCTCGCGGTCCGCTCCTTCGAGACGAGGGGACGCGCCCGGCCGGAGGCCGAATGCGGCGTGCGCACGCCGTTCCAGCGCGACCGCGACCGGATCGTCCACTCGAAGTCGTTTCGCCGCCTGAAGGGGAAGACGCAGGTCTTCATCGACCCGGCCGGCGACCACTACCGCACGCGGATGACGCACACGCTCGAGACGACCGCGATCTCGCGCGTCGTCGCGCGGGCCCTCGCGCTCAACGAGGACCTGGCGGAGGCGATCGGCCTGGGCCACGACGTCGGCCACCCGCCCTTCGGGCACGCGGGGGAGGGCGCGCTCGACCGGATCGTCGCGGACCGGTACGGCCGGCGCTTCCACCACAACGAGCAGTCGCTGCGCGTGGTCGACGTCCTCGAGCGTGACGGCCGCGGGCTCAACCTGACCCACGAGGTGCGGGACGGGATCCTCGCGCACACGGGCCCGGCCGAGCCGCTGACGCTCGAGGGCAAGATCGTCCGGATCGTCGACCGCGTGGCGTACATCAACCACGACATCGACGACGCCGTGCGCGCGGGGGTGCTGTCTCCCTCCGAGCTGCCGGCCGAGGAGATCGCGCTGCTCGGAGGCACCGGCTCCCAGCGGATCGACCGGCTCGTCCACGATCTGGTCGAGTCGTCCGCCGCCGCCGGGGACATCGTCCAGAGCGAGGAGGTCGGCGCCGCGATGCTGGCGCTCCGCTCGTTCATGTTCGAGCGCGTCTACCTCGGCCCTGCGGCCGAGGTCGAGCACACCCGTGCTGCCGACGTGGTCGGGCGCATCTTCGATTACCTGACAGCGCACCCCGACGAGGTACCGCCCGCAGGCCCTGGGCCCGAGGTCGAGCGGATCACCGACTACATCGCGGGCATGACCGATCGCTTCGCGCTCTCCTACGCGGAGCGGCTCTAGTGGCGCGGATCAAGGACACGTCCGTGCGCGAGGTGATCGAGCGCGCCGACATCGTCGACGTCGTCTCGCTGCGCACCTCGCTCCGGAAGCAAGGCCCGCGCTACGTCGGCCGCTGCCCGTTCCACGAGGAGCGGACGCCGAGCTTCTCGGTCAAGCCGGGCGACAACCTCTACTACTGCTTCGGCTGCAACCGCGGCGGGGATGTCGTCGGGTTCGTCCGCGAGACGGAGAACGTCGACTTCGTCGGCGCAATCGAGTGGCTCGCCGAGCGGTTCCGCGTCGAGCTCGAGTACGAGGAGTCCTCGCCACGGGCCGAGCGCGAACGGCAGCAGCGTGACCGCCTGCAGCGGCTGCTCGACCAGACGGCGACCTTCTTCGAACGAACCCTCTGGGAGAGCGGCGCGGGCGAGCCGGTGCGGGAGTACCTTTCGGGCCGCGGGATCGGCGACGCGATCGCGAAGGAGTTTCGTCTGGGCCTCTCGCCCGGAAAGGGCCTGGCCGCGAAGGCGCAGGAACGCGGCTTCACGAGGGACGAGCTGCGCGCCGCCGGCCTGACCAACGCGCGCGGGAACGACTACTTCCCGCAGCGGCTGATGTTCCCGCTCGCCGACGCGCGCGGCCGCATCGTCGGGTTCCAGGCCCGGAAGCTCCGCGAGGACGATCCCCTGCGCGGGAAGTACGTCAACTCCCCCGAGAGTGATCTCTTCCGCAAGAGCGCGATCCTCTACGGCCTCCATCTCGCCAGGCCCGCGGTCGCGAAGCAGGACCGGGCGATCGTCGTCGAGGGGAACACCGACGTGATCGCGCTGCGGCAGGCCGGCCTCGAGCCGGTCGTCGCGTCGATGGGCACGGCGCTGACCGAGCGGCACGTCAGGGAGCTGGCGCGCCTGACCCGCCGGCTCGTGCTCTGCTTCGACGCCGACGCGGCCGGGGAGGACGCGACCCTGCGGGGCATGGAGCTCGCCGTCCGGAACGGGTTCGACGTACGTGTCGTCACGCTCCCCGCCGGCCAGGACCCCGCGGACGCGCCCGATCGCTTCGAGGAACGGCTCGTCGGCGCCGAGAGCTACCTCCACTATCGCGTCCGGCTCGAGCTGGCACGTGCCGACGATCGTCAGGAGGGCTTCGTGCGCGCGCGCGAGATCCTGGCCCGGGCCGAGGACTCGCCCGAGCGGCAGGAAGCGGTGCGGCTGCTGGCAGATCGCCTCGATCTCCCCCGCGAGACGCTCGCCGGCATCGCACCGGCGCGCGGAGCGCGCTCGGTGGTCGAGCGACAGCCCCAGCGGCTGCTCGGGGCGGGGACGCGGCTGGAACGCGATGCGCTCGCCGCCGTCGTCGCGCACCCGTCGCTCGTGAAGCTGCTGGGCGAGCTCGCCGAGGAGCACCTCGACGATCCAGTGCACCGGCGCTTTCGTGGTGTCCTGCTGGGCGAAGCCGTGGAGGACGCCGAGCTGACCGCCCTGCGGGCCGAGCTCGACGCGCGTGCCGACACCGAGGCGATCGACGAGCGCACGGGGACCGAGCTCCTGCTCCGGCTCCGCGAGCGGAAGCTCCGCCGTGAC
>DATBMH010000098.1:0-11115 GCA_036554945.1 Gaiellaceae bacterium | reverse complement strand
GCGCCCGAGCTCGAGGTCGTGCGGGCGCACCCAGCGCTCGTCGATCCGGTTGACCGGGCCGACGAAGCTCATGACGAATTCGTTCGCCGGGTGCTCGTAGAGGTCGCGCGGCTTCCCCGTCTGCTCGATCCGGCCGTCGTTCATGACGACGACGCGGTCGGAGACCTCCATCGCCTCCTCCTGGTCGTGTGTCACGAGGACGGTCGTCACGTGGACGTCCTCGTGGAGGCGGCGGAGCCAGCCGCGCAGCTCCTTGCGGACCTGGGCGTCCAGCGCGCCGAAGGGCTCGTCGAGGAGAAGGACCTTCGGCTCGACGGCGAGCGCGCGGGCGAGCGCCATGCGCTGGCGCTGGCCGCCCGAAAGCTGCGCGGGGTAGCGCTTCGCCAGTCCCTTCAGCTGCACGAGCGCGAGCAGCTCGGCGACGCGCTCGTTGATCTCCGCTTTCGGGCGCTTCCGGATCTTCAGCCCGAACGCGACGTTGTCCCAGACCGTCATGTGCTTGAAGGCTGCGTAGTGCTGGAAGACGAAGCCGACGCCGCGCTTCTGCGGCGAGACCGTCGTCGCCTCCTCGCCGGAGATGTAGACCGCGCCCGCGTCCGGATCCTCGAGACCGGCGATGACCCGCAGGAGCGTCGACTTCCCGCTGCCGCTCGGGCCGAGCAGGGCGGTGAGCGAGCCGCTCTCGACGTTCACCGACACGGCGTCGAGCGCGCAGAAGTCCCCGAAGTGCTTCGTGATGTTGCGTGCCTCGATCGCCATGGGCTACGCCTCGTCCTTTCTGACCAGTGTCATCGCGAGGAGGGTTGCCACCGCGAGGAGCGCGAGGACGACCGACGCCGCGTAGGCGTCCTGCACCTCGAAGGCCTGGAAGCGCTCCTCGACGTGCAGTGTCATCGTCTCCGTCCGGCCGGCGATCCGGCCCGAGACGACGCTGACCGCGCCGAACTCGCCGAGCGCCCTCGCCGTCGTCAGGACGACGCCGTAGGCGACGCCCCAGCGGATCGCCGGTAGCGTGATCCTCCAGAACGTCTGCCACGAAGAGGCGCCCAGCGTCGCGGCCGCCTGCTCCTGCTCGTCGCCGATCTCGCGGAGGACGGGCACGACCTCGCGGACGACGAACGGAAGCGAGACGAAGACGGTCGCGAGCACCATCCCCGGCAGCGCGTAGATCACCTGGAAGCCGTTGTCGATCAGCCAGGCGCCCCACCAGCCGTTCCGGCCGTAGACGAGCACCAGCGCGAGTCCGACCACCACCGGCGAGAGTGCGAGCGGCAGGTCGACGGCCGAGTTCACGATCCCGTGGCCGCGGAACCGTCGCCGGACGATCGCCAGCGCGCACATGACGCCGAAGACCGTGTTCAGCGGGACGGCGATCAGCGTGATGATGATCGTCAGCCCGAGGGCGTGGAGCGCCTCCGGCGTGGTGATCGCCGCGATGAAGTCGTCGACGCCGTCCTCGAAGGCCCGATAGACGACGAGCCCGACCGGGACGACGAGCAGCGCGGCCAGGTAGCCGAGCGCCGCAAAGCGGAGCGCGTACCTGCTCACTGGTCGTGCCTCGTGGCCCAGCGGCGCACACCGCCGATCGCCAGCAGGACACCGAGCGAGGCAACGAGCAGGACGACGGACACCGCCGCCGCGCCGGTCACGTTGTCGCTCTCGATCTGCCCGAAGATGTAGACGGACGCCACCTCGGTCTTGAACGGCTGGTTGCCCGAGATGAGGACGACGGAGCCGAACTCGCCGAGCGCCCGCGCGAAGCCCAGTGCGGTGCCGGAGAGGATCGCGGGGAAGAGGTTCGGGAAGATCACCCGCCTGAACGTCTGCAGCGAGCTGGCTCCAAGGGACTGCGCGGCCTCCTCCATGTCCCGGTCGAGCTCGAGCAGCACGGGCTGCACGGTGCGGACCACGAACGGCAGAGTCACGAAGAGGAGCGCCAGGACCAGCGCGGCCGTCGTGTAGGCGACGTTGACGCCGATCGGGCTCCTCGGGCCGTACAGCGCGAGCAGCGTCAGGCCGGCGACGATCGTCGGCAGCGCGAACGGGAGGTCGATCAGCGCGTTGACGATCGTCTTCCCGCGGAACGAGTCGCGGACGAGCACCCAGGCGGTCACCGTCCCGGCCACGGCGTTGATCAGGACCACGACGAACGAGATCCCGAAGGTCAGCTTCAGCGCGGCTACGGCCTGCGGGTCCGTGATCGCCTCCCAGAACGCCCCCGCTCCGCCCTCGAGAGAGCGGAGCACGAGCGCGGCCAGGGGGATCAGGACGATGACGCTGAGGTACGCAGTCGAGATCCCGAGCGAGAGCGGCGCCGCCCGCCGGCGCCTGGGTGCGGCTATCGGCTGTGCGACGCTACTCAAGCGCGGCGCCCACCTGGCGCTGGACGTCGGCCATGATCCCGTTCTCGCGGTCGAAGAACCGCTCCTGCACCTCAGGCCAGCCGCCGAGGTCGACAATCGTGAAGAGGCCGGGCGGCATCGGGAACTGGAACTCGTCCGCGACGCCCGCGTTCACCGGCCGGTAGCCCGCATTGCCGAAGACGCGCTGCGCCTCCTCCGAGCGGATGTAGTCGAGGAACGCCGCCGCCTGCTCGGGCGAGTCCTTCGTGACCGCCACCGGGTTCTCGATCAGGATCGTCTGCTCCGGGACGACGTAGTCGAGGTCCTCGCCCTTCTCCTGCGCGAGGATCGCCTCGTTCTCGTAGGCGAGCAGCACGTCGCCCTTCCCGCCGGTGAACGTCTGCAGCGCCTCCCGCGCGCTCTTGTCCTGGACGGACACGTGCTTGAAGAGCTCGAGGAGGTACGCGACCGCTTGATCGTGCGTCTTGCCCTGCTTCAGCTGGGCGCCGTACGCGGCCATGACGTTCCACCGCGCGCCGCCGGAGGTGAAGGGGTTCGGCCCGATCACCTCGACGCCGTCCTCGACGAGGTCGTCCCACGTCTCGATCCCCGTCGGATTGCCCTTCCGGACCGCGAAGACGACCACCGAGCTGGTGACCATGCCCTCGTACCGGTCGTCGGCCCACGTGTCTGCGACGAGGTCGGCCTGGACGAGGCGGTCGACGTCGGGCGCAAGCGAGAAGGCGACGACGTCGGCGGCCAATCCCGACTCCACCGCCCTGCTCTGCTCGCCGGAGCTGCCGTACGACTCGTCGAACCTCACGCCGCGGCCTGCCTCCGTCGCGGCGAAGTCCTTCGTCAGCTGTGCGTAGACCTCACGCGGAGTCGAGTACGCGACAAGCGTGAGCTTGGAACCCTCGGCCGCGGCCTCCGACGTGCCGCCACAGCCGGTGGCGAGAGCGACAAGCCCGAGCGCCGCTGCAAGAATACGAAGCACGGGGCCTCCTTTGGATACGAAGCGCTAATCTCAACCATTAGCGCCTTCTATCCGAGGCGGCCCCGCCTTGTCAAGCCGGATCTGTTCGCGCCACGCGGCCGTTCAGCCGCTTCAGCTCGACGGCGCCCGCGAGGACCGCACCGGCAGCGAGGATCAGCGGCACCCAGATGTCGTAGGCCGGCGTCTCGAGCAGCCGGACACCGCTGGCGAGCAGCACCGTCGCGAGCGCGACGCGGAGTGACCGCTCGGGCAGCTTCACGGTCATCTGGCTCCCGATCAGGATCCCCGGGATCGAACCGAGCAGCAGCCAGGCCATCGCGCCGAGGTCGACGTTGCCGTGGATCAGGTGCGCGATGCCGGCGACCCACAGCAGGGCGGCGGCGTGGAAGATGTCGGTCCCCACGATCTTCGCCGCCGTCAGCGGGAAGACGAGCAGCATGACGAGCGCGAAGAACGTCCCGCTGCCGACCGAGGTCAGGCCGACGATGAACCCGCCGGTCACACCCAGCGCGAACGCGCCGATCCGGTCACGGTTCTGCAGCAGGAACGGCGAGTCGTCGGGCTGGACCCCGCGGCGCACGAACGTCTTGGCGAGGAAGCCGAGCCCGCCGAGGATGAGGGCGGCGCCGATCACCTTCGCCGAAGCCGACTCGATGCCGTCGCCGTAGCGGTTCTCGAGCCACTCCGCGGTCTGGACGCCGACCAGCGACATCGGCCCCGAGCCGAGGAACATCCAGAAGGTCAGCCGTGCGTGCACGGTCCCGAGCCGCCGGTGCCGGACGGCGCCGAAGGTCTTGAACACGGCGCCGTGGAGGATGTCGGTGCCGACCGCCAGGGTCGGCTTGAAGCCGAAGAAGAGGATGAGGAACGGCGTCAGCAGCGCGCCGCCCCCCATCCCCGTCAGCCCCACCAGCAGACCGATGAAGAGCCCGGTGAGCGAGAGCTCCCAGGTCATCTACTGCCTGTAGGCCTCGATCAGCACCTCGGCGACCTCGGGCCGCGAGAATTCCACCGGCGGGATCTGGCCGTTCGTCAGCATCTCGCGGACCTTCGTCCCGGACAGGAACACGTGGTCGTCGCCGCCGTGCGGGCAGGTCTTCGGCGAGACCATCGCCTCACACCGCTTGCAGTAGACCGCGTGCTCGAAGAACATCGGCTCGATGTCGAGCTCGTGCGGCTCGAACTCGTCGAAGATCAGCTGCGCGTCGTACGAGCCGTAGTAGTCGCCGACACCGGCGTGGTCGCGGCCGACGATGAAGTGCGAGCAGCCGTAGTTCTTGCGGCAGATCGCGTGCCAGATCGCCTCCCGCGGGCCCGCGTAACGCATCGCCGCCGGGAAGGCGGAGACCACGACGCGGTCGGCCGGGTAGTAGTTGTCGACGAGCACGCGGTAGCAGTCGACCCGCGTCTTCGCCGGCACGTCGTCCGACTTCGTCTCGCCGACGAGCGGGTGGATCAGGAGCCCGTCGACCGTCTCGAGCGCTGTCTTCGTCAGGTACTCGTGCGCGCGGTGGATGGGGTTTCGCGTCTGAAAGCCGACGACGCGCCTCCACCCGCGCTGCTCGAACTCGGCGCGAGTCTCGCCCGGGTCCTTCGCCAGCTCCGGGAAGGGCGGCTCCTGGCGCTCGAAGACCGTGACGCGGCCGGCGAGGTAGAGCGGCTTCTGCGCGTAGAGCCGGGCGACGCCGGGATGGGCGTCGTCGGTTGTCCGGAAGCACTGCTCGGCCTCCCGCTCCTTGTCGTACTCGTAGACCTCCTCGACGTCCAGCACGGCGACCGGCCGCCCGTTGTCGTCGGCGAGCGCCACTCGGCTGCCTTGCGGCGCCGCGTCGACGGCGAGGCAAACCGGGAGCGCCCACGCGAGCCCGTTGGCGAGCCGCATCTCCTCGACGACCCGCTCGTAGTCCTCGCGGCCCATGAAGCCCTCCAGCGGGCTGAGCGCGCCCGACGCGAGCATGTCCACGTCGGACAGCTCCCGCGAGGTGAGCTGGACGATCTCGAGCGCGTCGAGATCGTCCGGCCGCTCGCCCGTGCGGTCGACGAGCTCCCCGCCATGTGGCTCGATCAGACCCGTCCTCGTACCTGGCACCGAGACCTGGCTCATGCTGCGACCTCGTCACGGACCAGACCGAGTTCCGCGAGCTTGCCGAGAACGATCTGCGCCGACTCCTCCGGCGGGTGCTCCTCGGTGTCGATCCGCAGCTCGGGGTCGGTCGGCTCCTCGTAGGGATCCGAGACGCCGGTGAACTCCTTGATCTCGCCGCTGAAGGCCTTCTCGTACAGGCCTTTGACGTCGCGGCGGGCGCACTCCTCGACCGACGTCGCGACGAACACCTCGACGAACGAGCCGTGCTCCTCGACCATGCCGCGCGCGTGCCTGCGGGTCTCCTCGTACGGCGAGATGGCGGAGACGAGGACCGCGGCTCCGTGGCGTGTCAGGCGCGAGGCCACCCAGCCGATCCGCTCGATGTTCGTGTCCCGGTCCTCCTTCGAGAAGCCGAGGCCCTTCGAGAGGTGCGTGCGGACGACGTCGCCGTCGAGGTACTCGACGGTGTGGCCGCGGCGCTCGAGCTCCGGGCCGACGATCTCCGCGATCGTCGTCTTGCCGGCGCCCGAGAGGCCCGTGAACCAGAGGGTGAATCCGTTAGGCATTTGTCTCCTTGGTGGTCGTAGTCAGCTGGGTGAACCTCCCGGTTCGCCCAGACCCCCTCCACTCGTCCGCTTCGCGGACAAGTCCTTGTGGACTGGGGTGTCCAGGTGAATGCCGCACTCGAGCTTGTCCGAGCCGGCCCACCGCCCGGCCCGCTCCTCCTCGTCGGGCGCCGTCGGCCGGGTGCAGGGCATGCAGCCGATCGACCGGTAGCCCGCGTCGTGGAGCGGGTTGAACGGGATCTCGTTGACGTGGATGTAGAGCCAAACGCGCCGCTCGTCCCAGTCGGCGAGCGGGTGGACCTTCCAGACTTCGTAGCGCTCCGACCACTGGAGCTTCGGCGTGGTCGCGCGGCTCGGGGACTGGTCGCGGCGGATCCCGGAGATCCACGCGTCGTACGGCTTCAGCGCGTCGAGCAGCGGCTCGACCTTGCGGATGTGGCAGCAGCGGTCGGGATCCCGCTCCCAGAGGTTGGGGCCCTCCTGCTTGTGCTGCTCGGCGACCGTGATCACCGGCGGCGGGGGCAGGAGGCTCAGGCCGTAGCGCTCGACCAGCCGGTCGCGCGTCTCGTAGGTCTCGCGGAAGAAGAGGTGCGTGTCGAGCTCGACGATCGGGACGTCCAGGCCGAGCTCGGAGACCATGTGCACGAGCACGGACGACTGCTTCTGCCAGGAGCAGGTGAGGCAGAGCCTGTCGCCGTACTCCTCGTGCGCCCAGCGGAGGAGGTCCTCCGCGGACATGGCTTCGACGTCGTGCTCAGGCAGTGGGGGTGCGCTCGCCACCGAGCAGGACCTCCGTGATCGTGTCTGCCCGCAGGCCAAGCCTGAGCGTCTCGAGGGGGATGACCTCCTCGGGCGGGATGTTCCCGAGGTTGACCTCGGGGCCGAAGTGCTTGACGAACCAGGCCTGGGCCGCCTTCGTCGGCGCCTCGAAGATCAGGTCGTCGATCGCGACGTCGTGGGCGATCTCGTCGATCAGGCCGGTGCGCATCTCCCCGGTCGGCCGGAAGATCCCCGCCGTGCCGCCCTCGCGCGCCTCGGTGATCACCTTCCAGGAGCCGGCCTCGAGCTCCTCCTTGATCCACTCGACCCAGAGGTACGGCGCGTAGTTGACCTCGGCGTCCTTCGAGCCGACCTCCGACAGGACGGTGAAGTCCTGCCCGAACTCGGCGATCAGCTCGAGCTTGCGCTCGCGCGGGATCTCGACGGCGCCGTCCGAGATCTCGACGTGCGAGAACCGCTGCTCGGAGAGCCAGCGCTTGTACTCGTCGAGCTTGCCGCGCGCGTAGACCGCCTCGAAGAGCGTCCCGCCGCAGACGACCGGCGTCGAGAACGACCGGTAGAGCGCGATCTTCTTCTCGAGGTTGTTCGTGACGTACGACGTGCCCCAGCCGAGCTTGACGATGTCGACGTAGTCGCCGCCGGTGTCGAACATCCCTTCGATCTCGCGCAGGTTGAGGCCTTTGTCGATGACGTGCGTGAGGCCGCTGAGCCGGGGCTTGGGCGAGCGGGCCGGGACGTCGAGAAAGCCGTCAAATCCGGGCAAGGATGTCCTCCAATCGCTTCTGGGCCGCTTCGTTGACGTCGTGGAAGAGGGAGTTGCCGTGCGAGTCGATGCCGACCCAGAGCGGCCCGAAGTCCTTGACGCGGAACTTCCACAGGCACTCGGGCATGAGCTCCTCCCAGTAGACCTCCTCGATCTCCTCGATCTGGGTGGTCTCGAGCGCCGCGGCGCCGCCGACGATCGCGAAGTAGACCATCCCGTGCTCGCGCATCGGCTCGATCGCGTCGTCGGGCAGCCCGCCTTTCCCGCAGATCGCGCGGACGCCGTGGTCACGCCCGAGCGGCTCCGTGAAGCGCACCATGCGCGCGCTCGTCGTCGTCCCGATGCAGATCGGGTCGTAGCCGCCGTCGTCCCGCTTGCGCACGTTCGGCGCCGTGTGCAGGAGGAACGAGCCGCTCAGGTCGACCGGTGGCTCGACGCCCTGGTCGAAGATCCGGATCTGCGTCCGGTCGCGGATCCCGAAGATATGGCCGTCGACGGTGACGAGGTCGCCCGCGCGGAGCTTGCGGATCTCGTCCTCGGTGGTCGGGAAGGTCAGGCGGTGCTCGGCCATCAGGCTTCCCGGTCGAAGTCGGTTGTTCCGTCGGCGCCGATGTGCGCCGTCGCACGGCGCGCCGCCCAGCACTGGTAGTTCACGGCGACGGGGTTGAGCGTCATGTGGGTGTCCGCGTGCTCGATGTGGCACTGCAGGACGGTGACGTCGCCGCCGAGGCCCATCGGCCCGATCCCGGTCTCGTTCAGCAGCTCGAAGAGCTCCTCCTCGAGCTTCGCGACCTCGGGATCCGGGTTGCGGGTGCCGACCGGCCGCGCGATCGCTTCCTTGGCGAGGTGCATCGCGTAGTCCGCCGAGCCGCCGATCCCGACGCCGACGATCCCGGGCGGGCACGGCTTGCCGCCGGCGCCGACGATCGACTCGAGGACGAACTGCTTGATCCCCTTCACGCCGTCGGCGGGGACGCACATCTTCAGGAAGCTCATGTTCTCGGAGCCCGAGCCCTTCGGGACGCACTTGACGTCGAGGCCGTCCCAGTCGGCGACGAAGTCCCAGTGCACGATCGGGACCCGGTAGCCGACGTTGGGGCCGGTGTTCTCGCGGGTCAGCGTGTGGACGGTGTTCGAGCGCAGCGGGTGATCGAGCGTCGCGCGCATCGTTCCGTCGTAGAGGGCCTGGTAGATCCGCGCCGGGTGGAGCGGGAAGTGCTCGCCGACGCGGCAGTAGTAGACGGCGATCCCCGTGTCCTGGCAGACCAGGTTGTTCTCGCGCTCGGCGACCTGGACGTTCTTGAGGATCGTCTGGAGCACGCGCTGGCCGGGGACGGACGTCTCCTTGCCGGACGCGTCCGCGAGCGCGTCGCGCAGGTCCTGAGGGATGTCCTTCAGCGCCCAGACGTAGAGGTGAGCCGCCGCGTCCTCGACGGCCTGCTGGAGATCGAGCTCGACCGTGCTCATGCGGCCGCCTTGTCCGCGGCGGCCTTGCCGGCGCGCCGGCCGAACACCGTGCATTCCAGGAGCGAGTTGCCCATCATCCGGTTCCTTCCGTGCGTGCCGCCGGCGATCTCGCCGGCCGCGTAAACGCCTTCGATCGTCGTCTCGCCGTGCTCGTCGATCACGAGCCCACCGTTCTGGTAGTGGAGCACCGGGTAGGTCAGGATCGGCTCCTCGAGCGGGTCGATGCCGCCCGCCCGGTAGCGCCGGAGCATGTACGGCAAAGACACCTCCGCGTCGGCCTCCGCGATCCGGGTCGTGTCCAGGTAGACGGCCGGACGGCCGTCCTCGGTCTCGACGCCCTTGCCCTTCTCGACCTCGTCGAAGATCGCCTGGGAGACCTCGTCCCGTGGGCCGAGCGAGTCCGTGAACTCCTCGCCGTCGGCGTTGAGGAGCACCGCGCCGTAGGCGCGCGTCGTCTCCGGGATCGAGTAGCCCTGCATCGTCTCCGGCCAGGCGCCGCCGTTCGGGTGGTACTGCAGCGCGTCCAGGTCGCGCGACTCGGCGCCGATGCCGAGCGCGATCTGGGTCACCTCGCCCGTGGCGCCGGGATGGTTCGTCGAGAGCTCGCCGCGCTCCTTCGCCTCGCGGAAGCAGCGGCCGCCGGCGGCGAGGACGACCGTGGCCGCCTCGATGTCGTGGTCGCCGCAGCGCGCAAGCCAGCCGTTCTCGGTCTGCTCGAGCTCGCTGAGCGGCGACTTCGGGAAGGCGGTGCCGGAGCCGGCCTCGAAGGCGTCCTTGAGCGCCATCGTGATCGCGAGGCCCGTGCGGTCGCCGACCTGGAGCAAGCGCTTGCGCGACGCGCCACCGCACTTGGCGAGCCGGTAGCCGCCGTTCTCGCGCGTGAACTCGACGCCGAGCTCCTCGAGCCAGTGGATCGCCGACGGCGCCTCGCTCGTCAGGATCTCGACGAGCCGGCGGTTCGCCGTCTCGTGCGAGCTTCTCCAGACGTCCTCGGCGTGGATCTCGGGCGAGTCGTCCTCGCCGAACGCCGCCTGGATCCCGCCCTGCGCCTTGGCCGAGTTGCACGACTGGAGGGCACCCTTGGTCGCCAGCGCGACCCGGGCGCCTGCGCGCTCCGCAGAGACCGCCGCGGCCAGGCCGGACGCGCCGGATCCGATCACGAGCACGTCGAAAGAGAGCTTGCCGCCCACCGGCTGGATCCTAGCAGCGTCTGCTAATCGCAATCATTAGCACTCATTATTCTTGAGCCGGAAGCCGATATACGGATCCATGCTGCGGACCCTCACGCTCGTCTCGATCCTGTGCGGCCTCGCCGTCACCGGCTGGATGTTCACCCGCAACCAGCTCCAGACGACCGAGGCTGCCCCGGCCGCGATCCTCCAGGCGGCCGCGACGGCGATGGAGTTCAGCCACCGCGCGAACGGCACCTACGCGGGAGCGGCGCCCGACGGCGTCACGCTCGTCTGGGCCGACCAGTTCCGGTACTGCATCGAGGCCACCGGCTGGTTCGTGTCCGGCCCGGGCGGCGTGCCTGCGCAGGGCAGCTGCCCGCGCTAGGCAGCACCCGCTTTTCGCGGTCGATCGCCGTTTGCACCAGCCCTCCTCGGGGCATTTCCTTCACTGGTGCGGCGATGGCGCTGCCGGTCTCCGGGAGGGAACATGAAGCTCGGCGTCTTGAGGTTGGCAGGCCTGGTGCTTGCGGTTGCTTCCATCGCTTCGCTGACAGCAGGCGGCACGGTTCTTGCAGCGGCCGACAGGAGCTCTTCGCTGCCGCAGTGCGAGAACGGGCTCGACGACGACCGAGACGGGCTGATCGACTGGCCCGCCGACCCCGGCTGCTTCGACGGCCCCGACAACGACGAGTACAACTCGCCGCCGCCCCCGCCGCCTCCTCCTGCAGGCCCGCCCCCGCCGCCTCCCCCGCCGCCGCCCTCCCAGCTTCCTCACTGCGAGAACGGGCTCGACGACGACGGCGACGGGCTGATCGACTGGCCCGCCGACCCCGGCTGCTTCGACGGCCCCGACAACGACGAGTACAACTCGCCCCCGCACTGCTCCGACGGCTACGACAACGACGGCGACGGCAGGATCGACTACCCCAACGACCCCGGCTG
>DATBMH010000095.1:0-16414 GCA_036554945.1 Gaiellaceae bacterium | reverse complement strand
GGAGATCGCCGCCCTGGCGGGAGCCGATCCCGCCGACTCGCACGGCTTCCTCGCGGAGGAGCTCCTGGCGGGCGACGAGGTCACGCTCGAGGGCTACGTGCACGAGGGCCGCGTGACGACGATCGGCGTCACCGACTCGCTCAAGTACGAGGGGACGCTCAGCTTCGAGAGCTTCGTCTATCCGAGCGCGCTCTCTTCCGACCGCCTCGCCGAGCTTTCGGACGTGGCCGGCCGCGTCCTGCCGCGGCTCGGCTTCGACGGCGGCTTCTTCAACGTCGAGTTCTTCGTCCCGGCCGACGGGCCCGCGCGGATCATCGAGGTGAACGGGCGCATCGCCTCGCAGTTCGCGCCGCTCGTCCAGGCGACGCACGGGCGCTCCACCTACGACGTGCTCTTGCAGCTCGCGGTCGGCGAGGACCCCGCCTGGGCTGCCGATCCGCCGGACGGTGTGGCGGTCAGCTACGTCGTGCGCGTCTTCGCGGACGCGCTCGTCGAGGAGGTGCCCGACCCGGAGCCCGGCCTCGAGGTGCTCGTCAGGCCCGGCCTCCATCTCTCCGAGCAGGGCGCGAACGACGCCCAGAGCTACCGGCTCGCGATCTTCACGGGCTTCGGGGAGACCCGCGAGGAGGCCGTCGAGCGCTGTCGCGAGCGCGCGGCGTCCCTCAGCTTTCGGCTGGCGCCGCTGCCGGTTCGCTGACGGTGGGCTGCTCGGTCCCGCGCGCCTCGCGGTTGGAGATCCCGACCGCACCGACCGCCGCGCCGGCGAAGGTGAGCGCCGCGGCGAGCAGCATTCCGGCCCGGAACCCGTCGACGGAGGCCTCCCGGAGCTCGGGAGCCGTCTGGTCCTTGGCGAGCGGCACCGCGCCGGGGGCGTCCGTCTGGGCGTCGAAGACGAGCGCGATGACGAGCCCGATGACGGCCACGGCGACGAGGCTGCCGAGGCGGGACACGGTCGAGTTGACGCCGGACGCGATGCCGGCGTAGCGCTCGGGCGCCGACTTGAGCGCGGTTGCGGTGATCGGCGCCACCATCATCGCGAGCCCGAGGGAGAAGAGGCCGAGGCCGATGATGCCGGCCGTCCAGAAGTCTCCCTTCTCCTCGACGAGGAGGAAGACGAGCGTGCCGAGCCCCATGAGCGCGGGGCCGGCCGTCAGGAAGAGCCTGGGGCCGTGGGCGTCGGAGAGAGCGCCGAAGCGCGCGGCCAGGAAGATCATGACGATGCTCACCGGGATGTTGATGAGCCCGGTCTCGAAGGGCGAGAAGCCGAGGAACTGCAGGTAGATGGTGAAGAACACGAGGAAGCCGTAGAGGCCGGCGTACACGAGAAAGGTCTCGGCGTTCGCGACCGCGAAGTTGCGCGCGCGGAAGAGCGCGAAGGGGAGCATCGGCTCCTCCGTCCGCCGCTCGACGACGACGAACGCGGCGAGGGCGGCAACCGCGCCGGCGAACCCCCACCAGACATCGCCGAAGCCCCTGTCGGCTCCCTCGACGAGGCCGTAGGTGAGCAGCCCGAAGCCGACGGCGGCGAGCGCCGCGCCCGGCAGGTCGAGCCGACGCGGATGCTCGGCCGGGTGCTCGTCCTCGAGGCGTCCGGCGAGGGCGAGCAGGACCGCCGCGCCCGCCAGCGGCAGGTTGATGAAGAAGATCCAGCGCCACGAGACCCATTCGATGAGGGCGCCCCCCAGGGGAGGCCCGGCGATCGTCGCCACGCTCGTGAACGAGGTCCAGAGGCCGATCGCCCGCCCTGCCTCCGCGCCGTACACGCCGCGGAGCAGCGCGAGCGAGTTCGTCGTCAGGAACGCGCCCGCGACACCCTGGAGCGCCCGCGCGACGATGAGCGTCGCGCCGTTCGGCGAGACGCCGGCGAGGACGGACGCCAGCGCGAATCCGGCAGCCCCCGCGACGAAGACGCTGCGGCGGCCGTAGCGGTCGCCGACGGCCCCGCCGACGAGGTAGAGGGCCGCGAGCGCCAGCGAGTAGGAGAGGAAGATCCACTGCTGGCCGGTCAGGCCGAGATCGAGGTCCTCCTCCATCGTCGGGAGCGCGACGATGACGACGGTCGCGTCGATGAACGCGAGTGACGACCCGAGGATCGTCGCGGCGAGGGTGAGGCGCCGCTTCCTGTCGACACCGTCGGTCCCCACGCCGCGGAGGATACGCCAGCGGGGTCTAGACTCCTGTTCGTGGACGTTCGCCTCGCCATCGCCTCGCGGCGCGAGGTCCGCGAGTACGAACCGCGGCCCATCCCTCCCGAGGTCGAGCGGCGGATCCTCGACGCGGGCAGGCTGTCGGGCAGCGCCCAGAACCGCCAGCCATGGCGGTTCGCCGTCGTGGAGAGCGCGGGCGTTCGCGACCGGCTTGCCGACCGCGTGTTCGCGCCGGGCAACGTCCGCGGCGCGGCGCTCGTCGTCGCGATCGTCCTCTCCGGCGACCGCCCCGCGTCCCTCGACGCTGGCCGAGCGGCGCAGAACATGCTCCTCGCCGCGCACGGCGAGGGCGTGGGCGGCTGCCCCAACGGGATGCCCGACCGGGACGAGGCCGCCGAGGCGCTCGGGCTCGGCGAGGGCGAGCGCCCCGTCATCGTGCTGACGTTCGGCTACCCCGCGCGGCTGCGCGACCCGGAGAGCCGGTCGGCCGAGGAGTGGAGCGCGCGCGCGAACCGCAAGCCGCTCGACGAGCTCGTCACGCGGATCTAAGGAATTCGGGGCCGCACCGGCCGGCCGCGCTCGCCGGCGAGGCGATGTCCGCCCGCGACGACGCTGGTCGCGTGCCGGTCCAAGTAACAGTCTGTTGCTTGAGGCACCCCCGGCCGGATCGGAGGGTTCTGCCGGCGTTCGCAGCGAAGCGGCCACCGGCTGGCGGCCCGAGGATCCAAGTAACAGTCTGTTACTTGGGTCGTCTCCGCCTCCGGGGCGGGCGCTCGGGTGGTCGCAGCGGCACGTCCTTGACGCGGGGGGACCCGACCCGGCATGAATGCAGGGGGCCTCGACGGCCCTGCTCTCGCCCTCGTCGACCGGAGGTTTCGCATGGAAGCGTGGCAGAAGTACGCGGCTGAGCTGCTCGGGACGTTCGTCCTCGTCTTCGGCGGGACGACGACCATCGTCGCGGCGTCTCTCATGGGCGTCCCCGTTCTGCTCACCGTGCCGTTCGCCTTCGGCCTCGCTCTCCTGGCCGGCCTCTACGCCTTCGGCGAGGTCTCCGGCGGCCACTACAACCCGGCCGTCTCGCTGGCGATGTTCCTCGACCGCCGGCTCTCGAGCCCTGATCTGGTCCGCTACTGGGCCGCCCAGTTTGCCGGCGCCATCCTGGCGTCGCTCGTCCTGCTCATTGCGACGAGCCAGGACGACGTCGCCTCGACGGCCACCGTCCCGGGAGTGCCCGGTGACGGCACCGCGTTCCTGATCGAACTCGTCTTCACGGCGATCTTCGTCCTCGTCATCCTCCAGGCGAGCGCCAGCGGCCGCTTCGGGTCGAGCGCCCTCGTCGCCATCCCGCTCGCGCTCGTGGCGATCCACTTCGCCGCGATCCCCTTCAGCGGCTCGTCCGTGAACCCGGCGCGGACCTTCGGCCCGGCGCTCATCGGCAACGAGTGGGACGGCATCTGGATCTACTTCATCGCGCCGCCGCTGGGCGCCGCGCTCGCGGTGGCGATCCACCGCGGTGTCGTCGGAGCCGCCGCCCGCGGGGCGGAGGCGCCCGTCGCCGAGGTGCTCGAGGAGGAGACGCCCGCCGCTGAGCGCCGCCGCTAGGCGGGACTCACCAGGCCGGGGCCTCGTCCGTGACCGCCGGCTGCAAGCGCTTGTCGATCGCCGTCCTGGTGATCCACGCCGCGACGCCGGCGAGGACTGCCGCGGGAAGGACATCCGTGCTTCCCGTGCCGACGAGGAGCGCTGCGATGAGAAGCGAGGCGATGACGAGGCGCGTCATGGCGACCATCCCCGCGGTTGCGCCGACGGCCACCGCGAGGGTCGGGGAGGCGTCGAACACGACGACGGCGAGCATGGCCAGGGCGACGCCGAGGAAGATCGCGGGGAACACGGGGCCGCCGCGGAAGCCGCACGACAGGCTGATCGCGTAGGCGAGGCCCTTCGCAGTGACGAGGAGGACGAGGATTCCCGCCGAGTCCTCCGCCACGAGGTCGGGCAGCGAGCTCTGGCCGGAGAACAGCACGTCCTGCGAGCTCGCCCCGAGCAGGTCGGCGAGCTGGGCCAGGACGCCGACCGCCAGGCCGCCCGCGAGGAGGAGCGGCCCCATCCCGAGCCGAGCCGGCCCCCGGTCCAGGACGGCGCTCCCCAGCTGACGGACGACCCCGATGACCAGCGCAGTCGCGATCCCCACGGCGATCCCGATCAGGAGATCGCGGACGCTCGTCCCGTCGTAGACCGGGAGTCCGGGCACCGAGAGGACGGTCTCCTCGATGCCTCCCCAGTTGCCGAGGCCGACGAAGAGGAGGTAGCCGATCGCCGCGGCGACCAGCCCCGGCAGCAGGATCGGGATCAGCATCGCCCCGGCCCCGATGCCGGCCTCGATGAGGAGGACGCCCGCGACGAGCGGCCCGCCGAACAGCGCCGAGATGGCCGAGAAGGAGCCGGCCGTCGCGAGCACCATGCGCTCCTCCCTGCCCATCCGGAAGTACGGCGCGACCGCCATCCCGACCGCCGATCCGAGCGCGATCAGGGGCGCCTCGGGGCCGAGCACCGCCCCGAACGCGAGCGTGCCGAGCGCCGCCAGCGCCACCCCGGGAGCGTGCGCGAGCGGCGTCGGCTCGACGCTGAGCCCTCCCAGCGGTACGTGGCCGCCGTCGCCGGGGAGGAAGCTGCGCGCCGCGATGACGACGACGGCGCCCGCGACCGGCAGGCCGACGACGAGGAACCACGGGGGCGACGAGTAGCCGAGCGCGTCGGGGAGGTCGTGCCAGAGCCAGCCCTCCGCTTCGTGCACGAGCGCCAGGAAGCCCGCGGCGACGGCGGCGGCCGGGATGCCGATCAGGGCGCCGGTCAGGATCAGCCGGAGGTACTGGGCGCCGCTGAGCGTCGGCCTGGGCGTCTCGTTCATGCGGGGATTCTGGTCGACGCGGCAGACGCCGCCGCGCAGGCCCCGGGGACCGGGGCATGATGTCCCTCCCGACCCGAGGAGGCGCACATGCTCGGCTGGATCGACGACATCGAACGCGTGACGCTTGCCAATGACACCTTCCGCACCGTCGTGTACACGGGCGAGCACACGCAGCTGACCGTGATGCGGCTCGGGCCCGGGGAGGACATCGGCTGGGAGGCGCATCCGCACCTCGACCAGCTCCTGCGGATCGAGCAAGGCCGGGGGCGGGCCGAGCTCGGGCGGACGGAGGACTCCGTCGACGAGACCCACGACGTCGAGGACGACTGGGCGATCGTCGTCCCCGCCGGCGTCTGGCACAACGTCGTGAACACGGGCGAAGGCGAGCTGAAGCTCTACTCGCTCTACTCGCCGCCGGAGCACCCGGACGGAACCGTCCACCGGACGAAGGCGGACGCCGAGGCGGCCGAGGCCGAGCACGGCGACTAAGAGACCGAACCGAAATGAAAGCTTGTGCCGCCGCGAAGCGTCATTCCGATTCGATCTCTAAGAACCAAGGAGGTCGCTTTACCGAGATCTAACCGAGAGCGGCCAAAGCTTCGGAGAAACCGGGGGCAACGCTTAGACGTGTCTCCCTACCGTGGGTCTCCTCCAGTCGAACGACGCGAAGGGGGAGACACATGTCCAGTGCAGCGAGAACGGGTGTCCTGACGAAGGTCGGCCTCGCGATCGCGATCGCAGCGCTTCTCGCGGTCGCCTACGCGGTTGCCGCCGGCGGGTCGGCGGCGGCGGCACAGTCCACGTGCCGTGGCGCGAACGCCACGATCGTCGGCACGAGCGGGCCCGACGAGATCGAGGGGACCGCCGGTCGAGACGTGATCGTCGCGAAGGGGGGCGCCGACGACGTGGAGGGCCGCGGTGGCAACGATCTCATCTGCGCCGGCGGCGGAAACGACGAGGCCGAAGGCGACGCCGGCAACGACCGGATCTTCGGAGGTCGGGGCAACGACGAGCTCGAAGGAAAGAGCGGACGCGACGTGCTCAACGGAGGTCGGGGCTTCGACGAGGGTGAGGGCGGCCTGGGCGTCGACACGTGCGTGAGGGTCGAGCGGGCGCAGAGCTGCTGACCCGCGGATCGACATCGGCGCGGCCGCCCACTGCGGTCGCGCCGATGAGTTTCGGGCCGCGGAGCCGTCGACAGGGAAACGACCCGAACAGGAGGCGACGGACACATGCCCGAGATCACCCCATGCCTGTGGTTCGACACCGAGGGCGAGGAAGCGGCCGCGTTCTACACGTCGGTCTTCCCGAGCTCGAAGATCGTGGACGTCGCCTACTACGGCGAGGCCGGCCCGCGTCCCGAGGGGACCGTGATGGCCGTGCGCTTCGAGCTGGACGGGCAGCCGTTCGTGGCCCTGAACGGCGGGCCGGAGTTCACGTTCAGCGAGGCGATCTCGTTCCAGGTGAGCTGCAAGACGCAGGAGGAGGTCGACACATTCTGGGACGCCCTCACGGAGGGCGGCGAGGAGGGCCCCTGCGGCTGGCTGAAGGACAAGTTCGGCCTCTCCTGGCAGATCGTCCCGACCCGTCTCGTGGAGCTCCTCTCCGATCCCGACGCCGAGCGCTCGCAGCGGGTCATGCGGGCGATGCTGGAGATGAAGAAGATCGAGATCGCCGACCTCGAGCGCGCCGCGGAGGAGGTCGGCGCAGCGCGGTCCGGCTAGCGTCCTCTCGGGGCGCGGGCCACCGCGCCGTCGGCGGCTGACACGCCGTCGTTCCGCGAACCGACGAGGTACCACGCCTCGACCGCGCCCTTCCCCTTGACCGCGATCGGCCCTCGTCGCTCGCACTCGAACTCGTCGGCGAGCAGCTCGTACGTCGCGCGCGTGATCTGAATCCGGCCGGGCGTCCCGTGGGACTCCATGCGGCTGGCGGTGTTCACGGCGTCGCCCCAGAGGTCGTAGAGGAAGCGCTTTCGGCCGATCACGCCGGCGACGACCGGGCCCGAGTTGATGCCGACCCGGAGCTCGAGGCCGAGGTGCGCGAATCCGTCGTCCGAGCCCATCGCCTCGAGCATGTCGAGGGCCATGAGCGCGAGCGCGCGAGCATGGTCGGGGCGTGGCGTCGGAACGCCCGCCGCGACCATGTAGCAGTCCCCGATGGTCTTGATCTTCTCGAGCCCGTGCCTGGCCGCGAGCTCGTCGAAGTGACTGAAGAGGTGATCGAGGTAGCCGACCACCTCGGCGGGCTGGAGCCGCTCCGACCAGGGCGTGAAGTCGACCACGTCCGCGAAGAGGATCGAGGCCGACCCGAACTGGTCCGCGATCGGCCGGGTCTGGGCCTTCAGCCTGTCTGCGACGGAGCGCGGCAGGATGTTGAGCAAGAGGCTCTCGGCCTTCTCCTGCTCACTCCGGAGCGCGGCGAGCGCTTCGCGGCGTTGCCTGGCGAACACCGCGAGCAGGGTGAACACGATCGTTCCGCCGACCGCGATGTTCAGCCCCAGCATCGTGCTCGTGAACCAGTCGGGCGGCGGCGGCCAGATCGGGCCGATGGCGGCACCGGCGATCCCCGATCCGAGAAACACGACGACATACGCGGCGTACCATCGGACCGCCGATCCGACGTCGCCGAACACGAGCGCGCCGAGCGGGGCGAGAATCCCCCACAGGCCGACGCCGCCGGAGTCGAGGAAGCCGCCGAGGGGAATCATCGACAGGGTCGGCGCGAGCAGGATGGAGACCTGGGCGACCCGGAGGAACCGCGGGAAGTCGCGCGTGCGCGAGAACACGACGAGTGCGCCGAGCAAGACGGCGAAGTAGACGACCGGTACTACCCCGACGGGCGATCCGAACCCGAGGTACAGCGCTGCCCAGACGGCGGAGACGGGCAGGATCAGCACCGAGATCAGGACCAGGAGCGCCTTGCGAGCGCGGAGATCCTCGTCGTCGCGAGGATCCGCGCCGAGGGAGGCCAGTCCCGCGATCATGAGACGCGCCGCTCTTGGGATCCCGTCGAGGAGGTGCATCGCCGGGGACGTTACTCGTGTCCACCTTGCCGTCTGCGGGCAGATGTGTAAGACTGAACTGAATGGTTCAGTATCAGACGACCGTCGATCGCGCGTTCTCGGCCCTCGCCGACCCGACCCGCCGCGCCGTCCTCGAACGGCTCGGCGGCGGCAGCGCGACGATCAGCGAGCTCGCCGCCCCCTTCGGCATGTCGTTGACCGGGATGAAGAAGCACGTGCGGCTCCTCGAGGAGGCGGAGCTCGTCACGACGCAGAAGGTCGGCCGCGTCCGCAGGTGCACGCTCGTGCCCTACGCCTTCGAGGGCATCAGCACGTGGTTGCAGCGGCTCGACCGCTTCGCGCAGGTCGTCGAACGGACGAAAGGAGAACGATGAATCCCACCACCGTCACCACGCCGAACGAGCGCGAGATCCGCGTCGAGAGGGTCTTCGACGCGCCGCGCGCGCACGTCTTCTCCGTCTGGACGGATCCGGCGCTGATCCCCGAATGGTGGGGCGACGGCACGGTCGTCGAGGAGATGGACGTCCGTCCCGGCGGCACCTACCGGTTCCGGACCGCCTACGGCGTCGTCGAAGGCGAGTTCCGCGAGGTCGAGCCGCCGGAGCGCCTCGTGCAGACGTTCCAGAACCACCTCCAGACGCTCGAGTTCGAGGATCTCGGCGAGCAGACGAAGCTGACGCAGACGATGCGCTTCGAGACGGCCGAGCAGCGGGACACGACGATGCAGTACGGCGTCGAGGAGGGCGCGAAGGCGGGCTTCGAGCGCGTCGACGCGCTGCTGGAGACGATGGCGCCACGGGTAGAGTGAATGCGTGCGGAGTCGTGAACTTCAGGAGGTGGCGTGATGAGCGGTTCGGTCGAGAAGGCGATCCTCGCGGGTGGGTGCTTCTGGGGAATGCAGGACCTCATCCGGCGGCGGCCCGGCGTCGTGTCGACGAGGGTCGGCTACACCGGCGGTGACGTCCCCGACGCCACCTACCGCAACCACGGCACGCATGCGGAGGCGATCGAGATCCTCTTCGACCCCGAGCAGACGTCCTACCGCGACCTGCTCGAGTTCTTCTTCCAGATCCACGACCCGACGACGTCGAACCGTCAGGGGAACGACGTCGGGACGAGCTATCGCTCGGGGATCTACTACCTCGACGACGAGCAGCGCCGTATCGCGGAGGACACGATCGCCGACGTCGAGGCGTCGGGCCTTTGGCCCGGGAGGGTGGTGACCGAGGTGGCGCCGGCCGGGCCGTTCTGGGAGGCGGAGCCGGAGCATCAGGACTACCTCGAGCGGTATCCCAACGGCTACACGTGCCACTACCCGCGGCCGGACTGGGTCCTGCCCCGGCGCGCGGCGACGACGGCCGGATAGCGGGTCACGTCCTCGATCGTGTTTCGCCGTGAGGCGGAGGGGTAATGCTCCGTCGTGGCGAAGCTCGTCTACCGTCCGATCGGCCTCTTCGTCAGCGCGCTCGGAGGCATCCTCGCCGGAGCTCTCTTCAAGCAGGTGTGGAAGCGGGTGTCCGACAAGGAGGACCCGCCGAAGCCGAAGAACAGCGAGTACGGCTGGAGGGAGCTCCTGCCCGCGGTGGCCCTCCAGGGGGCCCTGTACGCCCTCGTGAAGGCCGCGATGGACCGGAGCGGCGCACGCGCGTTCGAGAAGATCACCGGCACCTGGCCGGGCGACTGACCGTCTCGTCAGGCGTCGTCGAGGACCTCGCGCAGCTTGCGCGCGAAGGCCTCGGGTTGGCCGGCGTACCCGAACTCGCCGCCGAGGAACCCGCCGTGGTGGCTCGGGAACACGGTCGCCTGCCGGCCGAGCAGCTCGGCGGTGGCCACCGCCGTCCTCCCGGTGAACGTGTCCAGCGACTCCTCGCCCACGGCGACCACGATGCGCGTCGGCGCCGCCGCCAGCGCGTCGACGTCGGGGCGATAGCTGCTGACCGCCCAGGAACTGTCCGACAGCAGCGGATCGTCGCGTGAGCCGTCGTCCTCGGCCGGCATCCCGAACTGGGCGGGGTCCGGCGCAGGCTGCGCGAAGTACTCGTCCGTGTACTCGCCTCGCCACGACGCCATCGCCATGAAGGCCGCCATGCCGGCGCCCCTCCCGCCTGCCTCGTACGCGTCGCGAACGGCGGCGCGGGCGCGCTCGGCCGCGTCGGCGTCGGGGAGCACCGGGATGAGGGGCGGCTCGTGGGCGACCAGGACGGTCACGTCGTCGGGCCGCGCGGCGACGAGCGCGAGCGCGGTCACCGCGCCGCCGCTGCTCGCGAACATCTCGACCGGTCCCGTGCCGAGCACCTCGATGAGCGCGTGGACGTCGTCCGCCTGGACCGTTGGCGTGTTGTCGGTCCGGCCGTCCGTGCGAACGCTGCGACCGAGGCCGCGCGGGTCGTAGGTGACCACGGTCCGATCCGGAAAGTGCGATGCCAGCGTGGCGAAGCCGCCGGCGTCCATCGGCTGACCGATCACGAACAGCGGCGGGCGTCCGTCGACCGTGGGCAGCGGGCCGCGGACGTCGTAGGCGATCGCCGCGCCCGGGGTCTCCAGCATGTGTGTCGTCGTCATGACAGTTTCGACCGCTCCCGTCGCGGAAACTCATCGAACCCTACGGCAGTGTTGACATGTGACCTAGTAGTCACGTATCGTGAGGCCGTGACCGACGACGACCGAGTCTTCAGGGCCCTCGCCGACCCGACCCGGCGCTTTCTGCTCGACCGGCTCTTCACGCGCGACGGCCGCACGCTCACCGAGCTCGAGTCGGAGCTGGAGATGACCCGCTTCGGCGTGATGAAGCACCTGCGCGTGCTCGAGGACGCCGGTCTCGTCGTCACCCGCCGATCGGGCCGGGAGAAGCTCCACTTTCTCAACCCGGTCCCGATCCGCCTGATCCACGATCGCTGGATCGACAAGTACAGGGAGCGCCGCGTCTCGGCGCTCCTCGACCTCAAGACCCAGTTGGAGGAGAGCGCATGACGACCGCGACACCGACGACCACGCAGGTCTACCAGCTGTTCATCAAGGCCACGCCGGAGCAGGTATGGGACGCGATCACGAAGCCCGAGCTCACGACGAGGTTCTTCTTTGCCTCGCGCGTCGAGATCGCGGACGGCAGGCGCCGCGCGTACGGCCCCGACGGCGAGCTCTGGGGCGACTCGGCGATCCTCGAGGAGGATCCGCCGCGCCGGCTCGTTCACGAGTGGCAGGGCCTCTACGACGCCGACCTCGCCGCCGAGGAGCCGAGCCGGGTCACCTGGGAGATCGAGCCGCACGACGTCGGCGTCACCAAGCTGACGCTCGTCCACGACCGGCTCGAGGGCGCTCCCAGGACGGCGGAGTCGGTGGCGGGCGGCTGGATGTTCGTCCTCAGCGGGCTCAAGACGCTGCTCGAGACCGGACAGCCGCTCGCCGGGTGAGCCGCTGCAGCCGCCCAGTGCTGCGCGGCAGACGAGGCGGCCGGGCGGCGCAGTCAGCATCGGGCGGCGGCGATGAAACGTTCGACCGCGATGCTGACTGCATTCGAGCGGATCGACTCGGAGAGATCGAAATCGTGGTGGCCGCCCGGTAGCACGACGTACTCGGCCGGGCGGCTCGAGCCGATGCGCATTCGGTCGAAAACGTCACGCGGGTGGGACGCTGGGACGAGCAGGTCGTTCTCCCCGTGGATGACCAGAATCGGCGGCTGCGCCGCTCGGGCACGAGGCCGCCGGAATTCGCGCGGCTCCGCCGAGTCGTGGCCAACCGGTGAGCGCGCACGCGGCCCGCCCAGCCAACCACGACGACCGGGATCAGCAAGCCGATCGGCATCAGGTGGTTCGGCGCCTCCCGGCCCGGGTCGACTCCGCATATGCGGCACCTATGTCAGGCATGCCGGTCGGCCGTGGCCGGTGCGTACCGCGGGCGCCCGGCGGGCCGGAAGACCTGGATCGTCACGCCCTTCGAGTCGGCTCGCGACTCGACCAGCTCGAGCGCGAGGTCGGGGCCGTCTTCGGGGAAGAGACGCGCGCCCTGGCCGAGGACCACGGGGACGGTGAGCAGGTGGATCTCGTCGACGAGGTCGTTGGCGAGCAGCCAGCGGACCAGCGTGCCGCTGCCGTGGACCTGCAGCTCACCGTCCGGCTTGGCTTTCAGCTCGCCGACGGCCGCCGCGAGGTCACCGGAGAGGCGGGTCGTGCTCGCCCAGTGCGGGTCGGTGAGCGTGGTCGATGCAAGGTACTTGGGCTTCGTGTTCAAGGCAGCTGCGATCGGGTGGCTGCCCGGGTCTTCCGCCGCGGCGCGAGCCCGCTCCTCGGCGCCCCAGTAGCCGGCGAAGAGCTCGTAGGTCCGCCGGCCGAACAGGAACGCGTCGGCGCGCTGGTAGGTCTGGTTGATGAGCGTCATGGTCTCGTCGTCGCCGGCCCCCAAGGCCCAACCGCCGCGCACGAATCCGTTCCTGCGGTCTTCATCCGACGCGCCGCCGTTTCCCTGCATCACTCCATCGACGGTGACTTGCGTCATGGTCATCAATCTCATGGTTGCGGCTCCCTTCCGGTGGGTCTCGTAATCGTTCGCTTCGACCGGACGGCGGCGCCGATCTCATCGGTCTGGCACGGTCCGTGCTGCGGGCCTGGCCCTTCCTTGCCGGCGATTCAGCACAGACAACGGTAGCGGTCGATCTGCGGGACTTCGCCGAGCCGTCTGCGAGGGTCGCAGTGACGCGAAGGAGCCTCGTGTCGAGCAGCGTCGCCGAGAATGCCGCCGCCGGTCGAAGAGGTCAGCGACCTCGCGGGCTGGGTAGGGTCGGAACGTCCGCCGGGCCGTTGCTGGCGGCGCTGCGGCACGCCCTGTCGCCAGCCCTCGCTCAGGCGGGGCGGATGTTCTGGTTCAGGCGGAAGAAGTTGTCCGGGTCGTACGTGGCCTTGAGCTCGGCGAGCCGGTCGTAGGTGGCGGCGCCGTAGGCTTGGCGGACGCGATCGGGCCCCTCGTCGCCGAGGAAGTTCGAGTAGACGCGGTCGCGAGCATGGGGCTGCAGGGCGGCGAAGTAGTCGCGGGCCCAGCGGACGTGGCGCTCGCCGTCGGCGTCCTCGGGCGTCCACACGGCGTTGATGTTCACGTTGTAGGCGGCGTCGCGCTGAGTGAAGGCGGTCTCGTCCCGACCCACGCGACTCAACGCACCGCCGAGCTGGAACACGATGCAGTACGACCTGGGCGAGGTCTGAGCCGAAGCGTGCTCGACGAGGGTTTCGATCGCATCCTCGGTGAGGACCGGCAGCTCGACGCTCTTCCAGTAGCGGTGCCAGCCGTGCGGCACGAAGGGGTCGAAGCTCGACTGCAGCGCCACGTAGGGCTTGGGCTCCAGCAGGTCGGCGATCGGGTTGCCGAACTCCTTGAGGGCTCGCACGACCTCGACGCCCTCTTCTGGTGGCCCGGCGTAGCAGGCTCCGACCATCACGATCGGCTCGCCGTGCGCCTCGACGGGCAGGAACGGGAGCGGTTGCGCGAGGCTGAGCTCGAAGATGGTGGTGAGCTCATCGGGCGCGGCGGCCGCGAACTCACGGTAGAAGCGCAGGAGCTCGCGCGCGTCGTCGAGGGGGTGGAAGACCGGCCCGGCGAGCACGATCGGCCCGACCGGGTGCAGGCGGTACTCGAACGAGGTGACGATCCCGAGGTTCCCGCCGCCGCCGCGGACGCCCCAGAACAGCTCCGGGCTCTCGTCCGCGTTGGCGGTGACGAGGTCGCCGTCGGCGGTGACGAGATCGACGGAAAGCAGGTTGTCGACGGTGGCGCCGTACTTCCGCATCAGCCAGCCGATGCCGCCGCCGAGCGTCAGGCCTGCGATACCGGTGTGCGTGACGATCCCGCCCACGGTCGCCAGCCCGTGGAGCTGGGTCTCGCGGTCGAGCTCGCCCCAGAGCACGCCGGCCTGCGCGGTGGCCGTCCTGCTCGACGGGTCGACCCTGATGCCCTTCATCGCCGATAGGTCGATCACCAGCCCCCCGTCGCAGACCGCGTGGCCGCCGACGCCGTGGCCACCGGAGCGGACCGCGACGAGCAGGTCGCGCTCGCGGGCGAAGCGCACCGCCGCGACCACATCGGCGACGCCCGTGCAGCGGGCGATGTAGGCCGGATGGCGGTCGATCGCGCCGTTCCAGATCCTGCGGGCAGCGTCGTAACCGGGACTCGTCGACAGGAGGAGCTCGCCGCGGAAGGACTCGGCCAACCGCTCGAAGTCGGTGCTCTCGAGCGGCGGAGTCTGCGGTGCCTGAGTCGCAGTCATCTTCGTCCTCCAGCGTTCTCGGTGCGGTTGGCGGTAGTGACGTGGGGTGTTGCCGTACCGGTGGCCATGTCGCCACGGTAGGCCGGCGCGTCCAGCGCGCCTAGACCGCGTTTCCGACCAACCGGTCCGACTTTCGAACCTCGGTGTGGAGGCGGGTCTGGGCGGTCTAGAGTTCCAAGCTGTGCGCAGCTACGCGCAGTACTGTCCGGTCGCCAAGGCCACCGAGGTCCTCGGCGACCGCTGGACGCTGCTGATCGTGCGCGAGATGCTCGGCGGCGCAAGCGGCTTCAACGAGCTCCAGCGCGGCCTCCCGGGGATCTCGCGCTCGGTCCTCACCGACCGCATGCGCGCGCTCGAGCGGGCCGAGGTCATCGACCGCAGGACGGGCCCCAAAGGACGCACGCTCGAGTATCGCCTCACGCCAGCCGGCCGTGACCTGCAGCCGGTCGTGCAGGCGATCGGCGAGTGGGGGGCGACGTGGTCGTTCAGCGAGCCGCGCCCGGAGGAGCTCGATCCCGACGTGCTGATCGTCTGGATGGCCCGGCACGTCGATCGCCGGCGGCTCCCACCCGACCGAACCGTGGTCAAGTTCGACTTTCGTGCCCCCAAGCGGCGTTACTGGATGGTGCTCGAGCCCTCGGAGGTCTCGGTCTGCCTCCAGCATCCCGGTTTCGACGTCGATCTCGAGGTCGTCGTCGACACCACCACGCTCTACCGCGTCTACCTGGGACGGGCCGGGCTGGGCGGCGCGATGCGAGCCGGCCAGCTGACGATGAGCGGCCCCCGGACGCTGCAGCGCGGATTCGGCCACTGGTTCACCTGGAGCGCCTTCGCCCCGGCCAGCCGTTCGGCGCAGGAGCGCCGCACAGCCGCCTCACGCCTTGCCAGCCCGCATCGCGTCAGGATCGCCGAAGGTCAACGCGGAAGCGCACCGCCGGCAGGCTGAGTGGACGAAGCGCAAACGCTCGGCACAGAGGACGCGTCTGTCGACCCGAGCTACGGCTGTCGATGCCCGCCGTCACTGACCGCCGATTCGCTCCGTGGCAGAGAGGTCACGGGATCGACCGACCGCTCCGCTCCATGAACGCTCCATCCCGCTCCGCGGGCCTTCGAGTAGGGAGGGTGCAGATCAGTTCGCTCCGAGGTTCGGGTGAGAGAGCCCTCGCACAGGCGACGTCTCCGAGCAGGAGGTGCGAGATGGCAAGATCTCCTGAGGAACGAAGTCCAACAGCGGCAGCAGAGGAGCAGTGTGCTGGCGGCACGGCTGCACCACGGCGGCTTGAAGGTCGAGGAGATCGAGACGCCGTCGCCGAATCCGGGCGAGGTGCTCGTGCGCGTGCATGCGGCGGCGATTACGCGCGGCGAGCTGGAGTGGCCGGTCGATCGACTGCCGGCGATTCCGTCTTACGAGCTTTCGGGCGTTGTCGTCGACAGCGGTGACGAGGTCTATGCGCTCACCCCTTTCGATCGCGACGGCGTGGCTGCCGAGTACGCCGCCGTCCCGGCGGAGGTGCTTGCACCGAAGCCGTTGCGGCTGAGCCACGTCGAGGCGGCAGCTCTGCCGATGGGCGGCCTGACCGCCTGGCAAGCGCTGTTTGTGCACGGGCGACTCGCCCGAGGCGAGCGGGTGCTGATCACGGGCGCCTCGGGCGGGGTTGGGCACATCGCCGTCCAGCTTGCGCGCCACGCCGGCGCAACGGTCGTGGACAGCGGGCCGGTCGATCTGGTCTTCGACACTCGTGGCGGCGAGGTCCCCGCTGCCGAGCGCGCGGTCACGATCGCAGAGCAGATACCGGGCGCGACCTACTTCATCGTCGAACCCGACCACGAGCAACTGACGGAGTTGACAGCGCTCGTGGACGAAGGCGAGCTTCGCGCGGAGGTCGACTCGGTCGTTCCGCTCAGGGAGGCCCGGGCGGCATTCGAGAGAGTCGCGGCCCGCGGGAAGCGTGGCAAGGTCGTGCTCGAGGTTGGCGCTGACCAGCCGGCGGGCACGAATGAACGCTCTCTCTGAGAGACGCCTCGCCGTTGACGTAGCCCGTACCGGCTGACCACCGTTCAGGCGTCGTTCCGGAACACTGCCC
>DATBMH010000060.1:0-10336 GCA_036554945.1 Gaiellaceae bacterium | reverse complement strand
GGCCGAGCAGGTCGATCTTGAGGAAGCCGGCGTCGGCGCAGGAGTCCTTGTCCCACTGGCAGTTCTGGCGGCCGGCCATCGCCGCCGGCTCGACCGGGACGAGCTCGACGAGCGGGCGCGAGGAGATGACCATGCCGCCCGGGTGCTGGGAGATGTGGCGCGGCAGGCCGGCGATCTCGGCGGTCAGGTCGGCGAAGGCGCGCCACCGGGGCGAGTCGAGCTTCGCCTCCAGGCCGGGGACGAGCGCGAGCTCCTCGCCGACGCGCCGCGCGTTCCAGCCGTCGGTGACACGCGCGAGCCGCTCCAGGTCCGCGTAAGGGAGGCCGAGCGCCTTGCCGACGTCCCGGATCGCGCCGCGTGCGCGATACGTGGCGAAGGTCGCGACGAGGGCGGCGTGCTCGCGTCCGTACCGCTCCGTGACCGCGACGATCAGCTTCTCGCGGATGTCGCGCGGGAAGTCGAGGTCGATGTCCGGGACGCCGGTCAGCTCGCGGTTGATGAAGCGGCCGAGCGACAGGCCCGCCTCGACCGGGTCGACGTGCGACAGCCCGGTCAGGTAGCAGACGATCGAGCCGACGGACGAGCCCCGGCCCCGCCCCGGCGGCAGCGAGCTGCGCGGCGACTCCCGCCCGCGCACCTCGACGGCGACGTCCCGTGCGAGCTCGAGCACCTCGTGGTGCAGCAGGAAGAACCCGGCGAGGCCGATCTCGTCGATCAGCTTCAGCTCTTCGTCGAGGCGCGCGCGAGCCCGACTTAGTAACACAGTGTTACTTGGGTTCGAATAGCGCCGCGAAAAGGCGCGGTTGCAGACATCCGCCAGCCGCCTGATGGCTGGTTCGGCCCCGTCGGAGAAGTCCGGGTAGCGGTAGCCGAGCTCCTGCGTCAGGTCGAACTCGCAGCGCTCGGCGACGAGTGCCGTCCGCTCGACTGCGGCCCGGTCGAGCGGGAACCGCGCGGCGATCTCGTCCGGCGCCCGCAGGACCGCCTCGTGGTTGCCCCGCCGCTCCGGCTCGGAGCCCTCGAGCGAGGTCCGGTGGCGGATCGCGACGAGCGCGTCCTGCAGCGGCGCCCGCGACACGGCGTGCGCGTGGACGTCCCCGGTCACGACCGTCTCGAGCCCGAGCGCCTCCGCGAGGTCCCGGAGCCGCGCGTTCCGCCGCATGTCCCCGCGCTCGAACGGCCGCTGGAGCTCGATGAAGTACCGCTCGGGGCCGAACGCCCGTGCAAGGCGGGCGGCCGCGTTCGGGTCCTGCACGGCGAGGCCGAACCTCGAGCAGCCGGACAGGCAGACGAGCCCCTCGTTCAGCTCCTCCAGCAGCGACTGGTCGAGCGCGGGATCGAGCGCGGGATCGCCCTCCTTCGGGCGAGTGCCGGCGTGCGCCGCCGTCAGCAGCCGGCAGAGGTTCGCGTAGCCGCGCGCGCTCTCCACCAGCAGCGTCACGTGCGAGCCGTTCCCGAGCGTCACCTCCGCCCCGGTGATCGGCCGGACGCCGAACGCGTTCGCGGCGTGCGCGAACTCGAGCGAGCCGTAGACGCCGTCGTGGTCGGTGAGCGCGAGCGCCTCGTACCCGAGCTCGGCCGCCCGCACCGCCAGCTCCTCGGGCAGCGAGGCGCCGTCGAGGAACGAGTAGGCCGAATGCGCGTGGAGCTCGGTGTACGCCATGGAGGACGAACATATGTTCGCCCTCCATGGCTGGCGTGTCAACCGCTTACGGCCTGACCTCGGAAGCGGTCGGTGCCGTGAGTGACGGAAGGCCGACGAGGGTGACTTCCTCGACCTCGGCCGTCGGAGTCGCAAGTGCAGTCGTGTTCAGCGCCGTCGGAGCCGGCGTCCGCTTGGCGACGACGTTGTAGAACGCGTTGTAGCCGATCGAGTTCCCGCCGGCCTCGTCGTGGATGCCCTCGGGAGTCTCGTTGACGACGTTCCAGCTGACCTGGTTCTTGGTGCCGTCGAGCCAGATCGCCGACTCGTCGCTCGTGTTGATCGTGTTGCCGTGGATCCGGTTGGAGTTCCCCGGCACGTAGATCCCGTCGAAGACGTCGGTGTCGAAGATCAGGTTCTTCTCGACCTTGCTCTTGTCTGCCTCGAAGTAGACGTTGACCTGCGCCTTGCCGAGGACGTTCTCGTACACGCTCACGTCCTTGGCGCGGGTATCCGCATCCGGGCCGAAGACGAGGACGTTCGTCGCGACCGCGCCACAGACCGTGGTCGAGACGCAGGGGCCGTACAGATGGTTGATGACCGAGTTGTGGTGCACGTCACCTTTCGCGCCCCAGCCGATCTGGATGCCGTTCTGGGCGATGATCGGCGAGACACCGAGCCCTGAGACGGTGTTCCCCGCGACGTCGACGTTCGTGCCGATCTCGTTCGCGAGGATCCCGGTCTTCTGGTACTCGTGCAGCGTGTTCTGCTTGATCTCGACGTTCGAGTACTTGCCGTTCCCGCTCTGAACGAAGATCCCCTGTCCGCTCTGGCAGCCCTCGAGCCCGGTGCCGAGGTTGACGTTGCGGACGGCGTTGTGCTCGATCTCCCCGGACGTGTTCCGGTAGAAGATGCCGACGAGCTGCGTCGCACAGCCGTTGTGCGGCCCGGCGGTCGAGCCGTCGACCGTCAAGCCTTCGATCTCGACGTCCTTCGCATGGTCGGCGACGATGACCGCCGTGATCGGGTTCCCCGAGGTGAGGCTCGTCGAGTTCGGGGTCGCCGCCACGGGCCGGACGATCGGCGCGTCCTGGTTCCCGAAGTCCTTGCCGACGATCTCGAGCGACTTCGCGATCTCGACCTGCTCGTCGTAGACGCCGGGACAGACGTAGATCGTCGACCCGGGCGGCGCGGCGTCGACCGCCGCCTGGATCGTGGGATGGTCGGCGCTCGGGCACGCCAGGTCGTCGTCGACGACGAGCGTGGTTCCGTCGTCCCCGTGGGCGATCGCACTCCCACCGCCGATCACCAGGAAACCGGCCAGCGCGACGAGCAGCGCGCAGGCACGCAAGGTCCTTCCCCTCATAGTGTTCCGTCCTACCTTTCTGGGCGGGTCCGCAGTGTGCGGCCGTTGGAACTACACGGACTGACTTACAACGGATAAGGATGTGATTTGGTTTCGATGACGGCGATCGTGCAGCGACCGGGTGAGGGCGAGCGGCTGAACGCGCGGATCGTGGTCAAGGTCGACGAGCCGCCGATCTCGATCAACGAGGTCGACGTGGGCCCCGACTTCGTCGGTCCCGGGCCCCACTTCCACGAGGAGCACGTCGACGCGTTCTACGTCCTCGAGGGCGCGCTGGAGGTCATCAACGGCACCGAGAATGTGCGCGCGGAGGCCGGGACGACGATCGCGGTCCCTCCCGGCGTCGTCCACGGCTTCACCAACGCCGGGCCGGGCCGCGCGCGCTACCTGAACATCCACGCGCCTGACGCCCGATTCATCGAGTACCTCCGCCACGCGGTCGCAGGCAAGGAGTACGAGTGGGACAGCGTCGACGTCGAGGCGCCGAGCGGGCCGTCCGACGCGCAGATCACCGGCCCCGGCGAGGGTGACCGGCTCTCCCGCCGGGAGGGCCTCGCCAACACGGTCAAGGCCGAGACGACCGAGCTCTCGATGTTCCTCATGGAGTTCGACGAGCGGTGGGAGGGCGTCGACCCGCACAGCCACGGCGACCACGTCGACTGCTTCTATGTCCTGGAGGGCGAGGTCGACTTCCTAGCCGGTGACGAAACGGTCCGGCTCGGGCCTGGCTCGTGCTTCGCCGCACCGGTCGGGGTCACGCACGGCTTCCGGCCCGTCGGGCCCACGCGGATGCTCAACCTCCACGGGCCGGACGCCGGGTTCGCCGCGAGGGCCCGCGGCCGGACGAGCTAGCCGACGATCTCGCCCATGTAGGGCGGCAGGTCGAGCGCGCGCTCGAACGCGGCGCGATCGTGGACCGGCTCGCCGTGGGAGATGATCACGTGCTCGAACGGCAGCTCGAGCAGCTCCCGCATCGCCGGCACGACGCGCTTCTCGTGCCACGGCGTCCCCCAGATCACCAGCTCGCCGTCCCGCTCGGTCATCCCGTCGGCGAACACGATCGCGCGCTGCTGCGGCAGCCACATGGGTGTCTCGTTGCGCCCGCGGCCGTCGTAGAGCGCGATCAGCCCGCCGGGAACCTCGCTGCCCTCGCCGATCCAGTCGAGCTCGGTCTTCGGCGCATCGCCCGCGAAGAACACGTCCGGCCCGTACGCGCGGACGCCGTACCGCTCGACGAAGAGGTCGACGCTGCGGACGTGGTCGGGCTTGAGCACCACGGCCACGGTCGGCGGCTTCGAGTCCAGGCGCTCCCAGACCTCGGTTGCGTCCTCCGGCGGCGCCAGGGCGTCGAGGACGGCGACCTCGCCACCGGACTCCACGCACGTCGAGGTGACCGAGGGCTCCCACTTGACGTCCGGCGACCAGGCCGGATGGTCCTGGCGCCAGATCCAGAGCCCCGGGGCGACGTCACGGATCTCGACCGGCACGGGTTACTTGCGCGCGTGCACGCCGGCGAGGTCGACCGCGACGGCCAGCAGCAGGAACCCCGCCCAGAAGTTGACGGGATCGAACGTGAGCGGCTCATTGTCGCCCACGAGATTCCAGATGAACCAGATGAAGAACCAGAGCAGCGTCATGCGCGCAAGCCTACGCTCCCCGCTGGGAGTACCAGCGCCCATGCTCGTCGTCGTGAAAGACCACGACGTTCTGGCCGCTCTCCAGCACCACGTCGAAGTAGCGCCGGTTGATCGGCTGCTCGGTCCACCAGCGGTCGAGCACCCGCCACTCCTCGCGGATCAGCTCCACGGTGAGACGGTTGACGGCCCGCGGCGCCCCATCCGCCCGGGGCTCGACGAGCGCCGGACGTGGTTCGTTGAGAGCCTTCAGCGCGGTGAGCTTCGTCACTCGGGTGCGATGGGTGGTGTGACTGCAAGGACGCAGGGAGCGGCGATAGCAGCGCTATCGCCGCGACTGAGGACGCCGCAGGCGCGCCGCACAGCGCGGCCGGGTGGCACAAGGCTCGCCGCGCTGGAGGCTCTCGGACGCCCTAGCCGTCCTGCGGGACGAAGAGCGCGCGCGCTTCCGGAATCCGAGACCACGGTGCGACTTCGACCACGGTTGCCACTGCTCCGCCGCCCGTGCTGGCCTTGACCTGACGGAGGCCCTCCTTGAGCCGGTTCTGGAGCTCGTCGCCCTCGGGCCGCACGAGCTCGAGCTGACGCCCGGTCTCCTCGCTCAGCTCGACGAGCTCGAGCCGTAGGGCAAGCACCGGCGCGGGCAGGTCGCTCAGCTTCGGGCCGAGCGCGATCCGGATGCGGTCGTGGTCGCCGGCGGGGTCGCGGAACGTCAGCGTCCGGCGCCACGAGGCGCCGCCGACGAGCCGAGCCGAGAGCGCCACCTTCCGGACGAAGCGGTCGGCCCGCTCGGGCCGGTCGATCGCCTTCTCGGCCAGCGTGGCGAGCGCGCGGCGCAGCGTGAGCTCGTTGCCGACCGCCTCCGGGAACTCGAGCTCCTCGACCACCTCGGCGGACCGGCGGCGGCCGCGGATGCGACCGCGCTTCCCTCCCCTCGCCTGGCCCCAGGCGCTGCGGCCGTCCGGTCCCAGTCGTTCGGCAACGGCAGCGCCTGAGAGCCCGGCAAGCTGTCCGACACGCTTCACGCCCAGCGCCTCCAGCTCCTCGCGGCGGCGCTCGTCGAGCCCGAGCAGGCGGAGGGGAAGCGGGGCGAGGAAGTCCTGCGTCTGCTCGTCGGAGACGACGAGCACCTGGCCTGGGCGCGCGACGTTGGCTGCCGCGAGCGCGGCGAAGCGGCGAGCGGCCGCGCCAACGCGCGCGTCCCAGTGTGCGCCGACCGCGGCGAGGGCGCGCTTCAGCGCCGGCTCGAGGCCGCCGTAGAGGCGTTCCACCCCGCGCGTGTCGAAATAGGCGGTGCCGAGCTGGGCGGACTCGACGGCGAAGCCGTTGTCCTCCAGCCGGCGGACGATCTCCTCCCAGTCGCGCTCGGCGCCGGCAGGGTCCGGGTCGACGAGCACGAGCCTCGGGCAGGTCGCGAGCGCCTCGCCCATGCGCATCCCCGGCCGGACGCCGGCCTGGTGCGCCGCGGCGGTGACGGGCCCGATCAGCGGCTCGACGCCCTCGGGCGGCGCGAGCGCGGCCGGCTCGAGCGCGAGGCTAGGCCGCTTGCGAAGCGCCGCGCGAAGCTCGAACCCGGGGATGGCGAGGCAGGCGATCATAACCGAACACGTGTTCTAGCACGAACATGTGTTCGGTGTCAAACCGCATAGAGCGGCGCGCGGTCGTCGACCGGGTTCACGGCGACCTTGATGACGGCACCGCCCCGCTCGATCTCGTCGTCCGTCCGCAGCGGCCCGGCCTCGCGGATCGCCCGGCCGAGCACGTCGAGGGTCTCCCGGACCTTGTCCAGCGCCTCCCTCGGCGAGGACGCCGCCAACCCGAAGCTCAGGTCGATCGACCCGTCGGCATTGAGCCCGAGGATGGCGTCGACGAGCTCGCCGTTGGCATTCACGAGCTCCGCAAGACGTTCGACATATGCGGAGTCGGCGATGCCGTCAACGGACTCGACCTCGACGGTGTACCAGGCTTCCGCGCTCAGGCGCCCAACCTTACCTGCGCGTCAAGCGACGATCTCGGCGGCGTCCTCGACCATCCGCGAGTAGCGCGGGACGACCTCGATCGTGTCCTCCTGCGAGCAGAACGCGATGTCGTCCCCGAGGCCCGGCGGGCCGTAGGTGCGGGCCTCGATCCCCTCGCGCGCGGAGCCGAACGACCCCGCCAGCACCGCGCACGCCTTCGCCGCGTCCGTGACCTCGGCGCCCAGCAGCTGGACGATCCGGCCGGCGCAGTACGCGTCGTCCAGCGCGAACCGGCCCTGGAACCCGGCGCAGACGATGACGCAGTCGTCCCCGACCGCCTCGGCCACCGCGGAGAGGTTCAGCAGCGAGCCGAGAAGCACGGTTCCGCATGCGGCGGCCGCGTTCAGGACCGCCCGCGTCCCGTTCGTCGTCGAGTAGATCAGCACCCGGCCGCGCGGCTCCAGCACCTCGCGCGGCGAGGCGCCGATGTCGAAGCCCTCGATCCGCACCGCGGACCGCTCCCCGCCGAGGAGCCCCTCCCCCAGGGTCTCTCGCAGCGCGAGCGCGTCCTCGATCTCCCGGCAGCAGTAGACCCGCTCGTAGCCGCTCGCGAGGGCCTGCCCGATGGTCGACGTCGCGCGCATGACGTCCACCACGACGGCGACCGGCGCCTCGAGGACCTCGTCCGGGGTGAAGGCCACATGGACTCTCACGGCGGCACTACGCTACAGCGGCCCAGTGGCCGCGCCCGCCCAGCCCATGTACTGCTACCGCCATCCCGACCGGGAGACCATGGTCTCGTGCTCGGAGTGCGGCCGCCCGATCTGCGAGGACTGCATGACCTTCGCGCCGGTCGGCATCCGCTGCCCCGACCACTCCGGCGCCCCTCAGGGCGCCGCCCGGGTGACGCAGGGGATGCGCCGCGCGAGCTTCGAGGGCACCGGCGCGCTGGTCACGAAGGCGCTCGTCGGCATCAACGTCGGCGTCTACCTCCTCGAGCTGCTGATGGGCGGCGAGATCAACGGGACCGGCAACGAGATCTACCGCGAGGGCGTCCTCTTCGGTCCCCTGGTTGCGAACGGCGACTGGTGGCGCCTCTTCACGTCGATGTTCCTCCACTACGGGCCGATCCACCTCGCGCTCAACATGTTCGCGCTGTGGTGGTTCGGCGCAGCCGTCGAGCAGGTGCTCGGGCGCGGGCGCTACCTCCTCCTGTACCTCGTGTCGGGGCTCGCGGGATCTGCCGGCGCGCTGCTGATGTCGCCGACGAGCCTGACCGTCGGGGCCTCCGGGGCGATCTTCGGGATCCTCGGCGCCGCCTTCATCCTGGAGCGGCAGCAGACCTACGTGCTCGGCGGAGGCGCCCTCCCGCTCATCCTCCTGAACCTCGCGTTCACGTTCTTCATCCCCGGGATCTCGATCGGCGGGCACCTCGGGGGCCTCGTCGGCGGCGCACTCGGCGCGCTGGCGCTCTCGCGGTTCGGACGAGGGCACGCGGTCTACGGCCGCCCCGGGCTCGTCGGCGTCCTCGGCCTGGTCGCGATCGGCGTCGCGAGCGTGCTCGTCTCCTACTGGTCCGTGCAGGAGTACGTCATCTAGGCGAAAATCGCGCGCGTGAGGGACTGGGAGCGCCTCGCGGCAGGCACCGGGATCGCCTTCGTGATCGCCTCGGCGGTCGCGTTCCTGATCGTGCCCGACCCGCCGAAGTCGGACGAGGGCAGCGAGTTCGTCCTCAACTTCGTCGCCGTCAACGACTCCGACCTGCTCTGGCAGGGCTTCTTCTTCGGCCTCGGTGGGATCTTCCTGCTCTGGTTCGGCGGCACCCTCGCAGGAGCGCTGCACCGGGCGACCGGCGAGACGCTCGACCGGATCCCGAGGATCGTGGTCGCCTCGGCCGGGGCGGCGGTCGCGATGTTCCTCCTCGGCGTCACGGCGGTGTGCGCGCTCGCCTCCGGGGTCGAGTTCATGGACCAGGGCGTCGCCTACGGCCTGTACCAGTTCGGCAGCTTCGCGTTCGTGATGACGGACTTCCCCGCCGCAGCCTTCGTCTGGGCGGCGTCGGTCGGGATCGCCCGGTCCACGCTGCTGCCGAAGTCGGTCGGCTACGTCGGAGCGATCGTCGGCCTGCTGCTGGTCGTCAACGCCGGCGGCCGGCTCTTCGCCGACGACCCGGAGTTCGCGCCCGGCGGGACCGTGAACCTCCTCGCCTTCGCGTTCTTCCTCTTCTGGGTGTTCGTCGCGAGCATGTTCCTGATGCAGCGGGTGCCGGCCGGCCGCCGGATGCCGGAGAGCTGATCGCCGCCGCGATCGCAGCCCTCGCGCTTCTCCTCCTCGCCGCCTGTTCGAACGACTCCGAGGTCGACGGCTGGACGGTGGAACAGGCCCAGAGGATCACGGACGTCCGCGGCCTGAAGGTGCGCGTCCTCGAGTGCGAAGGCCTCGGAAAGGAGACCGACGGCCGCTACGAGCGCTTCGCCTGCCGCGCCGGCACGCGCACACCCGGAGAGCCGTTCGAGACGGTGGCCGTCCTCTACGAGGTGCACGTGCGCGGCTCCGAGTACGAGCTGCGCAACGTCCGCTTCCTCGGCGGGCCGGGGATCCCCTAGCCGCCGATCGCGACCGCTTCGACGCCGGCCTCACGCAGCGCCGCCTGCGCCGCCGCGAGCCGCGCGAGCGGGACGCGGTAGGGCGAGCAGGACACGTAGTCGAGCCCCAGGTCGTGGCAGAACGCCACCGAGGTGGGCTCGCCGCCGTGCTCGCCGCAGATCCCCATCTTGAGGTCCGCCTTGGTCCCGCGTCCGCGCTCGACCGCGATCCGCATCAGGTCCCCCACGCCGCTCTGGTCGAGCGCCTCGAACGGGTTCCGCTCGAGCACGCCGTCCTGGAGGTAGTGCGTGAGGAACTTCCCTTCCGCGTCGTCCCGTGAGAACCCGAGCGCCGTCTGCGTGAGGTCGTTCGTCCCGAAGGAGAAGAAGTCCGCCTGCTCGGCGATCTCGTCGGCGCGGACGCAGGCCCGCGGAAGCTCGATCATCGTCCCGACGAGGTACTCGACGTCGCCCTCCTCCTCGGCAACCTCGATCGTTAGCTCGCGCAGGCGCCGGAGCTCCTCGCGGAAGCCCACGAGCGGGTGCATGATCTCGACGAGCGGCGGGTCGCCTGTGCGGTCGCGGACGGCGATCGCCGCGCGGATGATCGCCCGGACCTGCATCTCGTAGATCTCCGGGAACATCAGCCCCAGACGGCAGCCGCGGGTGCCGAGCATCGGATTCGCCTCCTGGAGCGCGCGGATCCTCGAGCGCATGCGATCGTCCTTCGCCTCCTCGAGCGGCGGCAGGAACTCGTGCAGCGGCGGGTCGAGCAGCCGGATCGTGACGGGCAGCCCCGCCATCGCCTCGAAGATCCCCTCGAAATCGGATTGCTGCACGGGCAGCAGCCGGTCGAGCGCCGCGCGCCTCGCCTGCTCGTCGGAGGCGAGGATCATCTCCTGGACGACGGGGAGCCGGTCGGGCGCCATGAACATGTGCTCGGTGCGGCAGAGACCGATCCCCTCCGCGCCGAACTCGCGCGCCTTCGCCGCGTCCTCGGGCGTGTCGGCGTTCGCGCGCACGCGGAGCCGCCGCATGCCGTCGGCCCACTCGAGGACGGTCTCGAAGTTCTCGTCGATCGACGGCGGCACGAGCGGGACCGACCCGACCATCACGCGCCCCGAGCCCCCGTCGACCGTGATCACGTCACC
>DATBMH010000038.1:0-6465 GCA_036554945.1 Gaiellaceae bacterium | reverse complement strand
CCGTTCCCGTCGGCAATCCTGAACACCTTCTCGAGCACCTCCCGGACGGCGGTCATCGGGTCGAGCTCGCGGTCGTGGACGCGCTCGAGCAGGCGCTGGAGCTCGGGGTCGCCGAGCACGGAGCGCTCGAGGTGGTCCTTGGCGCGCGACGAGGCGAGCTCGAACACCTCCCCGCGGAGGTTGTCGCGGCGGCGGCTGTCGAGCGAGCCCGAGTCCTCCAGGTGCGACCGGTGCCGCGCCAGCTCGTCCCAGAGCCTCGCGACGTTCTCGCCGCGCATCGCCTCGGTCAGCACGATCGGCGGCTTCCACTCGCGCTCGCGGTCGAGCGCGAGGATCGAGCGCACCTCGCTCAGCATCGTCTTCGCGGCCGGGTGATCCATCTTGTTGATCGCGATCACGTCGGGGATCTCCATGATCCCGGCCTTCAGCGCCTGGACGGAGTCGCCGGAGCCGGGCATCAGGACGAGGACGACCGTGTCGGCGACGCCGATGACCTCGATCTCGCTCTGGCCGGTCCCGACGGTCTCGAGGAAGACGAGGTCGCGGCCGGCGGCGTCGAGGACGAGGAGCGCCTGCAGGGTCGCCTCCGCGAGCCCGCCCAGGTGTCCCCGCGTGCCCATCGAGCGGATGAAGACGCCGGGGTCGAGGAAGTGGTCGGAGAGACGGATCCGGTCGCCGAGGAGCGCCCCCTTCGAGAACGGGCTCGAGGGGTCGACGGAGATGACGCCCACCGTCTTGCCGTCCTCTCGGACGTGGCGGACGAGGGCGCTGATCAGGCTGGACTTTCCGACTCCCGGCGGGCCGGTGATGCCGAGCGCGTAGGCGCCGCCCGTGTCGGGGTAGAGCTCACGGACGAGCTCGTAGGCGAGCGGGTCGGAGTTCTCGACGAGCGTGATCGCCCGGGCGAGCGCTCGCCGGTCGCCGCTGCGGACGCCCTCGAGCAGCGTCCGGGACGTCCACTCCTTCCTCGCCGCCACGGAGCGAAGCCTAGAGGCGCGCGGTTCCGACCTGCTCGGCCTCGACCGGCTCCGGCACCGGCTGCGCGCGGGTCACGACGCCTCGCGCCAGCAGCATGCCCACGAGCGCGGCGACAGCGGCGAGCCCGCCGGAGATCGCCCACACGGTGCGCGCGCCGAGCTCGTTCGTGAGCGGCCCGGCCGCGACCATGCCCAGGCCGAGCACGGCGTAGTTCGAGCTCATGAGCAGCGTGAACGCGCGGCCCCGCAGCTCGTCCGGGGCGCCGCGCTGGACGAGCAGCGCGTTGCAGACGACGGCGGCCCCGTTGCCGGTGCCCGCCACGGCGACGGCGGCCGCGGCGATCCAGACGTTCGGCGCTGCTGCCGCGCCGACCATCCCGACGGCGACGAGCGCGATCGACGTTCCGTAGACGGTCGCGAGCGCGCGATGATCGAGCTGGGCGCCGGCGAGCAGGCTCCCGAGCGCGAGACCGATGCCGGTGACGCCGACGAGCAGGCCGTAGCCGAAGTCGCCCGCGTCGAACGTGTCCTTCGCGAGCACGACCTCGGCGACGTTCGCTCCGGCCGTCGCCAGCATGACCACGTTCCACGCGGCCAGAACCGTCAGCAGCGCGCGGGAGCTCTTCACGAGCGCGAAGCCTTCCGAGAGGTCGTGCCAGTAGCCGTGGCCGACGGCCTGCACCCGCTGGAGCAGCCGGTCCGGGATCCCGGCGAGGAGCGCGGCCGACACGAGGAACGTCACCGAGTTGATCCAGTACGCCACGTCCGGCCCCGCGGCGGCGACGAGCAACCCGCCCGCGACTGGCCCGATCGCCCAGGCGACGTTCTCGATCGTCTGGAGCAGCGAGTTCGCGTGCGGGAGATCCTCGTCGGGCAGGAGGTTCGGGAGACCCGCGTAGAGCGCCGGCCGGAAGAACCCGGTCGCAAACCCGGCCACGGCGGCGAGCGCCACGATCGCCCCGGGGCCCGTGGCGAACGGGACGATGGCGAAGATCGCGACACGGACGAGGTCGGACGCGATCATGAGCCGCCGCCGCGGAAGCCGGTCGACGAGCGACCCGGCGGCGATCCCGATCACGATCGCCGGCAGGAAGTCCGCGATCAGGAGCGCGCTGACCCAGACCGCCGATCCCGTCCGGTCGTAGACGTCGATCGTCAGCGCGACGAAGGCGAGCCACGTGCCGAACGCAGAGCCGACCGTGGCGAGTGCGAGCAGGCGAAAGCTCTGAACCTCCCGCAGCAGCGTGAGCTGTCGGCCTAGCACTCGTTACCTCTCTGCCAAACGCTAGCGCGACGGTTCGAAAATCCCTGCAAATTCACCCTTTCGAGTTAGGTCCGAGCGAGTTGGGTGACATGGCCGAGCGCGTCTGCGAAGAACGCGTTCTCCTCGGCTGTGCCGACGCTCACCCGGATCGCGCCCGGCGCACCGAAGCCGGCCGTCGGCCGCACGATCACACCCTGCCGCAGCAGCTGCTCGAACAGCGGGCGCGAGTCCTCGCCGACCTCGGCGAAGACGAAGTTCGCGACGGCGGGCCGGACCGGCTCGAAGCCGTGGTCGCGCAGTGCCCGCTCGATCGCGGGCCTGCCCTCGGCGTTGACGCGGCGGCGGCGCTCGAGCTCCTCCCTCGCGCCGGGCGCCGCGAGGCTCGCGACCGCGGCGACCTGGGCAGGCGTGGTGATGTCGAACGCGCGGCGAACCTTGCCGACCGCGGTCACGATCTCCGCCGGGCCGATCCCGTAGCCCACCCGGAGACCGGCGAGCCCGAAGATCTTCGAGAAGGTGCGCAGGACGATCGCCCGGCGCCCGCACTTGACGTACTCCTCGATCCCGTCCGCGTAGTCGGGGTCGTCGACATACTCGAAGTAGGCCTGGTCGAGCACGGTCACGACATGGTCGGGCACCCGCTCGAAGTACTCGTCGAGCTCGGCGCGCGTGTTCATCGTCCCCGTGGGGTTGTTCGGGTGGCAGACGTACACGAGCTTCGTCCGCTCGGTGACGGCGGCGAGCATCGCGTCGAGGTCGTATCGCCCGCCCGCCAGCGGGACCGTCCGCGCCACGGCGCCGAGCTTGGTCGCGCCGATGACGTAGCTCGGGAAGCTCGGCCAGCCGCAGACGACCTCGTCGCCCGGCGCGAGCGAGATCTGCGAGAGGGCGTCGACGATGCCGTCGGCGCCGGCACCGAGCGCGATCTCCTCGAACCTGACGCCGTGCCGCTCCGCAAGGGCCGTCCGCAGCCGGTAGCCGCCGCCGTCCGGGTAGCGGTTCAGGTCGGGCGCCACGGCCGCGAGCGCGTCGAGCGCTTCCGGGAACGGCCCGAACGGGCCTTCGTTCGACGCGAGCTTGACGACCCGCTCGAGGCCTAGCTCGCGCTGGACCTCCTCGACGGGCTTCCCCGGCTCGTACGGAACGAGGTCGCGGACCGCCGGCTTGAAGAAGCTGTCGGCGATCTCGGCGAGGGTGGCCACGCGGGGGAATCTATTGGACGTCGAGCGCCATGAGGACCGCGTCCACGTACTCCTCGCCCCGGCGGTAGTGGCCCCGACGGAGGCCCTCGCGCCGGAAGCCGAAGCTCTCGTACAGCGCGAGCGCCGCCTCGTTGTGCGGGAAGACGTGCAGCTCGAGCTTCCGGACGTCCGACTGCCTGGCCCAGTCGATCGCCTCGCGGAGCAGGGCGCTGCCCACGCCGCGACGGCGATGGGTGGCGGCGACCATCAGGCCGAGGTCGGCGACGTGCCGGCTCGCCGGGTGCGGGTCGCGACCGAGCGACAGGCGGCCGACGATCCCCTCGGGCACTTCCGCGACGAAGACCGCTGCGTCGCTGTAGCGGCGGAGCGCGCGGAGGAAGCGCCGTTCCTCGCCCGCCGTCCGCCAGGTGCCGTCGGAGATGAGCCATCCTTCCGGCTCGGAGCCGACGGACTCGGCGAGCTCGACCAAGGCGCCGGCGTCGCCCGGGCTGGCCCGCCGCACGACGATCCGGTCAGCCATCCACCACGATTCCGTGGCCTCCGCGGCGCGGGTCGCCGGCGGCCGCGAGCGTTCCGTCGTCCCGGACCTCGACCGCCGCGGCTCCGCCGAAGTAGAGGTTCCGGCGCCGCCAGCGGACGACGTCGTAGCCGCGCCGCTCGAGCTCGTCCAGCTCGGCCGGGTCCGAGCCGCCCTCGCAGTGGACGTGCCCGCCGTCGAGGTGGACGCGCGGCGCCGTAATCGCCTCGTCGACCGGGAGCCCGTGGCCGATCGCGTTCACGACGATCTGGAGGATCGCCCCGCGGAGGCGCGCCGACCCGGCGCTGCCGACCACGAGCCGGGGGCGTCCGTCCTCGAGCACGATCGACGGCGCCATCATGCTCGTGAGCCTCCCGCCCGGCCGCCGCCGGCGCCGCGCGAGGCTGAGGTGGTGCTCGCCGAGCATGTTGTTCAGATGGATCCCGGTGCCCGGGACGATCACGCCGGAGCCGGAGCCGGTGGACACCGTCAGGGAGGCTGCGTTGCCCTCCGCGTCCACGACCGAGATGTGCGTCGTCCGAGACGGCTCGACGGGATCCGGGACGATCGGCGGCTGGGCCTCGAGGAGGCGCCGCGCGGCCTCGGCGACGCGCCCCTCGTCGTGCAGCTCGCGGGCAAGCCCGCCGCCGTGCAGCCGGCGGGTGAAACCCGGCCCTGCGGCGAGACCCAGCTCGCCCATCACGGCGACCAGGCGCGCGATCGCATCGGCGCTGCCGGGGCCGCCGCCCAGGCCCGCCCGGTCGAGCAGCAGGAGTGCGTACGCGATGAGCACGCCGCCCGTCGAGGGCGGCGCGTTCGACACGAACCGGCGCCCGAGGAACTCGGCGACGACCGGACGCCGCCAGATCACGCGGTACGTCCGCAGGTCGTCCTGCGTCAGCGCTCCCCCGCCTTCGCGGACCGTCGAGACGATCTGCTCGGCGAGCTGCCCGTCGGAGAACGCGTTCGCGCCGCCCTCGGCGAGGAGCTCGAGCGTCGCCGCGAGGTCGGGCATCCGCAGGCGGTCGCCCGCGGCCAGGCGCTCGTTCCGCCCGTAGATCGCGCGACCGTCCTCGGTGTGGCGGAGGATGACGTCGAGGATCGCGTGCAGGTAGGCCTGCTGCGGCGTCAGGACGACGCCCTCGCGCGCGAGGGCGATCGCGGGCTCGAAGAGCGTGGGCCACGGCGCCCGTCCGAACGTCTTGTGCGCCGTCTCCAGGCCGACGAGCACCCCCGGGACGGCAACCGACGCGCAGCCGATCCCGAAGGCCTGCGTGCTCGAGCTGTCGAAGTCGACGTCGATCGTCTCCATCTCGCCGATCGCGTCGGGAGCGAGACCCTCGCCGGGCACCGAGACGAAGAAGTCGAGCAGCCGCGAGCGCCCGTCCCGCGCCCGGTGGACGAGCAGGAAGCCGCCGCCGCCCGGGCCCGTGAGCGGGCTCTCGGCGACCCACGACACGAAGCCGGCCGCGAGGCACGCGTCGACCGCGTTCCCGCCCTCGGCGAGCACGCGGGCCCCAGCTTCCGCGGTCAGCGGATGGCCGGCTGCGATCGCGCCCTTCACGGCGCCGCGGTCAGCTCTGGAGGAAGGAGGGCGGCTCGAGCGGGTCCTCGGGCCGGGTGTCCTCGAGGCGGACGGCCGGGCGCGAGCCGCCGCGCTGGCCCACGCCGGTGACGATGACCGTCACCCACACCTGGCCCTCGAGCCGCTCGTCCACCGTCGCTCCGAAGATGATGTTCGTGTCGTCCGTCGACGCCCCACGAATCACCTCGGCCGCCTCGTTGACCTCGTAGAGCGAGAGGTCGTTCCCGCCGGCGATCGAGAGGAGGATTCCGCGCGCGCTGACCAGCTCGGTGTCGACGAGCGGCGACCTCAGCGCCCGCTCGGCCGCCTCGACGGCGCGGTTCTCGCCCGTCGCGAAGCCGATCCCCATCAGCGCCGTCCCCGCACCGGACATGATCGTCCGCACGTCGGCGAAGTCGACGTTGATCAGCCCGGGCTCGGTGATCAGGTCGCAGATCCCCTGCACGCCCTGGCGCAGGACGTCGTCCGCGATCTTGAACGCGTCGAGCATCGAGGTCTGCTTGTCGAGCACCTCGAGCAACCGCTCGTTCGGGATCACGATCACCGTGTCGCAGGCCTCGCGCAGGTCGTGGACGCCCTGCTCGGCCTGCGAGCGGCGCTTCGTGCCCTCGAAGCGGAACGGCATCGTCACGATCCCCACGGTCAGCGCGCCGACCTCGCGGGCGATGCGCGCGACGACCGGCGCGGCGCCCGACCCGGTGCCGCCGCCTTCGCCCGCGGTGACGAAGACCATGTCCGCCCCGCGGAGGGCGCGCTTCACCTGGTCGTAGGCCTCCTCTGCCGCGCGGCGGCCGATGTCCGGCTCGGCGCCGGACCCGAGGCCGCCGGTGAGCTCGCGGCCGATGTGGATCTTCACCTCGGCGTCGCTCAGCGCCAGCTGCTGCAGGTCGGTGTTGACGGCGACGAACTCGACCGCCGCG
>DATBMH010000034.1:0-64928 GCA_036554945.1 Gaiellaceae bacterium | reverse complement strand
TCGGCGTTCGACAAGAGCCCGACGGAGCGGTTGATCGCGGCGATGGAGAACTCGAACGTCGACTGTATCGGCCACATGACCGCGCGCAAGCTCAACCGCCGCGACGGCGCCGACATCGCGCTCGACAAGGTCTTCTCGAAGGCCGTGGAGACCGGCACGTTCGTCGAGATCAACGGGCAGCCCGACCGGCTCGACCTGCGCGACACGCACGCGCGGGCGGCCGCGGAGGCGGGCGTGAAGCTCTGCGTGAACACCGACAGCCACGAGGTGCCTGCGCTCGACTACGCGGAGCTCGGGATCGCCCAGGCACGCCGTGCCTGGCTGACCAAGGACGACGTGGTCAACACGCGCACCTGGAAGCAGATCGAGAAGCTCAAGAAGTGAGGTACCGCGCGGTCATCTTCGACCTCTGGCAGACCCTGGTCCCGTGGCCGGTCGAAGGAGCAAAGCGGATGTACGACGGGCTCGCCGCGCACTTCGGCGCCGAGCCGGATCGCTTTCGGGAGCTCTGGCTCGGCGGGCGCCGGGCCCGCGAGCTCGGGCCGATGGAGCCGCACCTTCGCTCGCTTGCCGACGAGCTCGGCTTCGAGGGTGACGTCGCGGCGGCGGTCCAGCTCCGGCGCGACTGGACGATCGAGCACCTCGTGCCCCGGCCGGATGCGCTTGCGACGCTCGAGGAGCTCCGCCGCCGCGGCCACAGGCTGGGGATGATCAGCGCCTGCACGGCCGAGGTCGCCGAGGTCTGGGACCAGACGCCGTTCGCCGGCCGCTTCGACTCGACGGTGTTCTCCTGCTCGGTGGGCGTGTCGAAGCCGGATGCGCGGATCTACGAGATCGCGTGCGAGGAGCTCGCCGTGGAGGCCGCGGACTGCCTCTTCGTCGGCGACGGCGCGAACGACGAGCTGCCCGGCGCAGAGCGCGTGGGCATGGCCGCGCTGCAGCTTCGGGCGCCCGGCGAGCCGCTCACCGAGGAGGGCGAGCGCTGGGACGGCGACTACGTCGAGCAGCTCTCAGACGTGCTCGACCAGGCGTGACCGGCTGCCGCGGTCGTCGAAGCTGAAGAGCGAGAGGAAGTGCTCGGCGTCCTTGCGGCTGCCGGTGACCGTCACCCGCTTCTCCGCGACCGCATCGCGAATCGGGATCTCCCCCGCGGCGATGCAGAAGAGCGTCGCCGGGTCGGTCTCGATCACGACGTCCGCCGCCTCGGAGCGGCCGACGTCCACGACCAGCTCGTCGTCCTCGAAGCGAGCCGTGACGCTCTCGTCGTCGACGCGGAGCTCGTAGACCTTGTCCGTGGAGCAGGTGGTGCACGTCGCACGGACCGCGTTGACGAGCCAGCCGGGCGCGAGTGAGTCCGATGCGGTGGGCGGCCCGAGCGATCTCGCGCCCCAGCGCCCCAGCGCGTAGAGCGGCTCGCGGAGCTCTTGGCCGTAGGCCGTGAGCTCGTAGACGCTGGCCGCGGCCGGCGGTGGAAGCCGCCGCTTCTCGATCACGCCCGCGGCCTCGAGGTCGCGGAGGCGGTTCGCGAGGATGTTCGTGCCGATCCCGGGGAGCGCGCCGGCGAGGTCCGTGTAGCGCTTCGGCCCGCCGAGGAGCTCCCGGACAACGAGGAGCGACCAGCGCTCACCGATCAGCTCGAGTGCATGAGCCACCGGGCAGTACTGGCCGTAGTGCTTCGCCATTCCTCGGGAAGTATAGCGCGCTCTCTTGCGTTTCAGCAGAAGTGACTTGCAAAAAGCAAGTAGAAACTGTAGGTTCGCAAGCCGTGACTGTCGATTCTCAAGAACGCCGTTCGTCTTCCAGCTACATGACGGCAACAGAAAGGACGCTCTGATGGTCGAAACGACCCAGCGCAAGTGGTGGGCGCTCGCGCTGCTCGCCACCGTGCAGTTCATGGTCGTCCTGGACATCGCGATCGTGAACGTCGCGCTCCCCTCGATCCAGGCCGATCTCGGTTTCTCGCAGGAGAACCTCCAGTGGGTGATCAGCGCCTACGCACTGCTCTTCGGAGGCTTCCTGCTCCTCGGCGGCCGGGCCGCCGACCTGCTCGGGCGGCGACGGATCTTCGTCGTCGGGCTCATCGTCTTCAGCGCGGGCTCGCTGCTCTCGGGCCTCGCGTGGAACGAGGAGTCGCTGATCCTCGCCCGCGCGTTCCAGGGGCTCGGCGCGGCGATCGTCACGCCCGCCGCCCTGGCGATTCTCATGACGACCTTCTCGGAAGGCCGCGAGCGGAACGCCGCTCTCGGCGTCTGGGGCGGCGTCGGCGCGTTCGGCGCGGTCGCCGGCGTGCTGCTGGGCGGGATCCTCACGGATCTCCTCAGCTGGGAGTGGATCTTCTACATCAACGTTCCGGTCGGGCTGGCTGCGCTGGCCCTCACACCGGTGCTGCTCGGCGAGAGCCGAGGCGCGCACGTCAAGAGCTTCGACGCGGCGGGCGCCGTGCTCTCGACGGCCGGGCTGATCACGCTCGTCTTCGCGATCACCCAGGCGAACGACTACGGCTGGACCTCGCCGGAGACCATCGGCCTGTTCGCGGGCGCCGGCGTGCTGCTCGCCGCCTTCGTCGGCTGGGAGCTTCGCGCCAAGGAGCCGCTCGTCCCGTTCTCGATCTTCCGGGTACGGACGCTGACCGCGGCGAACATCAGCGGGCTGATCCTCGGCACGGTGACGTTCTCGATGTTCCTGATGCTGACGCTGTACATGCAGCAGGTGCTGACGTACTCGCCGATGCGGACCGGGGTCGCCTACCTCGCCGTGGCCGCGACGGCGATCGTGTGGTCGGGCGTGGCGGCGCAGCTCGTCAACCGGGTCGGCGTCAAGCCGGTGATCACCGCCGGGATGGCGCTGCTGACGATCGGGCTCGTGTACTTCACGCAGGTGTCGGTCGGCGGTTCGTACGCAGGCGACCTCCTTCCCGGCTTCCTCGTGATCGCCGCCGGGCTCGGCTTCTCGTTCGTGCCGATCTCGATCGCGGCGCTCGCGGGCGTCCGCGCCTCCGAGGCCGGCCTCGCGTCCGGGTTGTTCAACACGTCGCAGCAGATCGGCGGCGCACTCGGCATCGCCGCGCTCTCGGCGATCGCAACCTCGACCACGAGCGACTCGGTCGCCTCGGGGACCGCCCTGCCGAACGCCCTCACCGAGGGGTTCGAGGCGGCGTTCATCTGGGGCGCCGTCGTCGCGGGCGTCGGGATCCTGGTCGCGCTCACGCTGATCAGGCGCAGCGAGCTCGAAACGCCGGTCGAGGAGACGGACGAGGCGCCCGAGCCCGTCTTCGAAGCGGCTGCCTAGAGGGTCCGCAGCAGATAGAGGAGCTCACCGGGGCCGTCCACCACGACGTCGGCCTCGGTGAGCAGCCTCGGGTTCATCTCCGGTGAGCCCACGGCGACCTTGAGCGCCACGTCGAGCCCGGCCTCGTCCATGCCTCTGAACGCGTCGAGGTCGGTCGTGTCGTCGCCGGCGTAGAGCGCGCGCTCGAGGCCGCGGTCGGCGAGCAGGTCGCGGACGGCGGTTCCCTTGTCGGCGTCGATCGGCGGCCGGACCTCGACGACCTTTCGCCCCCGCTGCGCAACCAGGCCGAGCTCCTCGGCGCTCTCGACGACCCGCTCGACCGCCGCTGCGGCCTCGGCGTCGCCTACCTCGCGGTAGTGGAACGCGGCGGTCACGCCGGCCTTGCGCTCGATCCGCCACGGCCAGCCGGCGCCCTCGACGAGCCGGTCCAGCTGCGGCGTGTACTCCGGCACGCCGGGATGGCTCTCGAGCCCGTGGACGCCGACGTACTCGACGCCGTCGAGGCCGACGATCCGGCGTGCGTCCTCGGCCGGGCGGCCGCTGACGCACGCGACGAGGGCGTAGCGCCCGGCGAGCCGGCCGACCTCCGCCCGCATCTCCTCCGGAACCGTCGCATCCTCGGGCCGGTCGACGATCGGCGCGAGGGTCCCGTCGATGTCGAGCAGGACGGCTGCCTTCTCCGGCTCGCTCCGAAATCGCACGAGGCGGACGGGAGCGTTCACGGCGCGACATTACGGTACGCCCGTGCGGTTGGTCCTGATCGGCCTCGCGGCCGGGTTCTTCAGCGCGCTCCTCGGCGTGGGAGGCGGCCTCCTCATCGTGCCGCTCCTCATGCTGCTCTGCCGGTTCCAGCCTCGGCGGGCGACGGGCACCTCGCTGGCGGCGATCGGCCTGATCGCGCTCGTCGGGACGTTCATCTACGGGCTTCGGGGCGAGGTGGACTACGGCTACGCGGCGCTCGTCGGCCTTCCCGCCGCGGTCGGCGCGCTGTTCGGGACCGCGTTCCAGCAGCGCGTGTCGCAACGCGCCCTCGCGCTGGCCTTCTCGCTCTTCCTCGTCGCCGTCGGTGTGGCCCTGCTCGTCTGATGGAAGAGGTCGTCGCAGCCATCCTCCTCGGCCTGCTCGCCGGCGTCATGGCCGGCTTCTTCGGCGTGGGCGGCGGACTGCTCTTCGTCCCGGCGCTGGTGCTCGTCTTCGAGCTCGGGCAGCTCGAGGCGCAGGCCACGTCGCTCGCGGCGATCCTGCCGACCGTCGTCGCGGGTGCCTGGCGCCAGCAGCGGTACGGCAACGTGGATTGGCGCACGGCGGCGATCCTCGGCGGCGTGGCGGTCCTCGGGGTCGAAGTCGGCGCGCGGCTTGCGACCGCGCTGGACGAGGACGTGCTGCGCCGGCTCTTCGCGCTGCTCGTCTTCGCCGTCGCCGCGCAGCTAGCTCTTCGCGCCCTCCGCTCCTAGACTCCGGCCATGGCGCGAGCCGACGAGCTCTGGGTCCCGCTGGTCGACGAGCCGATCGGCAGCATCGTCGCGCGTATCCAGGAAGAGGACCCCGAGCTCGACGAGCTCATCTCCTCACCGCACCGGCTCCTCGCCTTCCGGACGTTCGCGTACATCCGCGTCGGGCTCCTGCTCGGTGAGCTCCTCGTCGACCACGACCTCGAGCCGTACGACGGCTCCGAGAACTGGGTCGAGGCGCTGCTCGACGATCCCGGGCACCGCGAGGCCGTCGTGCTCGAGGTGCGGGCCGTCGCCGAGGAGATCGCGGGCGATCCCTCGTACGAAGACGAGGGACCGCTCGGCCCCGACGACGAGGCCCGCCGTCGTTTCCGTGAGTTCGCCCGGAGGCGGCTGGAGACCCAGTAGCGCCGGTCAGCGCCGGGTCGCGACCGCCACGAGGTACTCCTTCTCGAACCTGGCCTGGTCCGGCGTGCCGCGATTCCACTCGTCGCAGAACGCGTCGAGCGCCTCGTCGAACTCGGCCGCCCGCCCCTCCCGCTCGGCGTTCGCCCGGATGGCGATCGTCGGGCCGTAGTAGGCCTTGAAGTGCTCGCCGTACTCCTGCGGCTTCGTGAACGCGGTGATCTCGAGTGTGTCGCGCTCGACCGACTGGAGGTCCACCCGGTCCCCGAGCAGGCCGCGCAGGTGATCCTCGCTGCCCCACAGCGGCGGCGGCTGCGCTCCCTGCGGAAGCGGCGGGGCGAAGGGCTTCATCGTGCGGAAGAGCGCACCGAGCATGCCCTCGGGCGTCCAGCTCAGGATCCCGATCTTCCCGCCCGGGCGGCACACGCGCACGAGCTCGTCGGCCGCGGCCTGATGATGCGGCGCGAACATGATCCCGATCGCCGACATGACCACGTCGAAGGACTCGTCCTCGAACGGCAGGTTCTCGGCGTCCGCCTCGACCCACTCGAGCTCGAGCCCCTCGGCCTCGGCGGCCCTCCGGCCGGCATCGAGCAGCGAGGGCGTGAGATCGCTGGCCGTGACCTTCGCGCCGCGCCGGGCCGCCGGCAGCGAGGCGTTCCCCGTCCCCGCCGCGACGTCGAGCACGCGCATCCCGGGCCCGAGCCCGAGGGCGTCCACCAGCCGCTCGCCGACGGGCAGCAGGAACGTCTTGACCATCAGGGGGTAGTCGCCGGAGCCCCACATCGCCCGGTGGCGGGCCTTGAGCTCCGAATCGGCAACCTGAACCGTCATCGTGTCCTCCCTTCGAGGTTTCCCGCCACTCTGCGCGGCCGGAGGCCGCCGCACATCGGGAGAACTCCCTATCTCGTGGGTGCCGCCTCGCTTCGCACCGCGACGGCGGCGGCCTCGGCGCGGTTGCGGACCCCGAGCTTGGAGAGGATGCGGCTCACGTGGTGCCCGGCGGTCTTCTCGCTGATGACGAGCGTCTCCGCGATCTGGCCGTTCGACATCCCGAGCGTGAGCAGGCGGAGCACCTCCTGCTCCCGCGCGGTGAGCTCCCCGGTCGTGTGGGGGAGCCCGCCCGCAGGCTTGCCGAGCTCGCGCAGGACCGCGGCGGCCTCGTCCCTGGCGCGCGCGGCGCCGAGCTCACGGAAGGTCGCGTAGGCGGCTCGCGCCTCCTCGACAGCGAGGTCGGGGCTGTCGTGGACGAGCGCGCGCGCGAGCTCGAGTCTCGCCTCGGCGATCTCGTACGGCATCGACAGCCGGCCGAAGCCCGCGAGTGAACGGCGGGCCGCCTCTGCGGCGGACCGGGGACGACCGGCCGCGTGCGCGACACGAGCAGCCACGAGCTCGGCACGAGCCTCGCCGCCCGCGATGCGCGACCGCGCCGCGAGCTCGGTGAGCCTCTGCGCGGCCTCGTCCGCCGCCGACACCTCGCTCTCCGCGAGGCGCGCGTCGGCGAGCAGCGCGAGCAGCGGCGCGGCCTGCGCCGCGTCGTCCTCGACCGCGAGCAACCCTCGCTCGAGCAGCGCAGCAGCGACGGCCGGGCGGCCCTGGGCGAGGCGTAGATGCGCGAGCGCGCGCAGCGACTCGGGATGCTCCTCCCTCCCGACCAGGAGCTGCTCGGCCTCGGACAGACGGCCCTGGCGCACGCGCAGCTCGGCCAGGGCCGCGACGGTCGGAGCCGCCATCTGCGGGACGAACCGCGCGTGCACCTCGAGCGCGCTCTCGAGGGCGCGCTCCGCATCCTCCCACCGGCCCGTGGCGAGCAGGACGTCGGCGTGGATCGTCCGGCACGCGCCGTGGAGCGGCGCCGTCTCGTGCTCGCGCGCGAAGTCGTCGACGAGCGTGCACCACTCGGTCGCGCGCTCCCAGTCACCGGCGCTCGTGCACGCCGCGATCAGGTTGCAGTACGCCTCCGCGAGCGTGTGGACGTTCCGGACGCGGCCGGCCGAGGCGGCGGCCATCGCCTCCTCGAGGAGCTTCATGCCGTCGTCCGTGCGGCCGGCGCTCACCTCCGCGCGCCCGAGCACGCTGACGGCGAACACCTCGAGGTCGTCGGCCCGCGTCTCGCGCGCGATCTCCATCGCCCGGTGCGCGAACGCGGCGCACTCCTCGACCGTCTCCGCGTGGCGGGCGCGCTCGACCGCGACCCAGCCTTGCCCCGCGCAGACGTCCTGGTCCTCGACGATCCGCTCGGCTCGCGCCAGCCAGCCGCGGGCGGCCGAGGTCCGACCGGCGATGAAGTGCTGGTGCGATGCCCAGACAGCCACGTGGGCGGCGTCATCCGTGCGCCCAGCGAGAACGTAGCCCTCGACCGCGCGCTCACGGGCCGCGACCCCCGCACTCACCTCGCCGAGGAACCAGAGGCTGAGCCCGAGCCCATCCAGCGCGTCGGGGCGCTCCTCCCGGGCCAGAACGGACTCGAACGCCGTGCGAGCCTCCTCCCACCGCGCCTCCTCGAGCGCGCGGGTGCCCTCACCGGTCCGCTCGTCGAGGTCGAAGCCCATCGCGATCGATTCTAGGGCGGCGTCAGTGCGCCGCGACCAGCGTGATCGCGAAAATCCCTGCAAACCCGGCCAGCGTCACCGCGATCCGGCGGAGCGACGGGTCATGGCTGTGCGCCTCCGGGAGCAGGTCGGACGCGCCGATGTAGAGGAACACGCCGGCGTAGACGGCGAGCAGGTTCCCGAGCGTGCTCTCGGACACGTCGATCGCGGCCCCGATCGCCGCGCCGAAGAGCGGCGCCACCGCCACGAGCGTGAGCCAGCGGAGCGCGACCTGCCTCGTCCCGCCCTGACGGAGGATGAACGTGACCGCGTTGAGGCCGTCCGCGAAGTCGTGCGAGACGACCGCGAGCAGCACGAGCAGGCCGGTTCCGGTGTCGAGCCCGAACGCGAGCCCGATCCCGAGGCCGTCCGTGAACGTGTGGAACGCGAGCGCCCCGGCGCCCAGCGCGCCGACCCGCGCATGCGTCTGCGTCTCCGCGGGATCGTCGCGGTGGTGGAGGACGAGGTACCGGTGCGCGACGAAGAAGAGGACGAACCCCGCGCCGACCAGCGCCATCACCTGCTGCTCGTCGCCGACGGCCTCGAACGCCTCGGGAATCAGGTCGAAGAGGGCGACGGCGACGACGATCCCGCCCGAGAGGGCGATCGCCGTGTGGAGCTCCCGGTGGAGCCGGAGCGCCAGCGCGCCGCCGACGAGGGTCGAGACCACCGTGAGCCCGGCCAGGGGGATGGCGATCCAGGTCACGGTGCGAGCGTAACATGAGAATGAGAACCGGTATCATCCACGCATGGCTTGGAGAGCGCACGCCGAACGGACGCTTCGGGAGGCGGGGCTCAAGCCCGGCGGCGCGAGAAGCGCCGTCATCGAGGCCCTGGCCGACCAGGACTGCTGCCTGCTCGCGGCCGAGATCCACGAGAGCGTCCGCGGTCGGCGCCCCGGGGTCGGGATCGCCAGCGTCTACCGCGCCCTGGACACGCTGACCGCGCTCGGGCTCGTCCACCGGATCGACCTTCGCGGCGACGGGGCCCGGTACGAGCCCGCCGAGCCGAGCGGCGACCACCATCACCACCTCGTCTGCGGCGACTGCGGCAAGGTCGAGGCGTTCAGCGACGACCGGCTCGAGACGGCGATCCAGAGCGTCTCGAGCGCAGCGTCGTTCCGGATCGACGAGCACGACGTCGTGCTGCGCGGCCGCTGCGCCTCCTGCGCATGACCTGGGCGGACTGGGTCGAGCGCTGGGAGCGCCAGCAGGAGCGGTACCTCGTCGACCGCGAGGGGCGCTTCGAGCTGATGCTCGACTACGCGGAGGCGCTGCTCGCCGAGGCGCCGCGCGTGCTCGACCTCTGCTGCGGCAACGGCGCGCTCACGAGGCGCGTGCTGGCGCGGTTTCCGGCCGCGGTCGTGACCGCGGTGGACTGGGACCCGGTGCACCTCGAGATCGCGCGCCGCACGCTTCCGTCCGAGGTCGAGCTCGTCGAGGCGGACGTGACCGGGTCTGCCTGGGCCGAGGGCTTCGAGGCCGGCTCGCTCGATCTCGTCGTCAGCGCGACGGCGCTGCACTGGCTCGAGCGTGACGACCTGGCTCGCCTCTACCGACGCCTGGCGGGGCTGATGGCCCCGGGCGGGCTGTTCCTGAACGCCGACCACTTCCCGCTGCCGGAGCCGGATCTCGCGCGGGTGGGCGACGAGCTGACCGAGGCCTGGCGCGAGACGAACTTCGCGCGGGGCGAGGAGACGCACGACGGCTTCCACGAGGCCGCCGCAGCCGATCCGGGCCTCCGCGCCGCCGCCGAGCTCCGGGCCGGCCGCTTCGCACCGCACGGGAAAGGCGACAGCCGGACGCAGGACGCGGCGTTCCACCGGTCCTCGCTCTACGAGGCCGGCTTCGACGAGGTCGCCGAGGTCTGGCGCCATCGAAATGACGCGATCTTGGTCGCGAGGAAGCGGATCGCCGCCTGATTGCGAATAATGTCCCCGGGTGGTCAGGCGCGTGACAATCCTGATCGGCGCTGCCGCGGTCCTGGGAGTTGCGGGATCCGGCGGCGTCTCTTCGGCTGTCGGCAGCGGCACGGCCAGCGCCGAGGCCTTCGCGATCCAGATCTCGATCCCCGGTCGCGGAGGGTCGATCGCGGGCGCCGTCTCGGCGCCACCGGATGCCGTCGGCGTGGGCGGTGCGTTCGCCTACCCGGCCGACGGCTCGATCGCGCAGGCGACCTCGGTTGCGTCAAAGGTGTCCGCCGACGGGGGTGTCTCCAACGCCGACGTGTCCGTCTCGGGCCTGTCGCTGTTCGGCGGCGAGATCACGGTCGCGTCGGTGACGCTGAAGGCGACCGCCAGGGCGACGTCCAAGGCGGCCACGGGCTCGACGGCCGGCTCCGGCGTCGGCGGGATGGTCGTCGCCGGCCAGCCGGTGACCCCGGTGCCGAACACACCGCTGCCGCTCGGTGACTGGGGGACCGCCACGGTCCTCGAGGGCTCGGGCTCGGCCTATGGCTCACGGCGGGCCCGCGGCTACAACGCCGGCCTGACGGCGCTGCAGATCCACCTGAACCTCGACCACGCGGGACTGCCGGCGGGGACCGACATCGTGGTTGGCTACGCCGACGTCGCCGCCGAGGCGATCCCGCCCCGGCCGATCGCGCGGCCCGGGGACGAGACCCAGCGCCGGGTCAAGCCGCGCGTGAGCGACACCACCCGCAAGAAGACGGTCAAGCCGAAGGTGCCGCCGATCCGGAACGTGCCGACCGACGTGATCCCGCGCCTGACGGCGAGCGGCTACGTCTTCCCGGTGTACGGCGCCGCGTCGTTCACCGACAGCTTCAACGCGCCGCGGGCGACCACGGGCTGGCACCACGGCGAGGACATCTTCGCCCCGCTGGGCGCCCCGGTCCTGGCCGTCGCGAACGGGATCGTCTACTCCGTCGGGTGGAACAAGGTCGGCGGCCTGCGGTTCTGGCTGCAGGACCTGAACGGCAACGAGTTCTACTACGCGCACCTCTCGGCGTTCTCGCCGCTCGCGATCAACGGCGCCCAGGTGCGCGCCGGCGACGTGATCGGCTTCGTCGGCAACACCGGGGATGCCGAGCACACGCCCTATCATTTGCACTTCGAGATCCACCCCGTCTCGCTGCTCTACCGAGGCTACGACGGCAGTGCGGTCCCGCCCTACCCGTACCTGCTGGCGTGGAAGCGCCTCACCGACCTGCCGTTCACGGCCGTGTCCGGCTGGGCGCCGCCGCTCTCCGACTCGAGCCGGGCGCCGAAGCCCGGCGCGATCCTGCTCCAGTCGCGCGACATCTCGACCGCGAGCGGCCTCGAGCCGGGCTCGCTCAGGCGTGCGATGCGCGCAGAGGGCCAGTCCGGCGCGGACGGGTCGCTGGCCGGCGTGGCGGCCCAGGCGCGCGCAGGCCTGCGGGCGCTGCGCGCCCTCAGCGGACCGACCCCCTAGCGGGTCAGCTCAGGCGGACGAGCCGTTCCCGCTCGTGCTCGAGCCGGAGTCGCCGCTCTCTTCGCCGCCGCCGAGCAGCTTGTTCTGGATCCACTCGCGGGTCTGCGGCCCGGTGACGGGGTTGAAGAGGAGCCCGAGGACGATGCCGGCGAACAGCAGCGTCGCGTTGCGCGCTCCGTGATCCTTCTTCCCCTGGACGCGGTTCGCGGCCTTGCGGAGGTCGTCGATCGCCGTCCGCAGCTGCTCCTGGATCTCCTTGTCCGTGGCCACGCGTGTGGCGACTGCGGTGGTCGAACGCCCGCCGAGGAGCTCGTCGTAGATGTCCCGCGCGGTCGCGATCGCCTGCTTCACGTTCTCCCGGACCTCTTCGTCCTGGAGTGCCCGGGTGACGTACGGCTTCATGTCGGAAACTCGATCTCGTGCCTTGGCCATGTCGGACGGCCGTCCTTTCGTCTCGGTTTGCTGGCCAGAGATACCCCTGCCCCTGGCGGCGCAAACTATGCCGGAAGCGCGGCTTTTCTCTCCGGCGATCCTACTCCGCTCGGCCTCCGCGATGGCAGCGCTCCGTCGAGCGCGCCCTCGAGGACCTCGTCGACGTGCTCTGCGAGGACGAACTCGAGCTCCTTGCGCGTCTCGCCCGGCAGCTCGGCCAGGTCGGGCTCGTTCTCCTTCGGGAGGATCACCTTGCGGACGCCGGCGCGCTGCGCCGCGAGCACCTTCTCGCGCACCCCGCCGATCGGCAGCACCTGGCCCGTCAGCGTCACCTCGCCGGTCATCGCCACCTCGGACGAGACCGGACGGCCGCTGACGAGCGAGACGATCGCCGTGACCATCGTGATGCCGGCCGAGGGCCCGTCCTTCGGGACGGCGCCGGCCGGGACGTGCACGTGGATGTCGTGGTCCCCGAACCAGGCCGGGTCGAGGCCGAGCTGCGCCGCGTGCGAGCGGACCCAGGACAGGGCAGCCTCCGCGGACTCCTGCATGACCTCCCCGAGCTGGCCCGTGACCTTGAGCCGTCCTCGGCCCGGATACGCGGTTGCCTCGATGAAGAGGACGTCGCCTCCGGTCGCTGTGACCGCGAGGCCGGTCGCGACCCCCGGATCCTCCGTCCGCTTGCGGATCTCGCCGGCGAACCGGCGGGGACCGAGCCAGCTCCGCACGCGCCGCTCGTCGATCCGCGTCGTGCCCTTCGCCTTCCCCTCCGCGACTCGCCGGGCAGCCTTGCGGCAGAGCGCTGCGATCTGGCGCTCGAGGTTCCGCACCCCTGCCTCGCGGGTGTACTCCCTGATCACGACGCGGAGGGCGCCGTCCGTGAACCGGGCCTGCTCCGTGGTCAAGCCGTGCGCCTCGAGCTGCTTCGGCACGAGGTAGCGCTTCGCGATCCCGAGCTTCTCGTCCTCGGTGTAGCCGGACAGGTTGATGACGTCCATGCGGTCGAGGAGCGGCGGCGGGATCGTCTCGATCTGGTTCGCGGTGCAGATGAACAGGACCTTCGACAGGTCGAACGGCAGGTCGAGGTAGTGGTCGCGGAAGCTCTGGTGCTGCTCCGGGTCGAGCACCTCGAGCATCGCGCTCGCCGGGTCGCCGCGGAAGTCGGAGCCCATCTTGTCGATCTCGTCGATCAGGAACACCGGGTTTCGCGACTCGGCGTCGCGCAGCGCGCGGATGATCGTCCCGGGCATGGCGCCGATGTACGTGCGGCGGTGGCCGCGGATCTCGGACTCGTCCCGGACGCCGCCGACCGAGATGCGCGTGAACTTGCGCTCGAGCGCGCGTGCGATCGACTGGCCCAGCGAGGTCTTGCCGACGCCGGGCGGGCCGACGAAGCAGAGGATCGAGCCGGAGACGTCGCCGCGGAGCTTGGCGACGGCGAGGTACTCGATGATCCGGTCCTTGACCTTCTCCAGGTCGTAGTGGTCTTCGTCGAGCACCTGGCGCGCGTGGTCGAGGTCGAGGTTGTCCTCGGTCGTCTGCGCCCAGGGGAGCGACAGGATCCAGTCGATGTAGGTGCGGATGACGCCGTACTCGGCGGCCGCGGACGGGAGCCGCTCGAGCCGCCCGAGCTCGCGGTCGATCGCCTTGCGCGTCTCCTCGGGGAGGTCGGCCGACTCGATCCGCTCGCGGAGCTCCTGCAGCTCCGCCTGCTCGGGGTCGCCCTCGCCGAGCTCCTCCTGGATCGCCTTCAGCTGCTGGCGCAGGAAGAACTCGCGCTGGCCCTTCTCCATCTCGGACTGGACCTGCGACTGGATCTTCGTCCCGAGCTCGAACACCTCGAGCTCGCGGTTGAGGACGCGGGAGAGCTCGCGCAGCCGCTGCTCGACGTTCGCCTCCTCGAGCAGCTCCTGCTTCTCCTCCGTCTTCAGGCGCAGCGTCGACGCGACGAGGTAGGAGAGGGCGCTCGGGTCGTCCACGTTCGCGGCCGCCAGCTCGAGCTCGGCCGGCAGGTACGGGACGAGGCCGACGATCCGGCCGTAGAGCATCTGGACGTTGCGGGTCAGCGCCTCGAGCTCGGGTGTCTCGACGAGCTCGTCGGGCACCTCCTCGAAGCTCCCGACCAGGTACGGCTCGTCCTGGAGCCGGTCCTCGAGCCGGATGCGCTCGACGCCCTGGACGAGGATGCGCAGCGTCCCGTCCGGGACCTTGATCAGCTTGTGGACGATCGCGGCGGTGCCGACGTCGTGCAGGTCGTCCCACCCGGGCTGCTCGACGTCCGGGCTCCTCACGGTGACGAGCGCCAGCAGGCGGTCCCTCGCCACGACGTCGTCGATCAGCTGGATCGAGCGCTCCTGACCGATCGCCAGGGGCGTCGCGGAATCCGGGAAGACGACCGTCTCCTTCAGCGGCAGGACCGGAAGCGTCGACGGCAGCTCGAGGTCGTCGCGAGACGCGGCCTCGGTGGGCTCGAACTCGAGCTCGCTCACGCGTTCCTCCTGACCTGGATCGGGACCGGTTGTACCCGCCGTACGGGCTTGGCAATCGGGATCACGATCCGCAGCAGTCCCTTGTCGTACGTGGCCTCGGCGCGGCTCGGGTCGGCATCGCCCGGCAGCTGGACGACGCGCTGGAAGTGGCCGTACTCGATCTCCATCTGCTGGTACGACCGGCCCTCGCAGTCCGCGCGGCGCCGCTCGCCGGAGACGACGAGCGACCCGTCCGCCGTCGCGACCTGGACGTGCTCCGGGTCGATGCCGGAGATGTCCACGATCACCGTGAAGGTCGGGGGGTCGGCGGTGCGGAAGCAATCGAGCTGCGGCCGGAAGCCGCGGCGCAGCCCGCCGAGCCGCGAGACCTGCCACAGGTCTGCGAACAGCTCGTCGATCTCGTCTCTCAGGTCTCGTCTACGGGGCATCTCTCGTGGAGCTCATCGTAGCCCTGAGAGGGCGTTTGCCAGGGCCGGCGGCTAGCGCAGCAGCGCGATCAGGATCAGGATCGCGGCGACGCCGAGCGGCAGCCAGGCCAAGCGCAGGACTCGATAGGCCCGCTCCTCGCCGGGGCCCGGGCCCGTGTCGGGCGTGTAGGGGTCCAGCGGCGGAGCCGGCTCGACCGGGAACTCGTCCTCGCCCTCCACGATCGGGATCGGCCCCTCGTCGTCGACGATGCGCTCGTGCTCGTTGTCGCTCATGGCGGCAGCGTAACCCTTACCATCGGCGACCGATGAAAGGCGTCATCCTCGCCGGCGGCAGCGGGACGCGGCTCCATCCGCTCACCCGCATCACGAACAAGCACCTGCTCCCGATCTACGACCGCCCGATGGTCACGTACGCCATCGAGGCGCTCGTCACCGCCGAGGTGCGCGAGCTCATGGTCGTCACGGGCGGGACGCACGCCGGCGAGTTCCTGCGGCTCCTCGGCAACGGGCACGAGTGGGGCATCGACCGGCTGTCGTACGCCTACCAGGAGCGTGCGGGCGGGATCGCCGAGGCGCTGGGGCTGGCCGAGCGCTTCGCGGGCGGCGACCCGATCGTGGTGATGCTGGCCGACAACGTCGTCGAGCGGTCGATCAAGCACGCCGTCGACAACTTCGCGGAGCAGGGGAAGGGCGCGCGGATCCTGCTCGCCCGCGAGGAGGACCCCGAGCATCTCCGCCACCTCGGCGTCCCGGAGCTGGACGGCGAGCGCGTCGTGCGCATCCACGAGAAGCCCGAGAGCCCGCCCAGCACCTTCGCGGTCACCGGGATCTACTTCTACGAGTCCGCGGTGTTCGAGATCATCCCCGAGCTCGAGCCGTCCGGCCGCGGCGAGCTGGAGATCACGGACGTGAACAACTGGTTCATCGACCGCGGGACGATGGAGTACGACATCGTCGAGGGGTTCTGGGGGGACGCCGGCGAGTCGATCGACGCGTACTACGCGGTGAACGACTTCGTCCGCGAGCACGGCGCCAACAAGCCGTGATCCTGATCACCGGCGCCGGCGGGCAGCTCGGTGCGGCGCTGGCGGAGGCCTTTCCCGAGGCGCGGGGCGTGACCCGCGTGGACTGGGACGTCGCCGAGCCGTACCCGCTCGACGAACGGCCGGAGCTCGTGCTGCACGCCGCCGCCTGGACGAAGGTGGACGACGCCGAGACGGACCCGGACGGGGCGCGGCGTGCGAACGTGGACGGGACCCGGAACGTCGTCGCGCTCGGCGCGCCGGTCGTCTACTACTCGACCGACTACGTCTTCGACGGGACGAAGTCCTCGGCGTACGTCGAGGGCGATCCGCCGGGCCCCCTCGGCGTCTACGGCCGGACGAAGCTCGAGGGCGAGCGGGAGGTGCGGGAGGGGTGGATCGTACGGTCGTCCTGGCTCTTCGGCTGGACGGGCCACAACTTCGTGCGGACGATGCTGCGGCTCGGCTCGGAGCGGGACGAGGTGTCGGTGGTCGACGACCAGCGCGGCTCGCCGACGTACGTCGGGCATCTCGCGGAGGCGACGCGGGAGCTCCTCGGCCGGCCGCACGGCGTCTATCACGTCGCGGCCGAGGGCGACTGCACGTGGGCCGACTTCGCCGAGGCGATCTTCGAGGAGGCGGGGCTCGAATGCGGCGTGCGCCGGATCACGACGGCGGAGTTCGGCGCGCCGGCGCCGCGGCCGGCCTACTCGGTCCTCCGCAGCGAGCGCGGTGCGCCGCTGCTCCCGCACTGGCGCGACGGGCTTCGCGCCTGCCTCGCGCGGCTCTAGTCGCAGGCCTGCCGGATCGCGCGGGCCACGGCTCGCGGCGATGGAGTCATCGTCTTCGGGGCCGCCTCGTCCATCGGGCGCAGTGCCTGTGCGATGCGCCGCGCCTGCGCGTCGTCGATCGCGTAGATCTTCACGAACTGGCGGCCGGTGAACAGGACGAGGCCGTCGTGCCGAGCGGTCGGCACCCCGCGGAGGGACGGAAGCGTCTTGCAGCCCGCGGCGATCGCCCAGTCGCGCGGCTCGAACTTCATGTTCTGGATCTGCACCGGCGGCGCGCAGCCGCCGTCCGAGAAGAGCCCGCCGTCCTCGATCTCACAGGTGCCGTAGATGAGCGTCCCGAACTGTGCGTGAGTGACCGGCAGTCCCTCGAACTCGGGGCCCACCCAGTACGGCGGCACCTCGGACTCGGCCTGGAACTGCTCGAGATCGACCTCGTCCGCGTTCGGGACGACGATGGTGTCACCCGACCCACAGCCCGTAAGGACGAGGACCGCGGCGGCGAGCAGCGCTCTCAGCGCCAGGCGGTCTCCTCGACCGGCGCCCGGTCGCGCAGCGGCTCCCACCAGTCGCGCTTGGCCGCGTACCACTCGACGGTCTCGCGGAGGCCGTCCTCCCAGCCGACCTCGGGCTCCCAGCCAAGCTCGCGGCGGAGCTTCGACGAGTCGAGCAGGTAGCGGCGGTCGTGGCCGGGCCGGTCCGGGACGATCTTCTTCAGCGAGTCCGGCTTGCCGGTGTGCCTCAGGACGAGGTCGGCGATCTCCTCGATCGAGGCCTCGATCCCCGAGCCGACGTTGTAGGTCTCACCCACCTTGTCCGCTTCGAGCACGAGCTCGATCGCGCGGCAGTGGTCCCGAACGTGGAGCCACTCGCGCTTGTTCTGCGTCGAGGCGTACATCGGGAGCGGCTTGTCGTCGAGCGCGTTGGTGACGAAGAGCGGGATCACCTTCTCCGGGAACTGGAACGGCCCGTAGTTGTTCGAGCAGTTGGTGATCGAGATTGGCAGACCGTAGGTCTCGTGGTAGGCGCGCACCGCGTGGTCGGCGGCCGCCTTCGAGGCGTTGTACGGCGTGCGAGGCTCGTACGGGGAGTCCTCGGTGAAGACCTCGTCCGTGTCGAGCGCGAGGTCGCCGTAGACCTCGCACGTCGAGACGTGGTGGAAGCGCTTGACGCTTCCGGCCTTGCGGGCGGCGTCGAGCAGCGTCTGCGTCCCGATGACGTTCGTGCGGAAGAAGCGCCCCGGGTCGACCACGGCGAGGCTGTTGTGCGACTCGGCTGCGAAGTTCACGACCACCTCGGCGCCGTCGTCCTCGAACAGGCGCCGGCCGAGGTCGGCGTCGCCGATGTCGCCCTCGACGAACGTGATGCGGTCCTCGACGTCCTCGAGGTTCGCACGGTTGCCCGCGTACGTGAGCAGGTCGAGCGCGATCACCTCGTCCTCGGGATGGCGTTCCAGCCAGTAGTGGACGAAGTTCGAGCCGATGAACCCGGCGGCGCCGGTGACGAGGAGCTTCACGCGCCGAAGCTTAGGCGGTCCCGGTCCACGCACAACCGGCCGAATGGGTCGTCCGCGCTGGACAGCCGCTTTCCGGAACGCCGCACCCCCACTGTGCCGATTCCGCGTAACCGTGCGGGGCGTGTGGACGAAACGTCACGCTCCCGCCACAAACGAGCCGCACCGAAGGGTCAGGTCCGAGGGACAGTCCCTCAGCCCCGGCAGCGCGCTCGAGCCTCGCGGATCTCGCGGCGGGTGCCCTGGATCCGCTCGGAGGTGGCGAGGTGCGGCAGCGCTTCGTCGCAGCGGTTCTGCTCGACCAGGGCGCGCCCCAGGTCGTAGTTCGCGTACGCCTCGTAGAGCTCCCCGGTCCCCGCGAGCTGCTGGAGCGCTTGCCTCGCCGTCCGTTCGGCCTCCGCCCAGCGGCCCTGCGCGAGGAGCGCCGTCGCCTCGTCCGTGAGCTCCTCGCCGCTTCTCCCGCTCGCGGGTGGCGGAGCCGGAGGCGGCGCGGGCGCGGTGGTCGTCACCCCGGTCGTGACCGTCGTGCCCTCCTGCGTGATCGTCCGGTCCTGGACGACCGTCCGCGTCTGGTCGCCCTCGCCGAGCGCCCCGGCGAGAGCGATGCCCCCGGCCACCGCCAGCGCGCCGAGGATCGCCGCGGCCGCCCAGACCAGCGGCGGCGGGCCGCGCCGCACCGGCGCCGCAACCATCGTCTCCTCGGCCCGTGAGAGTGCGTCGCCGAGCGAAGCGACGAACGCTGCCGCGGACGGGTAGCGGTGGTCCGGGTCCTTCGACAGGGCGCGAACGAGCACGGCGTCCACCTCCGGCGGCGCGCCGTGCGTGCTCGGCAGCGGCACGGGCGCGTGCACGTGTGCAGCCGCCTCGGCGGTAGGCGAATCCGACGCGAAGGGCCGCACGCCGGTCAGGAGCTCGTACGCGACCACGCCGAGCGCGTAGCGGTCGCTCGCCGGCGTCGCCCGTTCGCCACGGGCCTGCTCCGGCGAGAGGTACCCGGCGGTGCCGAGGACCGTTCCGGTCATCGTCATCGAGTCCAGGCCGACCGCGCTCGCGACGCCGTAGTCCGCCACGCGGACGTCCCCGTGACGGTCGAGCAGCAGGTTGCCGGGCTTCACGTCCCGATGGACGACGCCGGCCGCATGCGCCGCGTCGATCGCCTCGGCCGCCTGCCCGAGCCAGCGGACGACGTCCGCCGGATCCTGAGCGCCGCCGGAACGGACCCGATCCTCGAGCGTCCCGCCGTCCAGGAACTCCATGACGATGTACGGCCGCCCGTCGCACTCGCCGACGTCGAAGATCGTGACCGTGCTCGCGGCGCCGGAGAGCCGCGCGGCCGCGAGGGCCTCCCGCTCGAAGCGCTTCCGGATCGACTCGTCGTCCGCGTAGCGGTCCGAGAGGACCTTGATCGCAACGGTTCGCCCGAGCTGCGTGTCAACCGCCTTGTAGACGCCGCCCATGCCGCCGTGGGCCACGTGCTCTGGATCGCGGTAGCGCGGAGGGAGAGTCGGTCCAGGCGTCGCCACGGCCCTTGTGGTTTCCGTTCGAACCGCCGAAGAAACGGGTGTTAGGAATCGGTTTGCGGCGCGGGATCCGACGGAAGGATGCGCTAGCCTCAATCAGGTTCCTGCGGAACTTCTGGGTCTGAACCATGCCTCGCGGACTCGTCCTGACAGCCTGCGCGCTCGCTGCCCTCTTCGCGGCCGGGCTCAGCGCGGCCGCGAGCGCGCGCGTCGCCCAGGGTGGGGCGGCGCCGCGGCCGGGCGAACCGGTGTTCCTGATCACGGGCCGCGGCTGGGGACACGGCGTCGGGATGAGCCAGTGGGGCGCGAACGGCTTCGCTCGGCGCGGACACGACTACCGCCGCATCCTCGCGCACTACTACCGCGGGACGACCATCGGCAAGGCGCCGGTGGCGAAGGTGCGCGTCCTCCTCGCGGGGAGCAAGCCGACGCTCACCATCGAGTCCGAGGCGCCGTTCCGCGTGCGCGACGCGACCGGGACGACGAGAGTGCTCGACGCCAGGCAGGTGCTCGGGCCGGGCCTGAAGGTCCTGCCGCGGGAAGGCGCCAAGCGGGTGGCTCTCCAGCCGCCGCTCCTGTTCCTGCCGGGTGACGAGCCGCTCGAGCTCGGCCGCCGCTACCGCGGGACGATCCAGGTCGACAAGGTCGGGCAGCGGCTGCGTGCGATCAACGTCGTGGGGCTCGAGCAGTACCTGTACGGGGTCGTCCCGGCCGAGGTTCCCGACGACTGGCTCCCCGAGGTGCTGAAGGCGCAGGCCGTCGCCGCACGGTCGTACGCGCTCGCCACGCGCAAGACGAGCGGCCCGTTCGACCTCTACCCCGACGTCCGCAGCCAGGTCTATCGAGGAGTCGACGAGGAGGAGGGCTCGACGAACGCAGCCGTCGACGAGACCGCCGGCCAGGTGCTCACGTACGGCGGACGCGTCATCACCGCGTACTTCCACTCGACGTCGGGCGGCAGGACCGCGTCGGTGCAGGACGTCTGGGAAGGCTCGAAGCCGACGCCGTACCTGACCGGCGTCGCCGACCCCTACGACACGCTCTCACCGCACCACGCCTGGGGCCCGGTGGCTGTGCCCGGCAGGCGCCTCCAGGGCGTCCTCAAGGCGCCGGGGCGGCTGCTCGACGTCAGGACCACGACGAACCGGTCCGCACGCGCGGACGACGTGATCGGTCTCGGCTCCGACGGCGAGGCCACGGCGAAGGCCGGCGACGTCAGGCGCGCGCTGGGCCTCCGCTCGACGTGGTTCCGCGTCGGCGTGCTGGCGCTGCCGCAGCCGGTCAAGCCGCACGTCTTCGGCGGGACGACACGCCTGACCGGGACGGCCCGCGGCGTCAGGGGCTACCGACTCGAGGGTTACGGCCCGACGGGGTGGCGAGCGATCGCGACGCCCTCGTCGGGCAAGAACGGCGCCTTCACCGTCACCGTCCGGCCGACGGAGACGACCCGCTACCGGCTCGCGCTCGGCAGCGTGCGCACGCCGTCGATTCGCCTCGGTGTCGCGCCGCAGCTGAAGCTCAGGCCGGTGACCGATCCGATGGAGCTCCGAGGCACCATGCGACCCGCGATCGTGGGTGCGGCGGTCGAGATCCAGCGGCTCAGCGGCCGGACCTGGGGCACCGTCGGACGTGCGACAGTCGCGGAGGATGGAACCTTCGCAGCGCCGATGCACGTCCCACCCGGCTCGTACCGCGCCAGAGCGCCTTCCCCCGGGCGGGGGCTCGTCGCCGGCACGAGCGGGACGATGGTGGTGAGTGGATGAAGCGGCTCGTCCCGATCCTCGCTCTGGCCCTCGCGTTCCCCGGCGCGGCCGACGCTGCCCGCTACGCCGTCGGCGTCGCGCCCGGCGCGGACCTCGCGAAGCTCACGCGCACGCTCGAGAGCCGCGGCAAGGTCGAGCCGCTGGCGCCGTTCGCGGTCGTCCTCCGGGCGGACGACGTCCGCGGTGTCGCGAAGCTGCCCGGCGTCGCGTACGTCGAGCGGCTCGGCAACCGCGGCCGCCGAGCCGCGTTCGTGCCGAGCGACCCGTTCCTGGCGCGCCAGTGGCACATCGGGGCGGTGCAGGCGTTCGACGCCTGGCCGCAGCGGCCGACCTTCTCGGGGCCGGGGCTGCGGATCGCCGTCGTCGACTCCGGGATCGACGGCGGGCATCCCGAGTTCGCCGGCCGGATCGCCGCTGCGAAGAGCTTCATCGGCGGCTCGCCGCGCGGCGACCAGCACGGGCACGGAACGTTCGTCGCGGGGCTGATCGCCGGCTCCCTGAACAACGGCCAGGGAATTGCGGGAATGGCCTTCCCGGCTCAGCTGCTCGTGGCCAAGGTCGTCCGGCGCGACGGGATCGTGCCGCTCGAGGCCGAGGCGCGGGCGATCCGCTGGGCGGTCGACAACGGCGCGAGCGTGATCAACCTGAGCCTCGGCGGCGTCCGCGACCCGCTCGACCCGACGAGAGACAGCTTCTCGCGGCTCGAGGCGAGCGCGGTGGAGTACGCGATCCGCAACGGCGTCATCGTGGTCGCCGCCGTCGGCAACAGCGACCATGCGCCGCAGCAGCCGTGGAACTACGCGAGCTACCCGGCGGCGCTTCCGCACGTCCTCGGCGTGAGCGCGATCGCCAGGGACGGCTCGGTGCCGATGTTCTCCAACCGCGACCCGGTGTTCAACGACATCGCCGCGCCCGGGGACGAGCTCTTCTCGACGCTGCCGCGCAGGATCACGGGGCAGCGGCTGACCTGCGAGCCGCAGGGCTACTCCGACTGCGGGCCACAGGAGTACCGGCGGCCGCAGGGGACCTCGTTCGCGGCTGCGATCGCCTCCGCCGGTGCGCTCCTCGTCCGCGCCGCGTGGCCGGCGGTGCGGCCCGAGCAGATCGTGGCCATGGTCGAGCGGAGCGCGACGGACATGACCGCGGCGACCGGCTGCCGCCGCTGCGGCGAGGGACGCGATCCGGCGACGGGCTGGGGGCGCCTGAACGTGGCCGCCGCCGTCAACTGGGATGGCCGGCTGCCCCTGCGGGACCGCGACGAGCCGAACGACGACGTCGGCAGCCGCTCCTGGCGGATCCGCAGGCAGAGCGTCAGCCTCCTGGGCCGATCGATCGACTACTGGAACGATCCGAACGACGTCTATGCAGTTCGACTGAGGCGCGGCGGCCGGCTCGCAGTGACGCTGACCGGCAAGGCGGCTGCGAACGTCGACCTGGTGGTCTGGAAGCCCGGCACGAGACGCATCTCGGAGCGAACGACGAGCATGGTCGCCGCCCAGTCGCGGCAACCGGTCGGCGAGCTCGACTTCGTCCGGCTCCGACGCGCAGCGAGGCCGGGGATCTACTACATCCAGGTGCGCGTCACGCAGCCCGGCTCGGGCGCGTACACCCTCCGCATCGTCCGCCGCTAGAGCAGCTCCTCGCCGGGAACCTCGCGGATCTGCCGCGCGGGATTCCCCACGACCACGGCCCTGGGCGGCACGTCCTTCGTGACGACCGCGCCGGCGCCGACGAACGCCTCCTCCCCGACCTCGATCCCCGGGAGCAGCACCGCGGCGCCGCCGACGCGCGCGCCGCGACGGATCGTCGGCCCCTTGCGCAGCTCGTGCCGCTTCTCGGTCCGGCCCATGAAGTTGTCGTTCGTGGTCACGACGCAGGGCGCGACGAAGACGTCTTCCTCGAGCGTCGAGTACGCGGTCACGTAGGCGTCCGCCTGGATCTTCGTCCGCGCGCCGATCTTCGTGTCGTTCTCGACGAGCGAGCCGCGGCCCACGACCACGTCCTCGCCGAGCTCGCAGCGCTCCCGGACGCAGCTCTGGTCGCCGATGATCGAGCGCGCCCCGACCCGCGTCCCGGCGAAGACGACGGCGCCGGTGGAGACGATCGTCCCCTCGCCGAGCTCGAGCGGCGGCAGCTCTTCGCGCTTCGCGGTCGAGCGCGGCGACAGCGCCGGCTGCTTCCCGAGCACGACGTGGTCGCCGATCTGGCAGCCCTCGCCGATCACCGTCCCCGGGTAGATGACGACGTGCTCGCCGACGGTGTAGCTCAAGCGGGTGCGCGTTCCAGGGAGTGCTGGAGCTGCTCGAGCACGCGGACCACCACTGCGCCGTCGCGCGCGGCGGCCATCCGGTCGCCGTCGCCGGCGACGAGCGAGACGAAGTGCCGGCACTCGAGCCGCAACGGCTCGTCGTTCGGGATCTTCGGGATGTAGATGTCGCCGGTCCGCGTGCGCCACTCGCCGTAGCTCTCGGCCCGCTGCTCCGTGCCCTTGTCGTACACGGTGATCTTGCGCTCGAGGTCCATGTCGTCGAAGACGGCCATCTTGTTGCGCCCGACGACGGTCATCTCGCGCTTCTTGTGCGGGTCGAGCCACGAGAGGTGCATGTGCGCGACCACGCCCGACGGGAAGCGGAGGTAGCAGAACACGATGTCCTCGACGCCCTCGTGGTGGTACGACTCGCCGCGCGCCCAGACCTCCGACGGCTCCTCGCCGATCAGGTGGAGCATCACCGAGAGGTCGTGGACGCCGAGCGACCAGAGCGCGTTCTCGTCCTTGCGGATCTGGCCCAGGTTCTGGCGGTTCCCGTACAGGTAGAGGATCTCGCCCAGCTCGCCCGACTCGATGAGCTCCTTCAGCTTCCCGACGGCCGGGTGGTAGAGGAGCAGGTGGCCAGGCAGCAGGACGAGGCTCTTCTCCTCGGCCAGCGCGACGAGCTCGTCGGCCTCGGTCGCCGCCAGCGCCGGCGGCTTCTCCACGAAGACGTGCTTGCCGGCCTCGAGCGCCCGGCGCGCGAGCTCGTAGTGCGTCGGCACCGGGGTGGCGATCACGACGGCCTGGAGCTCGTCGTCCTCGAGGAGGTCGTCGAACCGGGACGTCGTTCGCGCCTTGGGGTAGCGGGCGCCGAACTCGTCGACGAGGTCGGTCGAGAGATCGCAGAGCCACGTCAGCTCGGCGAGGTCGTCGAAGTTCCTGGCGAGGTTCGGGCCCCAGTAGCCGAGGCCGGCGAGGCCGACCTTGATCACAGTGTCCAGACCTTCTCGTTCCGCCGCCCCTCTGCGCCGGTCGCGTTCCGGAGGTCGACGACGACGTGCGCCTTCTTCACCAGGTCCGCGTAGTCCACGTCGGAATGGGCGGTGACGATCACGACGGCGTCGTAGGCGGCGGGATCGAGGTCGACGGAGCGCAGGCCCTCCTCCGCAAGCTCCGCCACGAACGGGTCGTGGTAGGAGACGTCGGAGCCCGCGGCGCGCAGCAGCCCGATCAGCTTGACCGCCGGCGACTCGCGCGTGTCGCCGATGTCGGCCTTGTAGGCCACGCCCAGGACGAGCACCTTCGCGCCGCTCAGCGACTTCTGCCGCCCGTGGTTCAGCGCCTGCGAGACGAGCGACCGGCAGTAGTACGGCATGTTCTCGTTGACCTTCCCTGCGAGCTCGATGAACTCGGTCGAGAAGTCGTACTCGCGCGCCTTCCACGTGAGGTAGAAGGGGTCGATCGGGATGCAGTGACCGCCGAGGCCCGGACCCGGCTGGAAGCTCATGAAGCCGAACGGCTTGGTCGCCGCCGCCTCGATCACCTCCCACACGTCGATCTCCATCCGCTCGCAGAGCTGCGCGAGCTCGTTGACGAGCGCGATGTTGACCGAGCGGAAGATGTTCTCCAGCAGCTTCGTGAGCTCGGCGGCCTCGGGCGTGGAGACGCGGTGCACGGTCTCGACAGCGCCTTCGTAGAGCCGGGCGGCGCGCTCGGTGCACTCCGGCGTGATCCCGCCGACGACTTTCGGGACGTTCCTCGTCGTCCACGTCGCGTTGCCGGGGTCGACGCGCTCGGGCGAGAACGCGAGGTGGAAGTCGCGGCCCGCCTTGAGCCCCGTGCTCTCGAGGATCGGCTGGATGACGTCACGCGTCGTCCGCGGGTAGGTCGTCGACTCGAGGATCACGAGGTGCCCGTTGCGGATCCGGAGGCTGATCTGCTCGGCCGCGCCGGTCACGATCGAGAGGTCGGGCTCCCGCTGCTTGGACAGTGGCGTCGGCAGCGCGATCAGGATCGCGTCCGCGCGCCGCAGCTCGTTGTAGTCGGTCGTCGCGCGGATCTGGCCGCGCTCGACGAGCGGCGCGAGCTCCTCGGACGGGACGTCGATGATGTGGCTCTCGCCCCGGTTGATGCCGTCGACGACCTCCTGCGAGACGTCGATCAGCAGGACGGAGCGGCCGGCCGACGCGAGCGTGTGCGCGAGGGGCACGCCGACGTAGCCGGCGCCCACCACCGCGGCGTCCCACGTCTTCGTCTCCGGCGCCTCGGCCGGCTGGTGCTCGGTTCGCTCTTCAAGCATGGGTCACAGGCTAATCAGGATGTCCGCGATTCGGTCAGCTGCACGCCCGTCTCCGTACAACTCTGGCCGGTTGGGGGGCATGGAGGCACGGGCGGCTGCGTCCACGATCGCATCCGGATCGTCGTCGACCAGAACGTTCGCGCCCAGCTCCACCGTGTCCTTCCACTCGGTGGAGGGCCGCAGCGTCACGCACGGCACGCCGTACCAGTACGCCTCCTTCTGGAGCCCGCCCGAGTCGGTCAGGATCACGCGCGCCTGGGAGGCCAGCGCCGCGAAGTCCATGTACCCCAGGGGATCGATCAGCGCGACGTTCGTTCCAAGTAACACTGTGTTACCAGCGATCGCCTGCCGGGTGCGTGGGTGGGCGGGGAGGACGACCGGGTCGGCCAGGCGGGACAGGCCTTCCGCGATGCGCGCGAGGCGGTCCGGGCGCACGTTGGCCTCGCGGTGCACGGTGGCGACGGCGTAACCGCCCGGCTCGACGCCGAGCGTCTCGAGGATCGAGGACCGCTCGCGGGCCAAGGGCGCCAGGCGCTTGTTCGCATCGGCCATGACGTCGCCGACCACGTCGATCCGGCCCGTGACTCCCTCCGCTTCGAGCACGTCCCGCGAGCGCTCGTCCGGTGTGAAGAGGAGTGCCGAGATGCGGTCGACTTCGATGCGGTTGTGCTCCTCCGGCATCGACAAATCGCCGCTCCGGAGCCCCGCCTCGACGTGTGCGACCGGTGACCCGCCCGCGGCGCGGGCACCCGCGAGCGTCGAGTTCGTGTCGCCGTAGACCAGGACCCAGTCCGGCCGCTCGCGCTCCACGACGCCCGCGATCGCCGGCGTGAGGCGCTCGAGGTCGGCGGTCTGGAGGTCGAGCGAGTGCGCCGGCGGCGGCAGCTCGAGCTCCTCGAAGAACACGGCCGACAGCCCGCGGTCGTAGTGCTGCCCGGTATGGACGACGACCTCGTGGATCCCGCGCTCGCGCAGCGCGACCGAGAGCGGGCCGGACTTGACGAACTGGGGCCGGTTCCCGACGACCGAGAGGAGCCTCACGGCCCGAACCCTAGGGTTCAGGCGGTCGGCGCGAACCAGGTCTTCGCGGTCGGGTCGCCGCCGAAGAAGTCATGCAGCAGGCGCGCGACCTTGCGGACGCCGCTCGGCGAGGGGTGCATCCCGTCCTGGAGCACGTCCTCGCATGCCCACGTGAGCCCGTCGCGCCTCCCCGCGAGCCCGTCCGTCCAGAGGTAGGGCCCCCAGCCGACCCAGACCCGGCCGAGCCTGTTCTGGATCCCCTCCTGCACGAGCCACTTGACGGCGAACCCGCTCTCGTAGGCGAACGGCTCCGGGTTGATGTGCGTGACCGCGTAGCCGCCGTAGGTCCGGCTGGACACGTAGATCATGCGGAGGTTCGGGAAGCGGTTCGTCAGGTTGCGGACGATCGCGCGGAGATGCGCCTGGAGCGCCCGCGCATCCTGCGGGAACGGGCGGTCCTCGCCGGCGATTGCCTGCTTCATCCACACGACCTGGACCTGCCCGCGCTGGAGCCGCGCCTTGCGGAGCTTCGCGTCCAGGTCGGTCCAGTAGCGGGCCGCCGGCTTGGAGATCCGGGTCGCATCCCAGCCGCCTCCCGGCCCCTCGACGAACGTGAGCGCCGGGTTGAGCTCGGGCAGCTGCTTCGCGGAGGTCGCGAAGGCTCGGAACTCGGTCATCGCGTTCGACATCCCGACCCCGAGCACGCCGATGCGTCCCCGGATCGGCCGGACCCGGCGGGCGGCGGCCAGGCCGCGGTTGAGGTGCCGAGCCGGAGGGCGGTTCGCGGCGTTCGGATACAGGCCGCCGAGCTGGCCGCGGTGCCGGAACCGGTTCATGTCGGTGAGCGGCCGCAGCCCGGTCTGGCGGATCGAGCAGTCGGCGCCGGTCCGCGCCTCGCCGGCGGGCGAGTAGGCAGCAGCCGGTAGGAGAGCGAGGACGACGAGGGGTGCAAGCCTCAGACGCTTCACGTTTGCAGGGTAGGCGGCGCCTGTTAGCCCGAAGTAAGCAGGCGATACTTGTCCCGATGGCAGACGACGAGCAGCGTCCCCGGCTGACCGGTGCGGCAGGACGAGCCGCGTTCTACCCGGCTCGGGCGGCGGCTCGGGCCTGGCGCGGTCCACTCGAGGACGCGGTCGACGAGGTGCTGTCGGCGCCCGAGGTCGCGCGTGTCCTCGATCGCGCCCTCGCCGGCGACCTGCCGGAGGAGCTTGCCCGGTCGCTGGTGCGCCACCGCGTGCTCGAGCGGATCGTCGCCGAGCTGTCGGCGAGCGGCGAGCTCGACCGCCTCGTGAGCGCCGCGCTGGCGAGCGACGAGACGAAGCGCGCGCTGCGCCATGTTGCGTCGAGCCCCGAGCTCCGGGAGGCCGTCGCCTTGCAGACGACGGGCCTCGCGGACGACGTCGTGAGCGGGCTCCGGACGACCGGCGCCCGGCTCGACGACCGGATCGAGCGGGTCGTGCGCCGGCGGCCGCGCCCGGTCCCGACGGTCCACGCCGGGATCGTGACTCGCGCCGCGGCGCTCGCGATCGACGCCGGGCTGATGCTCGTCGCCTGGACGTCGGTCGTCGGAGTGGCCGCCCTCGTCTCCAGCCTGGTCGGGACGCTCCGTCCCGCGTGGCTTGCGGGCGCCCTGCTCGCGGCCGGATGGATCCTCGTCGCCGGCGGCTACTTCGTCCTCTTCTGGAGCTCCGCGGGCCAGACCCCGGGGATGCGGGTGCTGCGACTGCGGGTACGAGGGCCGGACGGCCTGGCGCCTGGCGTCGGGCGTTCGATCGTCCGCGTCATGGGGCTCGTGCTCGCGATCGTGCCGCTCTTCGCGGGCTTCCTCCCGGTGCTGTTCACCGACCGGCGGCGCGGCCTGCCGGACTTCCTCGCGGGAACCGTCGTCGTCTACGACGATCCGGCCGGCCGTGCTCGTGAAGGTGGGCCGTGAAGGATTCGAACCTTCGACCTTGGGATTAAGAGTCCCCTGCTCTACCAACTGAGCTAACGGCCCGGGGCGAACGAGTATAGCCGCGGGTTTAGGCTCTCCTTCGACCCCGAGGAAGAGGAGAGATATGGCTTTCGAGCTCCCCCCGCTGCCGTACGACGACGACGCGCTCGAGCCGCACATCGACGCGCAGACGATGCAGCTCCACCACGACAAGCACCACCAGGCCTACGTCGACAATGCCAACAAGGCTCTGGCCGGGACCGAGTGGGAGAACGCGTCCGTCGAGTCGGTGCTCGCCGACCTCGACGCGCTGCCCGAAGACATCCGCATGACGGTCCGGAACAACGCCGGCGGACACGCGAACCACTCGCTCTTCTGGGAGCTCATGAGCCCCGACGGCGGCGGTGAGCCGGAGGGCGACCTGAAGGCCGCGATCGACGACGCCTTCGGCTCCGTCGACGAGCTCCGCTCGACGATCAACGACAACGGCGTGAAGCGCTTCGGGAGCGGCTGGACCTGGCTCGTCTACGACGGCACGGGCCTCGCCGTCTACTCGACGGCGAACCAGGACAGCCCGCTGATGCAGAGCGACGAGCCGCTGCTCGGCATCGACGTCTGGGAGCACGCCTACTACCTGAAGTACCAGAACCGGCGCCCGGAATACCTCGAAACCTGGTGGAACACGGTCAACTGGGCCGAAGTCGCGCGCCGATTCGACCACGCGGACAAAACACCGCGCTAAAGTCAGCTCGATCTCGGCCGATACAGGGACCGATCCCTCGTTCGAGGGAGGTTCGTGTGATGAAAACCACTGCGGCCGCAATAGGTTTCCTCGCGCTCCTGCTGCTGCTCCCGTCGAGCGCATTCGCAGCCGGAGACCCCGAGATCGCCGCCCTCCAGGTCGGTCTGCGCCAGCGAGGGGTCTACGCCGGCACCGTCGACGGCGTCCTCGGGCCCGGAACCGTGGCCGCCGTGCGCCGGTTCCAGCAGCACAGGCGCCTCCCGGTCGACGGTGTGCCCGGCCCGCAGACGAAGCGCGCGCTCGGCCGCTACGGCCGGAACGCCCCGCTCGGCGGCCGGCTGCTCGCGCACGGAAAGCGCGGCTGGGACGTCGCCGCGCTGCAGTTCGCCCTCGCGTGGCACGGCTTCCCGTCGGGGAACCTGGACGGGCGGTTCGGCGCCTCCACCGCTCGTGCGCTGCGGAAGTTCCAGCGCTGGGCCGGGCTGGCCGTGGACGGCCGCGCCGGGCCCGGTGTCTTCGCCGCGCTCAGGGCGCCGGTGCCGGCTTGCCCGATCTCGTTGAGCGCACCGGTGGCCGGTCCGTACACGGACGTCTTCGGGCCGCGCGGGAATCGCTTCCACACCGGCGTGGACTACCCCGGTTCCTCGGGGACCGCCGTGTCCGCCGCCGCGGCCGGCCGCGTCACCTTCGCCGGGTTCAGCGTCGGCGGCTGGGGCTACCTCGTCGTCATCTCCCACGGCGGCGGCACACGGACGCTCTACGCACACCTGTCGCGCGTCGGCGTTCGCGTCGGCCAGCAGGTCGCGGCCGGACAGCGCGTGGGGCGCATGGGCTCGAGCGGCAAGTCGAGCGGTCCCCACCTGCACTTCGAGGTGCGGGTCCGCGGCGCCGCCGTCGACCCGCTCGCCGCGCTCTAGGCCACCTCACGCGGGAGCTCGAAGTGGAACCGCGCGCCGGACGGCGTCGCCGGCTCGTAGCGCAGGTCCCCTCCCAGGGCCTCCGCGAACGACTTCGCGATCGCCAGTCCGAGGCCCGCTCCCTGGCCCCGACGGCCGCCCGCCTGTGAGAACCGCTCGAAGAGCAGCGGGACGAACTCGTCGGGCACGCCGGGGCCGTGATCCTCGACGATGACGTCGACGACGTCGTCCCAGCTCGTCCGGACCTCGATCGGCGGGGCGCCGTAGCGCAGCGCGTTCGTGAGCAGGTTGCCGATCACCCGCTCGAACGCGTGCGGGTCGGTCACGACCTCGAGCGACGACTCCACGCCCACGTCGATCTCGTCGCGCCGGTCGGGCGCGATCCGGTTCAGGAGCTGCAGGATCCGCTCGCGCGGGTTGAACCGCTCCGGATTGACCGCGTACGCCTGGGCGTCGAGGCGCGACATGTCGAGCAGCTGGTCGGTCAGCTCTGCCAGCCGGCAGCTCTGCTCGAAGAGCGTCCTGCGAAGCTCGGCGAGCTGCTCGTCGGAGAGCTGGTGGCCGCGCAGGTAGAGGGTCTGGGAGATCCCGTGCACGACGGAGATCGGTGTGCGCAGCTCGTGCGAGGCGAGCGAGACGAACTGCGTCTTGATCTCGTCCAGCTGCTCGAGCTCGGCGAGCTTCGACTCGAGCTCCTGGATCTTGTCTCCCGGCTCGGTCACACGGATGGGCGAGCGCGGACGTCTCCGCGTCCGCGCTGCCGTCTCCCCGTCAGGCGGGCGGTGGGCCTTCCTCGACGTAGGTCGAGCGCCGCCGGGCGCCGCCGAAACCGCCCCAGCTGGACCAGAACATCATCGAGATCAGCAGTCCGGCCGCCCCGACGACCATCAGGATCACGCCGATGGCGTCCTCGCTGATGCCTGCGACGTCGCTCTGCAGACCCCAGATGAGGATCGCCCCGACGGCGATCAGCAACAGGCTTACTCCGACTCCCATTCATTGCCTCCTTGTCGTTGTCACGCAGGGTCGCTGCCCTTCGCAACCGGGTTCGGTGTACCCGCTCCAGCCGCGGGCCTAACTCGGTAGGCTCGCGGGCGGTGCGCGCCGGGTCGCTGATCAAGGTCCTCCTCGTCGCCCTCGTGCTGGCAGCGATCGCCTTTGCGGTCGCGATCTTCGTCCCGTGGCTCCCCGACCAGTCGTCGAAAGAGGCCGAGCGAATCGACTTCGTCTTCTGGTTCGTGACTGCGATCTGCATCGCGATCTTCGCGGTCGTCGCGGCAATCAGCGTCTACTCGCTCGTGAAGTTCCGCGCCCGGCCCGACGACGACTCCGACGGGCCGCCGGTCCACGGGCACACCGGCATCGAGGTCACCTGGACCGTGATCCCGCTCGTCCTCGTGATCGCGATGATCGTCGTCAGCTCGGTCGCGCTCGCCAAGAACGACCAGGTGCCCGACGACGCGCTCCGGGTGGAGGTCTGGGGCCAGCAGTTCGCCTGGACGTTCCTCTACCCGCCCGAGAGCATGGAGCCGGGAGCGGACAAGATGGCCTGCGTGCGGCGGGACGAGGGGATCATCGAGGAGGGCTGCAAGGCCTCCGGGAACCTCCGGCTCCCGGTCGACCGCGCAACTCGCCTCTACCTGTCCGCGCGCGACGTCATCCACTCGTTTTGGGTGCCCGAGTTCCGCCAGAAGCAGGACGCCGTGCCCGGGATCACGACCGAGATCACGGTCACGCCGACCGAGACGGGTAGCTACCGCCTGATCTGCACGGAGCTGTGCGGGCTCGGCCATGCGCTGATGCGCACGAAGGCGATCGTGACGTCGGCAGCCGACTTCGAGCGCTGGCTAACGTCCCGCACAACACCTGGGGGGATGAGCTGACCGCGGTCGACGAGCACACGCACGAGCACGAAGCGCACGCCGCGTCCCCGCCGCCGCGGCGGACGGGCTTCGCGCGGCTGATGGCGCCGGGCTGGCTACGCGCCGCGTGGATGACGCCGCTCTTCGGGCTGATCGGCTTCGGGATCGTCGTCGGCATCAGGGCGCTCGCCGGCTGGGAGCCGGTCCTCGACATGGAGCCGATCGTCACGGTCGCGCTGCTCACGACGGCGCCGATCGGGTTCCTCGCGGGGCTCGGGGCGTTCGACTACTGGCTCCGGTGGGCGTTCGGCTTCCCGACGGTGCCCGAGGACCACTCGGGCCACGGCGCGAAGCGCTGGTCGGACTACTTCCGGATCAACACCGACCACAAGGTGATCGGCGTCCAGTACGTCGTGACGACGGTCTTCTTCTTCCTCGCCGGCGGGATGATGGCGATGCTCGTCCGGGCGGAGCTCGCGAAGCCCGAGGCGAACTTCGTCGACCCGCAGACCTACAACGAGCTCTTCACGGCGCACGCCGCGCTGATGATCTTCCTGTTCGTCATCCCGGCCTTCGCCGGGCTTGCGAACTACGTGCTGCCGATCATGATCGGCGCGCCCGACATGGCGTTCCCGCGCCTGAACGCCCTCTCCTACTGGCTTCTCCCCATCGCCGGCCTGATGATGCTCGCCAGCTTCATCGTCCCGGGCTTCGGCGCCGGCTGGACGAACTACGCGCCGCTCTCGGTCGACCAGCCGTTCGGCAACGTCTTCTTCTCGATGGCGGTCCAGTGGGCCGGCGCGTCGTCGATCATGACCGCGCTCAACTTCCTGGTCACGATCATCACGATGCGCGCGCCGGGGATGACGTTCTGGCGCATGCCGCTCCTCGTCTGGGCGAACTTCACGACGTCACTCCTCGTCGTCATCGCGACGCCGTTCATCGCGGGATCGCAGTTCTTCGTGATGTTCGACAAGGTGATGCACACGCACTTCTTCGAGGTCGCGGGCGGCGGCTACCCGCTGGGGTACCAGCACATCTTCTGGTTCTACTCGCACCCGGCCGTCTACATCATGATCCTGCCCGGCTTCGGGATCGTCTCCGAGGTCATCTCGGCGATGTCCCGGAAGCCGATCTTCGGCTACCGGCTGATGGCGCTCTCGCTCGTCGCGATCCTCATCCTCGGCTTCTCGGTCTGGGCGCACCACATGTTCGTGGCGGGCATGGCCACCTGGCTGCGCGTCCCGATGATGATCACGACGCTGCTGATCGCCGTGCCGACCGGGATCAAGGTCTTCTCCTGGCTCGCCACGACCTGGGAGGGGAAGATCAACTTCTCGACGCCGATGTTATTCGCGCTCGGCTTCGTGTCCATGTTCGTGATCGGCGGGCTCTCCGGGATCTACCTCGGCGCGGTGCCCATCGACATCCACGCGTCGGACACGTACTACGTCGTCGCGCACATCCACTACGTGCTCTTAGGTGGCTCGCTGTTCACGATCTTCGCGGGCTTCTACTACTGGTTCCCGAAGATGACCGGGCGGATGTACAACGAGACGCTCGGGAAGGTGCACTTCTGGGGCACGTTCCTCGGCGTGAACGCGACCTTCTTCCCGATGCACATCATCGGGATCCAGGGCCAGCCGAGGCGCGTCTACACGTACGAGGACCAGTTCAGCAACTGGAACCTCTTCATCTCGATCTCGTCCTTCGCCCTCGGCGCCTCGTTCCTGGTGTTCGTCTACAACATGATCGTCAGCTGGTCGCGCGGCCCGGTCGCGCCGGCAAACCCGTGGCGGGCCCACACGCTCGAGTGGCAGGTCTCCTCGCCGCCTCCGGTCTTCAACTTCGACGAGATCCCGCAGGTGGTCGGGAACCCGTACGAGTACGGGGTGCCCGGCGCGAAGCACGCGATCCTCAACGGCGACCGCGCGGAGGCCGAGGCGACCGAGGAGGTTCGGCGGCGGTGAGCCATCTCCTGGTGGTCGCGAACGAGACGGTCGCGGGCACCGAGCTGCTCGACGCTGTCAAGCGGAAGGCCGCCGAAGGGCACCTCGATCTCGTCACCGTGCTGGCGCCGGTCTCGACCCCGCAGACCGGGTACGTCGTCTACGAGGACACACGCCGCGCGGCCGCCGGCCGGCGGCTCGACCGGACGCTCGCGCAGCTGCGCGAGGCCGGGATCCCCGCACACGGGCTCGTGCTCGAGTCCGACCCGGAGTCGGCGGTCCGGGACGCCTTCGGGATGCTCGACCCGCCGCCGACCGACGTCATCGTCTCGACCCACCCGCTCCAGAAGTCCGGCTGGCTCCGCAAGAACGTCGTCGACCGCATCACGAAGGTCGCGGGCGACGTCCCGGTCGAGCACGTCGTCGTCGACGTCGAGGAGGAGGCCGGCCCTCGCAACGTGCTCGTGGTCGCGAACGAGACGGTGGTCGGGCAGGTGCTGATCGACCGGATCCGCGAGCGCGCCGCCCGGAGTCCCGCCAGCTTCCTGATCATCTCGCCGCAGAGCGACCCGACGCAGTCCGCGCATCCCGAGGCCGAGCGCCGCCTCCGCCGCGCGCTCTCCGAGCTGCGCGCCGCGGGCATCGACGCGCACGGCCAGGTCGCGCACCCGGATCCCTACACGGCCGCGATGCACGCGATCGAGGACGAGCGCGTGGACGAGGTGATCGTCTCCACCTTCGAGCCGTCCCGGTCGCCGTGGATGCGCCGCAACCTCGTCCAGCGGCTCCACAACGACGCCAAGGTGCCGGTCGAGCACGTCGTCATCGCGCCGGAGGACGTCGGCGCCGAGCCCGTGATGCCCGCCGAATGAGCGCGCACGCCGAGGCCGCCCACCACGCCGCTCACCCGCCGGAGGCGCACAAGAGCTCCCGGGTCGACGCCCCCATCCTCGGGATGCTCCTGTTCATCGCCTCGGAGATCATGCTCTTCGGGTCGTTCTTCACGGCCTACTTCTTCATCCGCGTCAACGGCAACCAGGAGTGGCCGCTCGAGCCGTTCCACCTGCCGAAGTTCGTGGCCGGCGTGAACACGGCGATCCTCGTGACCTCGAGCTTCACGATCCACTGGGCGCTCCAGTCGATCAAGCGGGGCAACCGCGCCGGGCTGCAGGCGGGGCTCGTCCTGACGCTGGCGCTCGGCTCGACGTTCCTGCTCACGCAGATCCTCGAGTACGCACGGGTCGGGTTCGCGCCGCACGACGGCGCGTTCGGGACGATCTTCTACGGCCTCACCGGCCTGCACGGCGCGCACGTCTTCGTCGGGCTGACGCTGTTGACCTTCGCCACGATCCGCGCCTTCCGCGGGCACTTCAGCGAGTCGCACCACCACGGAGTCGAGATCCCGGGGATCTACTGGCACTTCGTGGACGTAATGTGGATCGTGGTGTACGCCACCATCTACCTGCTCTAGGAGAGATGAGAAATCCGTTCCGGAATGAGGCTGATGCGTTCCGGCTCGTCCTGCTCACGCTCGGCTACTTCGCGCTGATCGTCGTCGCGGCCGCGATCAACACGTGGCTCGGCGTCGCGGTGTTCGTCGTGCTGACGCTGATCGCGATCTACGCCGTCGTCCACGCGCGGCGCGAGCCGCCGAGGCAGGCGGTGATCCGGCCGAGCGGGCCCGGCGAGCGCCGGATCCTGGTGATCGCGAACGAGACGGTCGGCGGCTCACCCCTTCGCGACCTGATCCACAGCCGCTCGGAGGGCGTCGAGGAGGTGGTGCGCGTCGTGTGCCCGGCGCTGATGTCGCCGGTGCGCTACTTCGCCTCGGACGAGGACGGGCCGCGGGCCGCCGCGCAGGAGCGGCTCGAGCGCAGCCTCTCGCGCCTCCGCGAGCTCGGGATCACCGCCGCAGGCGAGGTCGGCGACGCCGACCCCCTGCAGGCGATCGAGGACGCGCTCCGCACGTTCGGCGCCGACGAGGTGATCATCTCGACGCACCCGGAGGGCCGGTCAGTCTGGCTCGAGAAGGGCGTTGTCCGCTCGGCGCGCGAGCGCTTCGACGTCCCGATCACGCACGTGGTCGTGGACCTCGAGGTCGAGGCCCGGACCTAACTCGCTAGCGCCCGCCGGCGACGTACTCTGCGAGCGCCTGGATCTGCTCGTCCGTGAGCCGGTCGCCGAAGGCGGGCATGCCGCCCCCGCCGTTCCGGATCTGCCTGGCGGCCTGCTCGACGGTCGGGCTCGCCTCGTCGAGGTTCGGGCCCACGGTCCCGGACGTGCCGGCGTCGGCAAAGACGTGACAGGAGCCGCAGTTCGTCGTGAAGATCGACTTCGGGTCGTCGCCGCCGGCGCCGCCCGGGGCCTGGATGCTCACATCCGGGTTCGCCGCGACCATGGAGACGTAGACCGCGACCGCGTCCGCGTCGGCGTCGTTCAGCAGGTCCTCGGGCATCGGCGGGATCGGGTAGTCGATCTGGTGACGGACGACCTCGCGGATCGTGCTGTCGGAGAAGCCCTCCTCGCGTGACGCCGCGAACGCCTCGTCGAGGTTCGGCCCGCTCGAGGGGTTCTGGACGGGGTTCGAGCCCTCGGTCCCCGCCTCGCGAAGGGTGTGGCAGCCGCCGCAGGTCTGCTGGAAGATCGCCTTGCCCTCCGACGGGTCAGCCGTCGGCTCCGCCAGGCCCTCGGTGCCGCAGCCGGCCAGCGCGAGCGCCGCGAGGGAAAGGAGAGCGGCGCCGACCGCTCTCAAGCTACGCGGAGGGCTGGGTCGCCGAGCCGATGCCGGCAACCGCTTCGTCCCGGCTGCCGTAGATCGTGAAGACCCGGTCGAGACCCGTGATCTCGAAGATCTTCGTGATGTTGCGGTCGCTCGAGACGAGCGAGAGCTGGCCGTCGTTGGTGCGGAGCCGCTTGACCCCGCCGACGAGCACGCCGAGCGTCGTCGAGTCGATGAAGGTCGTGTTGGAGAAGTCCACGACGACCTCCTTCGCACCCTGGCCGATCACCTCGAGGAGCTGCTGCTTGAACTCCGGCGCCGTGTAGAGATCCACCTCGCCGGCGAGTGAGATCACGTACGCGGACTCGCCCAGCTGCTCGGTGCTGATGTCGAAGTTCACGTTCCTCCCGTCGGTTTGGAAAAGCCCGGAGAGTCTAGTGCCTCGCGGCGGCGCTAGTTCTTGTTCTGCTGCGGGTTCGCGGCGTTCCTGAGCGCCGGGAGCTGCTGCCGAACGGCCGGTGCGCTGGCCGAGTCGGGCGCCACCTCGAGGTACCGCTCGTACGCCTTGATGGCGTCCTGCAGCTGGCCCGCCGACTGCGCAGCCTGGCCGAGCTGGAGGAAGATCAGCGGCTCGTCGGCTTCCTCGTCGTCCGGGGTGACTGCGACGAGCTTCTGGAAGGCGGCAACGGCGTCCTTGTACGACTCCTGGATGCCGAGATACGCCTGGTTGAGCTGCTGGTTGTAGCGCTGCGACTCGATGCTGGTGATCTGCGGGTTCGCGAACTCCTGGCCGAACGGGCTCTGCGTGCCGGGCGAGAGGACCTCGCCGCCCGTCAGCTCCGTGAGCGCCGCCTGGGCGAGGGCGCCCTGCTCCTCGTAGGAGCGCGCCCGCGCCATGTGGAGGGCGCCGAGCTGGCGGAGCGCCTCGCGGTCGGTCGGCCGCATCTGCGTGTAGCGCTCGAGCGGGACGATCGCCTCCGCGTTCCGGTTCTCGCGCTGCAGCGCCGTGGCGAGCTCGCGGTAGCCGGTCGGGTCGTTCGGGTTCTCCTCGATCTTGTCCTCGGACTCGCTGACGCTCGGCCCGGTGTCCGAGGTCTGCGCCAGGCCCTGCAGGACGTCGCCCAGGCCGGTGCCCGGGATCGAGCCGCCGACGTTGAAGATCACGTAGCCGAGCCCGAAGATCACCGCGAGGAACACGAACATCCACTTCGCCTGGCGCCGCAGGCGGGGGAAGAACATCGTGTCCTCGTAGGAGGGTGTCGCTGCACGGGCAGGCGCGGCCGGGCGCGGCGTGGGTCGCCGCTCTCGCCGCTGCCGGTTCCGTCGTTGGGCCGAACGCGCCATGTGGGCTCTTAGGGTAGCGACGACCAGTCGTACTTCTCGCCGATTGCGCGCAACCGGTCACGTGTCCCGTCGTCGCAGAGCGCGCCGGCCAGTCCATTCTCGTAGGCCGCACGAGGGCCGACGCCGAGCTTCGCCGCCACCTCGTGCTCGCGTGTCAGGTCCGTGTCGAACATCGCCGGGTCGTCGGTGTTCACGGAGCAGCGGATCCCGGCGGCGGCGAGCTCGCGCAACGGATGCTCCTCCAGCGACAGGACCGCACCGGTTCTGACGTTCGAGACGGGGCACACGTCGAGGACGATTTCGCGGTCGCGGAGCTCGTCGACGAGCTCCGGATCCTCCACTGCGCGGATCCCGTGCCGGATGCGGTCGGCCTGGAGCGCGGTGAGCGCGCCGCGGATGGATGCGGGCCCGGCGACCTCGCCGGCGTGCGGCACCGAGGCGAGCCCCTCCGCCTTGGCGAGCGTGAAGAACCGCTCGTACTGCTCCGGCGGGAAGTCGGCCTCGAGCCCGCCGAGCCCGACCCCGACGACGCCGCGCGTCCGGTAGCGCGCGGAGTGGCGGACGACGAGCTCCGCCTCCTCCGGCGTTGCGCCGCGGAAGATGTCCGGCGTCAGCCGCACGTCGACGCCGTGCCGCTCCAGCGCCTCCTGCGCGCCGTCGCAGTAGCCCTCGAACATCACCTCCCAGCCGACCCCGCGCCGCGCGCGCTCGGCCGGGGAGAAGATCGCCTCGAGGTACACGGCGCCGTGGGCGGCCGCCTCCTCGGCGTAGTCGACGACCACCTGGCGAAAGTCGCCCTCCGACTGCAGAGCGTTCGTCGTGAGGATCCAGATCTCGATGAAGTGCGGGAAGTCGCGGTACTCGTAGAGCCGCGAGATGCCCTCGACGGAGTCGGCCGGCAGCTCGTAGTCGTTCCGTCGCGCGATCTCCAGCAGCGTCTCCGGCCGCACGGTCCCCTCGAGGTGCACGTGCAGCTCGATCTTCGGGAACGTCACTCGGGCGCTAGGCGAGCCTCGCCGGCGTGCCACCGGCGTTCCATGATCACGGAGAGCCAGATCGACAGCTCGAAGAGCACGAGCAGCGGGATCACCTCGAGCGCCAGCGAGACCGGGTCGACGGTCGGCAGCAGGATCGCGAGGCCGAGCAGCACCACGATCCCGATCCGGCGGTTCGCCCGCAGCTGCGCCGAGGTCAGCGCGCCGAGCCGGACGAGGGCGAGCACGAAGATCGGGAGCTGGAACACGAGCCCGGTCGCGAAGATCATCAGCGCGACGAAGGAGAGGAAGTAGCTCGCCCGGATGTCGATCCGGTAGAGCTCCTCGTCGTACTCGGTCAGGAACTCGAGCGCCCGCGGCAGGATCACGAAGTAGGCGAACGCCATCCCGCCCGCGAAGAGCAGCGTCGCCAGCGCGACGAAGCGGGCGACGATCCGCTGGCTCCGCTCGTCGACGGCCGGCGCGAAGAAGCTCCACGCCTGCCAGACGATGATCGGGAACGTCAACGCCAGCGCGGCGTAGAAGCTGACCTTGAGCGCCGTCGTGAACGGCTCGGCGACGCCGAGCGTCACGAGCTCGCGGTCCGCCGGGAGCAGCCGGATGAGCGCGTCGATCAGCTGCTCGTGGAAGACGTAGGCGACGGGGAAGGCGACGACGAGCGCGCCGATGCAGACGATCAGCCTGGAGCGCAGCTCGTCCAGATGCTCGACGAGCGTGGCCTCCTCGCCGTAGGAGAGGCGGCGCGGGAGCCGTCGCACTGAAGCGCGGTCCTAGGAGACGGTGTCGCGCTCGCGGGGCGGCGGCTCCGCGACGCGCTGCTCGTCCTCAGGGGCCTGCGGCAGCCGCGGCGGCTGCTCGTCGTCCCGTCCCGTGACCGCGTCCTTGAACTCGCGCATGCCCTTTCCGACCGACCGGCCGATCTCGGGCACGCGCTTCGCGCCGAACAGCAGCAAGACCACGACGAGGAAGATCAGGATCTCCGGAAGCCCGATACCAAAGGGCATGTGAGGAGCGTAGCAGCGGTTTCGGCGCCTCCCGCGGGCGGTAGGCACCTTGGTACCATGAGGTCTCGTGGCGGGCCTGTGCCCGCCCGATTCACGAAAGGACGTATGGCGCTACTGGAGCTCAAGAACCTGCACGTCTCGCTCGAGGACGGGACGGAGATCGTCAAGGGGGTCGACCTCCAGGTCGACACGGACCAGATCCACGCGGTCATGGGACCCAACGGATCCGGCAAGTCCACCCTGGCCTACGCCCTGATGGGCCACCCCGGCTACGAGATCACCGACGGGCAGATCGTCTTCGACGGCGAGGACATCACCGAGGCCGGGGCCGACGAGCGGGCGCAGAAGGGCCTCTTCCTGGCGTTCCAGTACCCGCACGCGATTCCGGGCGTCACCGTCACGAGCTTCCTCCGCTCCGCGATCAACGCGATCCGCAAGGCGCGGAAGGGCGAGGACGACCCGATCCCGATCCCCGAGTTCCGCAAGGAGATGATGGAGGCGATGGAGCGGCTGCGCATCCCGCGCGAGCTCGCCCAGCGCTACCTCAACGACGGGTTCTCGGGCGGCGAGAAGAAGCGGGTCGAGATCCTCCAGATGGCGATGCTGAAGCCGCGGATCGCCGTGCTCGACGAGACGGACTCGGGGCTCGACATCGACGCGCTGCGCATCGTCGCCGGCGGCGTCCGCGAGCTCGTGGGGCCCGAGATGGGCGCGCTCGTGATCACGCACTACCAGCGGATCCTCAACTACATCGAGCCCGACTTCGTGCACGTCTTCGTCGACGGCAGGATCGTCGCCGAGGGCGGACCGGAGCTGGCGCATACACTGGAAGCAGAGGGCTACGAGGCATTCATGCCGGAGAAGGTGAGCTAGTTGGCGGTCACCGAGAACGAGACCAAGGTCGTCGCCGAGATCGGCAGCGACTACAAGTACGGCTTCCACGTCCCCGAGGACTACTTCTACAAGGCCGAGCCGGGGCTCTCGCGCGAGATCGTCGCGGCGATCTCCGAGCACAAGAACGAGCCGCAGTGGATGCGCGACTACCGTCTGCGCTCCCTCGAGTACTTCGAGGCGCGGCCGATGCCGCAGTGGGGCGGCAACCTGAACGAGATCGACTTCGACTCGATCCACTACTACATCCGGCCGACCGAGAAGCAGGCGAAGTCGTGGGAGGACCTGCCGCCGGACATCAAGGACACCTGGGACCGCCTCGGCATCCCCGAGGCCGAGCGGAAGTTCCTCGCCGGCGTCGGCGCCCAGTACGAGAGCGAGGTCGTCTACCACAAGCTCAAAGAGGATCTCGAGGCGCAGGGCGTGCTCTTCCTGGACATGGACTCCGGGCTCCGCGAGCACGAGGACGTCGTCAAGCAGTACTTCGGGACCGTCATCCCGCAGAACGACAACAAGTTCGCCGCGCTGAACTCGGCCGTCTGGTCGGGCGGCTCGTTCATCTACGTGCCGCCGGGCGTCCACGTCGAGATGCCGCTCCAGGCCTACTTCCGGATCAACGCGGAGGCGATGGGCCAGTTCGAGCGGACGCTGATCATCGTCGACGAGGGCGCGTTCGTGCACTACGTCGAGGGCTGCACGGCGCCGATCTACTCGCGCGACTCGCTGCACTCGGCGGTCGTCGAGATCATCGTCAAGAACGGCGGCCGCTGCCGCTACACGACGATCCAGAACTGGTCGACCAACGTCTACAACCTGGTCACCAAGCGCGCGGTCGCCTACGAGAACGCCACGATGGAGTGGGTCGACGGGAACCTCGGCTCGAAGCTGACGATGAAGTACCCGGCGATCTGGCTGATGGGCGAGGGCGCCCACGGCGAGGTGCTCTCGATCGCGTTCGCCGGCGAGGGGCAGCACCAGGACGCGGGCGGAAAGGCCGTCCACGTCGCACCGCACACGTCGTCGGTGATCACCTCCAAGTCGATCTCCAAGAACGGCGGGCGCGCCGGCTACCGGGGCCTGCTCGAGGTCGCGAAGGGTGCGACCGGCTCGAAGTCGAAGGTCGTGTGCGACGCGCTGATCCTCGACGAGGCGTCTCGGTCGGACACCTACCCGTACATGAAGATCGACGAGGACAACGTCGACATCGGCCACGAGGCGACGGTGTCCAAGATCGGCGAGGAGCAGCTCTTCTATCTGATGAGCCGCGGCCTCTCCGAGGCGGAGGCCTCGGCGATGATCGTGTCCGGCTTCGTCGAGCCGATCACGAAAGAGCTTCCTCTGGAGTACGCAGTCGAGATGAACCGGCTGATCCAGCTCCAGATGGAAGGCTCCGTCGGTTGATCCACGTCGGGCACGTCGACTTCATCGCCCAGCCCGTCAGCGATCTGAAGCGGGCGGGCGAGTTCTACGGCGGCACGCTCGGCCTCATGCGCAACCCCGGCTCGGGCGACCGGTGGGTCGAGTACGAGACCGGCAACCTGACGGTCGCCCTGTCGACCTTCGGCGGGGCGCTGGCGCTGCGCGTCGACGACGTCGACGCCGCGCGCGAGCGGCTGGAGGGCGACGGCGTCGAGTTCGGGATGGACACGTTCGACTCGGGCGTCTGCAACGGGGCGCCCTTCGCCGACCCGGACGGCAACCCGCTCCTGCTGCACCGGCGGTACGCGCCGGTCGACACGTGGGAGCCGGAGTCCGGCGACATCCAGCGGACGGACTTCGTCGGCGTCTCGGTCACAGACCGCGGGCGGGGCTCGGAGTTCTACGGCGGCCGGCTCGGGCTGGCAAGGAACGAGCTCTCCAGCGACGAGTGGCCGGAGTTCGCCGGCGACAACGTCGGCGTCGTCCTGAGCACGCCGGAGCAGCGCCACGAGACCGAGCACACGCCCCGGTTCTCCGTCGCCTTCCGCGTCCCGGACGTCGCCACGTCGATGGACCGGCTCCGCGGCGAAGGCGTGAAGTTCGAGCTCGACGAGCCCTACGATTCGGGCGTCTGCCACATGGCGTTCTTCACGGATCCGGACGGGAACGCATTGCTGCTCCACCACCGCTACGCGCCGTACAGCGACGGCTCGACGCCGTAATGCGCGTCGAGCAGGTGGACTTCGTGTCGGTCCCGACGCGGGACATCGCTCGCGCCGCCGCCTGGTACAGCGACGTGCTCGGGCTGCAGGCGAGCGAGTTCACGGAAGGAGAGGTCGAGACCCCGAACGTCACGCTCTCGTTCTGGAATCCCGAGGCCGACGGCGAGCCGTTTCGGCCCAACTCCGCCGGGATCGGGCTCCGCGTCGAGGACGTCGAAGCCGCGGTCGAGGAGGCTCGCAGCCACGGCGCCGAGGTGATCGGCATCGAGGACAGCGGGGTCTGCCACATGGGCTTCGTGAAAGATCCCGACGGAAACGTCCTGATCCTCCACCGGAGGTACAAGCCTCGTGGATAGAGAAGCGGCCGCGACGCGCTACACCGAGCTGCCGATGCCGTCGACGACCGACGAGCACTGGCGCTTCACGGACCTGCGCGGCTTCGACCCGGAGTCGTTCGTCCGCGACGGCCGTGTCCCGGTGCCAGGCACCGAGACGGGGCTGCCGGAGACGATGTTGGACGTGGACGTGGCCGGTCTCGCCGTGGTCCGTGAGGGCGGGATCTCGATCGTGCGCTCGCCGGACGAGCGCATCACGTTCGCGGCGTTCACCGACCACGAGCGCCTCGGCCAGCTCGTCGGCGCCGACGAGAAGTTCGCCGCGCACAATGCGGCCGTCTGGGAGCACGGCCTGCTCGTCGTGGTCCCGAAGGGCGTCGAGCTCGAGCAGCCGCTGGCGGTCCAGATCGTCAACTCCGCCGAGGGCGGCGCGCTCTTCTTCCGGCTGCTCGTGGTCGCCGAGCCCGAGAGCCGCTTCTCGCTGATCGAGGACTACGCCTCGGCGTCGGACGAGCTGAACGGCTACACGAACGTCGTCACCGAGCTCTTCGTCGAGCAGGCCGCGAAGCTCGAGTACGTCTCGATCCAGAACCTCTCGCGCGAGACATGGCACTTCGCGTCCCACCACGCGCGCGTCGGGCGCGACGCCGAGCTGGACTGGGTCGCGGGCGGCTTCGGCTCGCGCCGCGGCAAGGTCTGGATCCAGAACGACCTGACCGGCCCTGGAGCGACCTCGCGGGTGACCGGCGCGTACTTCGCCGACGGCGAGCAGCACCTCGACTACGACACGTACCAGCTCCACTCGGCGCCGAGCACGACGTCCGACTTCGCGTTCAAGGGCGCGCTCCGCGACAAGGCCACGGCCGTGTGGCGCGGGATGATCCGCGTCGAGAAGGACGCGCAGCGGACGAACGCGTACCAGGAGAACCGGAACCTGATGCTCTCGCCGACGACGCACGCGGTCCCGATCCCCGGGCTCGAGATCCTCGCGAACGACGTTCGCTGCACGCACGGCGCCACGGTCGGTCAGGTCGACCGCGACCAGCTCTTCTACCTCATGGCCCGCGGCCTCTCCCGCGGCGAGGCCGAACGCCTGATCGTCCGCGGGTTCTTCACGGACGTGCTCGACCGCGTCGAGCTCGAGCCGGTGCGCGAGGCGCTCGGCGAGGCGCTCGAAGCGCGCATCCCGCAGGCTTAAGGCCCGCGTAATCGGCCGCGTCCTACCCTGAGCCCGTGGTCCTCCTCGGGATCGCGTTCCTGGCAGGGCTGATCACGGCGATCTCGCCGTGCGTCCTGCCCGTGCTGCCGATCCTGCTTGCGGGCGGCGCCTCCGGACGCCGTCCCTACGCGATCATCCTCGGGCTCGTCGGCAGCTTCAGCGTCTTCACGGTCATCGGCGCCTCGCTGCTCGACTCGCTCGGCCTGCCGCAGGACACGCTCCGAAATCTCGCGATCGTGCTGCTGCTCGTGCTGGCGGCGACGCTGCTCGTTCCCGGCTTCGCCGCGCTCGTGGAGCGGCCGCTGCTTCGGCTCGGGCGGATGCGCCCGCGCACCGAGGCCGGCGGGGTCGTCCTCGGGGCCAGCCTCGGCCTGGTCTTCGTCCCCTGCGCCGGGCCGGTCCTCGCCGCCGTCACCGCGCTCTCGGCCACCGGCGGCGGCGGCCTCGAGACGTTCTTCGTCGCGCTGGCGTACGCGTCCGGGGCGGCGCTGCCGATGTTCGCGATCGCAGTCGGCAGCCGGCGTCTGGCCCAGGGGAGCGGGCTCCTGCGCCGGCACGCCGAGGGCACCCGGCGCGTCGCAGGCGCCGTCATCGGCGTGTCGGCAATCGCGATCGCCCTCGGCGTCGACCAGGGGTTCACCACCGCCGTCCCCGGCTACACGGAGGCGCTTCAGGGCCGCGTCGAGCGGAGCTCGGTCGCCCGCCGCGAGCTGGCGAAGCTGCGCCGGACCGGCGAGCAGCCGGCGCTCGCGGCCGACGGCACCGCGCCGGCGGCGCCCGAGCTCCAGGGAATCGCGGAGTGGATCAACACCGGGCCGCTGAGCCTCTCGGAGCTGCGCGGCCGTGTCGTCCTGATCGACTTCTGGACCTACTCGTGCATCAACTGCCTGAGGACGCTTCCGCACCTGAAGTCCTGGGACGAGTCCTACCGCGACGACGGGCTGACGATCGTGGGCGTGCACGCCCCGGAGTTCGCGTTCGAGCGCGAGCCCGGCAACGTCCGCGCGGCCGTCCGCAAGCTCGGCATCCGCTATCCCGTGGCGCTGGACAACGACTTCGCCACGTGGACGGCGTACGCGAACCAGTACTGGCCGGCCAAGTACCTCATCGACCGCACCGGTCGGGTCCGGTACTACCACTACGGCGAGGGCGAGTACGACGAGACCGAACGGCTGATCCGGCGGTACCTCGGCTCGGGCGTGCACGACCAGGCCGAGGCCGTGGCGGACCGGACCCCGACGGTTCGAACGACGCCGGAGTCCTATCTGGGGTACGAGCGGCTCGATCGCTTCGTCGGAAGCCGCGTCGTCGCGAACCGGGAGGCGACCTATCGCATCCCGCCGTTCCTGGCCCCGGACCAGCTCGCATACGGCGGTCGTGTGCGTGTGGAGCCCGAGCGGATCGTGACCGGCAAGGACGCGAGGCTGCGCCTGCAGTTCCTGGCGCGCGAGGTCAACCTCGTCCTGGGCGGCAGCGGGCGGGTGGAGGTGCTGCTCGACGGCCGCCGGCAGCGGACTGTGGCCGTGGGCGGCGAGCCGCGGCTCTACAACCTGCTGCGCCTCCCGGAGCTGACGGAGGGTCTGCTCGAGCTGCGCTTCGAGCCGGGCCTCTCCGCGTACGCCTTCACCTTCGGCTAGACGTTCGCGCCGCGGAGGCAGTCCGCGAGGTACCGGCCCCGGAGGAACCGCCGGCAGTCTGCGCGCTTCGCATCGGGGTCCGTGTGCTTCACCGCGACGATCGAGCCGATTCCGTACGCGCAGTGCGAGCGATCGGCCGGCCGAGCGAGCTCACAGAGGCGGGCCGCGTCGAGATCCTCGGGATCCGTGTTCAGGATGTCGCGGACCGCGCCGAAGATGCACTCCTGCTCGCCGCTGCCGGCGTTGGCGCAGAGCGCCCGCGCCTTCGCCGGGTCCTGCCGCGAGTTCCCGGACGCGTCCCGGCCGTACGACTGGAAGCACAGGTGGACGAAGTCCTTCTCGCTCCGCCGGCACCAGTCCGCGGTCTTCTTCCAGTCCCAGCCGACGCGCGGGAGGATCTGCGACGTGACGAGCAGGTAGCAGTACGTCTTGTCCGAGCGGGAGACGATCCCGCACGGATAGAGCAGGTCGTCCTTCCGCAGCCACGGCGAGGTGATCCCGTAGGACGACTGCTGGTTCTCCATGAACACGCCGCCGCTGCAGGAGACACGGTCGAAGTCGCTGACGAGCCGGTGGCAGAGCCGCAGCGCGCCCGGCAGGTCGTAGACGGTGTAGAGCATCAGGCCGTGACCGAGCCCGTGGACGCACTGGTAGTAGACGAAGGAGCTCGCGGTGCTCTTCGTCTGGTCGCAGACCGTCCGCGCGACCTGGGCGACCTCCTCCTTCGGGACGCCGGCGAGCTTCCACTCGAGCAGCCCGTGGTAGTAGCCCGAGGCGCAGATCCCGTTCCCTTCGGAGAGCGCCTTGCCGACGTCGCCGTCGTAGTGCTGCAGGGACGCGGCGCCGATCGTGTGGGCGATGCGGTGGCAGTCGGCCTCGACCGCGTCCTCGCTCAGCCGCTTCGCGAAGAGCTGCAGGGCCGGCTTGGGGCCCTCGCGAAAGGCGACGTTGCCGAACGCCTGGCGCCGGCAGTCGGCGTCGAGGCACCCTTCGAGCCGCTCGGTGTTCGGCTTGAACGGCTTGATCGCGGCGATCTTCTGCGCGGCCGACCCGGAGCTTTCGCCCGCGACGAAGCTCGCGACGTCGCGGATCTCCTGCTCGCTGAGCCTCCCTTCGAACGACGGCATCCCGCCGCCGCCCACCTTCACCTTGCGGACGACCTGGTCGACCGACGGGCTCGCGTCGTCGAGGTCGGGGCCGACGCTGCCGCTCGATCCCGCCGCCTCGAGCGTGTGGCAGCCGCCGCACCCGGCGTCGGCGAAGACCTTCGCACCCGGGTGGCTGGACTCGGGCCCCGAATCGCCGCCGCCGCAGCCGGAGACGACCGCGAGGCAGGCGAACGCAAGGAGGCTCACGATCCGGGCGCGCACCCTCCAAGAGTAGTGGGGCTACCCTGACGGACCCGATGTCCGGCTGCTGCTCACGCCAGGGATACGACGATTTCTTCACGGAGAAGGTCGCAAGGCGTGACGCCCGGACGTACCGGCGGCGCGGGCTGGACGCGAACGCGCGGCGGATCGTCGGCTTCGCCGTGCGCCACGGGATCGAGGGTGCGACCGTCCTGGACGTCGGCGGCGGGAACGGCACCCTCGGGCTCGAGCTGCTGAAGGCCGGCGCCGCGCGCGCCGTCACCGTCGAGCTCTCGTCGTCCTACGACGCGACCGCCGCGGCGCTCGCCCGGGATGCCGGCGTCGAGGACCGCGTCGAGCGCCGGGTCGTCGATTTCACAGAGGCTGCCGCGGAGCTGCCTGACGCAGACGTCGTCGTCATGCACCGCGTCGTCTGCTGCTACCCCGACGGCGAGGAGCTCGTCGAGGCCGCCGCCGCCCGCGCCCGGCGACTCCTCGCGTTCAGCTTCCCGCGCCGTACGTGGTGGACCCGCGCGGGGGCCACCGCGGCCAACGCGTTTTTCGGCTTTCGCGGCATGGACTACCGCTCGTTCGTCCATCGGCCCGAGCAGCTCGTCGGCGCCGCCCCGCGGGAGGGCGTCCGGCTGACCTACGAGCACGACGGCCCGCTCTGGCGAGTCGCAGGGTTCGAGCGCCCGACCTAGACCCGGCACTGCGGGGATACCATGGCCGCATGGCCGTCGGGGCCCGTCCGCAGCTCGACGCGCGCAAGCTGCGCGCCGAGTTCCCGATCCTCCAGCAGGAGATCAACGGGAAGCCGCTCGCCTACCTGGACTCGGCCGTCACCTCGCAGAAGCCGCGTCAGGTCCTCGACGCGATGACCGAGTTCTACGAGACGTCGTACGGGAACGTCCACCGCGGCGTCTACGCGCTGGCGGAGCGATCGACCGAGGCGTTCGAGGGGGCGCGCGACCGGATCGCGAAGTTCGTCAACGCGCCGTCCTCGCGCGAGCTGATCTTCACGCGGAACGCGACGGAGGCGATCAACCTCGTCGCGTACGCGTACGGGCTCGCGACCCTGGGGCCCGGCGACGTCGTCGTCGTCACGGAGCTCGAGCACCACTCGAATTTCGTCCCGTGGCAGTACGTCGCGAAGCGGACCGGCGCGTCGTTCCGCATGGTGCGCCTGACGGAGAGCGGCGAGCTCGACCTCGACGGGCTCGACGAGCTCGCGGGGGACGGGAAGCTGAGGGTCGTCGCCGCGAACCTCGTCTCGAATGCGCTCGGCACCGTCAACCCGGTGGAGAAGCTGACGGCGTGGGCGCACGAGCACGGCGCGGTCACCGTCGTCGACGCCGCGCAGGCCGCGCCGCATCGCCGGGTCGACGTCCAGGCCCTCGGCTGCGACTTCCTCGCGTTCTCGGCGCACAAGATGTGTGGCCCGAGCGGCGCCGGCGCCCTCTGGGGCCGGCGCGAGCTGCTCGAGTCCATGGAGCCGTTCAACCTCGGCGGGCACATGATCCGGAAGGTGCAGTTCGAGGAGACGACCTGGGGTGACCTCCCGCATAAGTTCGAGGCGGGCACTGCGCCGATCGCCGAGGCCGTCGGCTTCGGCGCGGCCGTCGACTACCTCGAGGAGGTCGGCCTCGAGGCGATCGAGCAGCACGAGCACGATCTCGTCGCGTACGCGCTGGAGCGGCTGGGCGACGTTTCCGGCATCCAGCTCTACGGCCCTGCGCCGGACCGGCGCGCGGGCATCGTCTCCTTCAACATGGAGGGAATCCACCCGCACGACGTCGCGCAGGTGCTCGACTGGGAGGGCGTCGCGATCCGGGCGGGGCACCACTGCTGCCAGCCGCTGATGGCGCGGCTGGGCGTGTCGGCGACGAACCGGGCGAGCTTCTACCTCTACACGCTGCAGGAGGACATCGACCGGCTCCACGGCGGCCTGCTCCGCGCGCGAAAAGTCTTCGGCTAGCCTCATCCGTATGGAAGACCTGTACAGAGAGGTCATCCTCGACCACTACAAGAACCCGCGCGGGCACGGCGTGATCGAGGACGCCGACGCGCAGGCCGAGGGCATGAACCCGCTGTGCGGGGACGAGGTCGCGATCTACGTCGCGTTCGAGGACGACGGCGAGACGATCGAGGAGGTCAAGTTCTCGGGCCGCGGATGCGCGATCAGCCAGGCGGCGACCTCGATGCTGATGGAGATGGTCCAGGGTCGCACGGCGACGGAGGTCGGCGACCTTTCCAAGGACGAGCTGCTGGAGGAGATCGGCATCCCGCTGACGCCGATCCGGCTGAAGTGCGCGCTGCTCGGGCTCGGGGTGCTGAAGGTCGCGCTGCACCGGTCGAAGGGGACGCCGCTGCCCGACGAGTGGGCCGGGCTGGACGACCAGTTCAAGGTCACGTAGTCGCTTGGCGCTGATCGAGGTCGCGCCGCTGGAGGAGTTCCCGCCCGGCAGCGTCAAGATCGTCCATGCGGGACAGGTCGCGGTCGGCGTCTACAACCTCGGCGGCACGCTCTGCGCGATCGAGGATCGCTGCTCGCACGACGACGGTCCGCTCGCCGAGGGCGAGCACGATCCCGAGCGTGGCGTCGTCATCTGCCCACGCCACGGCTCGGAGTTCGACATCTGCTCCGGCCGGCCGCTCTCGCTTCCGGCGTACGCGCCGGTCGAGACCTTCCCGGTCGTCGTCGAGGACGGCGTCGTGAAGGTCGACGTCACCTAGACGCGCCGATCCGAGCCAGGTCCGAGTGACGGTCACTCGGCCCTGGCCGACCAGGGCGGTCGCTGTGGAAAGGTACGCCCGTGCTCGACGACCGCGTCCGCGCCGTGCTCGCCCGCCTCGAGGCGGAGGACGCCGCGGAGCGCGAGCAGGGCGTAGCCCGCGAGCTGCGTTCACGCCAGGTCGCGAGAACGACCGGCCAGTTCCTCTTCGCGCTGGTGGCGCCGGAGACGAGCTGCGAGGTGCTCGAGATCGGCGGCTCCCGCGGCTACTCGTCGATCTGGCTCGCCGCCGGCGTTCGCTACCTCGGCGGCCGCGTGCTCTCCCTCGAGTTCGATCCCGCGAAGGCGGAAGCCTGGCGGCGGAACGTCGAGGAGGCCGGCGTCGACGACGTCGCCCAGCTGATCGAGGGCGACGCCTTCGAGACCCTGCCGGCGATCGACGACGTCTTCGACGTCGTCTTCATCGACGCCGAGAAGGACCAGTACGAGCCGCTGTTCGATCTCGCTCGCCCGAAGGTCGAGCCGGCTGGGCTCTTCGTCGCCGACAACGTCCTCTCGCACGAGGACACACTCGGCGCGTACACGAGGGCCAGGCAGAGCGACCCGACCCTCGAGTCGGTCACGGTCCCGCTCGATCGCGGCCTCGAGCTCTCCGTCGTCCTGCGGTAGTCGCTACATTTCGTCTACCGCGGAAAGGAGGTGGTCCGGTAGTGAAATCTTCAAGTACGGGCAGTGGAGGTACCAGCGGGTAGGGGCGTGTCCCCGTGACCTGACGGGAATCGCCTAGCCAGCGTGGGGGACGTCGCGCTACGCGCCGCCCGGCCGAACGGCCGAGCCGGTAAGCGCCTCTACCAAGACCACCGCTGGTAACCGGATGCTCGGGGCCGCGAAAGCGGCCCCGACTCTTTCCAGGAGACGCATGGCAGTCGTGATCGCAAACCAACTCCGCAAGGAGCTCGCGGGAGACCCGCTCTTCGACGGCGTGTCGTTCAAGGTCGAGCGCCGCGACCGGCTCTCGCTCGCCGGCCCCAACGGGGCCGGCAAGACGACGCTGCTCCGGATGCTCGCGCGCGAGCTTCCGGTCGACGGCGGCGAGCTCGTCTTCTCGAAGGGGACGCGCGTCGCGCTGCACGACCAGCGGCCGCCGCTCGAGCGCGGCCTGTCGCTGCGCGAGTACGTCCTCTCCGGCGCCGCCGACCTGATCTCGCTCGAGGAGGAGCTGCGAGCGCTCGAAGAGGCCATGGCGGCCGGAGACCACGAGCAGGCGACGCTCACCCGCTACGCCGACGCGCAGGCGCGGCTCGAGCACGCCGGCGGCTACGCCTGGCGCGACCGCACCGCTTCCGTCGTTCGCGGGCTCGGCTTCGCAGACGCTGACCTCGACCGTCCGCTCGAGACCTTCTCGGGCGGCGAGCTGACACGCGCCTCCCTGGCACGCGCGCTCGCCGGCGACCCCGACCTGCTGCTCCTGGACGAGCCGACCAACCACCTGGACGTCGAGAGCATCGAGTGGCTCGAGCGGGAGCTCCAGTCGCTCGACGCCGCCGTCATCCTCGTCGCCCACGACCGCTGGTTCCTGGAGGCGGTGACGAACGGCGTGCTCGAGCTGGCGGGCGGCCGGTCGCTCTTCTTCAAGGGCCCCTGGCACGAGTGGCGTCGCGAGAAGGCGGCACGGGCGCTCCACGCTCAGAAGGCGCTCGACCGCCTCGACGAGGACATCGCCCGGCTCGAGCGGTTCGTGGAGCGCTTCCGTTACAAGAAGAGCAAGGCGAAGCAGGCGCAGGCGAAACTGACCCATATCGGCCGCCTCGAGGGCGAGCGGAGCTCCGAGGTGGACACGCTCGACCGGCTGACGGCCCGCAAGCGCTCCATGGGCTTCGACTTCCTGAAGCCCGCCCGGAGCGGCCGGACCGTGGTGGAGGCGTCCGACCTCGACGTGAGAGCGGGCCAGAAGGAGCTCCTCCACGACCTGGACTTCGCGATCGAGCGTGCGGAGCACGTGGCGCTGGTCGGGCCGAACGGCTCCGGCAAGACGACCCTGCTCGAGACGATGCTCGGCCGCCGCGACGGCGCCGGCGGCACGGTACGCCTCGGTCACGGCGTCGAGGCCGCGTACTTCTCCCAGCAGGAGACCGAGCTCGACGAGCGCGGAACGGTCCTCGACTGCATCCAGTCGATGACCGGCCTGCCGCGGCAGTCGGCGCAGAACCTGCTCGGCCGGTTCCTCTTCTCGGGCTGGGACGAGCAGTCCAAGCCCGTCACCGTGCTGTCCGGCGGCGAGCGGCGGCGGCTCGCGCTCGCGGCCGTGGTCGCCTCCGGCGCGAACTTCCTCGTGCTCGACGAGCCGACGAACCACCTCGACCTGGAGAGCCGCGAGGCCCTCGAGGCCGCGCTGGAGGCGTTCCCCGGGACCGTCCTGCTCGTCTCGCACGACCGTGCGCTCCTCGATGCCGTGGCGCACCGTACGCTCGCGATCGAGAACAGCGGCCTCCGTTCCTACGAGGGAGGCTGGGCCGAGCTGATCCGGCGTCGCGAGGAGAAGGCTAAGGCCGAGGAGCCGCCGCCGAAGCCCGTGAAGAAGCCGAAGCCGGTCGCGGCGAAGCCGAAAGGCCCGACCCGGCTCGAGCTCCTCGAGGCCGACATCGCGCGCCAGGAGGAGCGGGTCGCTGAGCTCGAGCGGCGGCTTGCGGACGACTGGGGCAACGCGGACCTCCTGCGCGACCATCGCGCGGCCCGCGACGAGCTGAAGGCGCTGCTCGCCCGCTGGGAGCAGCTGTTCGAATCGTCCGGCGTCTGAGGGATTCCCCGGCATACCCACGTCCCACATCCGCGACGCTCTCCCAACGGGGTCTGACCCCACGGTGTTCCCCGTCCCGCTTCGCTGCGCCGAAGCGGAACCGGGGTCTGACCCCGACGAAGCGGCGCGCGGTCACGGACTGTCCAGGGTGGCGATGAGGGCTTCGGCCACGACTTTCAGCGGCTTGCCCGACACCTGGCTCGCCTTGCGAAGCCGCTTGAAGGCCTCGTCCTCGCTGAGCCCGTCGCGAGCCATGAGCAGCCCCTTCGCGCGCTCGATCGCCTTGCGCGCCGCGAGCGCCTCCGCGAGCGAGTCGGCCTCCTCGCGCAGCTCGGCAAGCTCCTCGTGCCGCGCCCGGGCGGTCGCGATCGCCGGCAGCAGGTCGGCCTCGCGGAACGGCTTGACCAGGTAGCCGAAGACGCCGGCCTCCACGGCGCGGGACACGAGCTCGTCCTGGCCGTACGCCGTCAGCATCACGATCGGGATCGGCCGGTCCTCGAGGATCCTCCGTGCCGCCTCGATGCCGTCCAGCCGCGGCATCTTCACGTCGAGGATCGCCAGGTCGGGCTCCTGCTCGCGGGCGAGGTCGACCGCCTCGGCGCCGTCCCTCGCCTCGGCGCAGACCTCGTGGCCGGACTCCTCGAGGAGGTTGCGGAGGTCGAGCCGGATGATCGTCTCGTCCTCGGCGATCAGGATCCTCACGCCGGGAACACCACCTCGGCGCGCAAACCGCCCTCGGAGCTGAGGTCGAGCGTGCCGCGCAGCTCCTCCCGGACCAGCGCCTCGACGATCGACAGCCCGGTGCCCGACGACGACTCTCCGATCCCGGGCCCGTCGTCGGCGATCGCGAGCACGACGCTGCCGTCGCGCCGTCCGAGCTCCACGCGCACCGACTCGCCGCCGTGCTCGAGCGCGTTCTGCAGCAGCTCGCTGAAGACGAGGGCGAGCGCGGTCGCCTGGTGCCCGGCGAGCGAGACTGGCTCGAGCGCGGTCTCGACGTTCTTCCCCGTGCCGAGCCCCTGGACGAGCATCGCGCGCAGGCGGTCGAGCAGCTCGTCGAGGTCGACGTCGTCGTGCCGGCTCTCGGTCAGCACCTCGTGGACCGCGGCGATGGCGAGGATCCGGTTCGCGGAGTCGTCGAGCGCCTTCCGCGGGTCGACCTGGTCGCCCGAGCGCGCCTGCAGGCGGAGCAGCGACGCGACGGTCTGGAGGTTGTTCTTGACCCGGTGATGGATCTCCTGAGCGAGGACACCGCGCATGACGGCCCGCCCGTGCTCGAGCGCGACCGCGGCGTGGTTCGCGATCGACGCGAGCAGCGCCCGCTCCTGCTCCGTGAACGGCGTGTCCCGGTCGCAGACGAGCTCGCCGATCTGGCGGCCCTTCCAGCGCAGCGGGATCCGCACGGCGTGGGCGCCAGCGCGACCCTCGGGCCACGCGACGTTGCCGTCCTCCAGCACGAGCGCGGCGCCGGTCGCCCCGACCGCGTCGACCGTCGTATGCACGATCGCCTCGAGCGACTCCTCGAGGTAGAGCGACTCCGAGACCGCCTCCGAGATCCGGGCGAGCGCCTCGAGCTCGCCGACCCGCCGCTGCGCCTCGCTGTAGAGCTTGGCGTGCTCGATCGTCTGCGCCACCTGGGCCGCGATCGCCAGCAGCAGCTCGATCTCGTCGTCGGTGAACTCGCGCGGCTCGACGGTGCGGACGTTCAGCGCGCCGGCCAGCTTCTCGCGGGCCAGGATCGGGACGGCCAGGATCGACTCGTACTGGTCCTCCGGCAGGTTCGGGAAGCCCTTGAAGCGCGGGTCGAGGTGCGCCTGCGCGGGGATCGCGACCGGCTTCCGCTCCGCCGCCGCCGTGCCGGTGATCCCCTCGCCGGGCCGCATCCGCGGCCGGCGGGTCATGGCCTCGACAGAGGTGCCCTGCGTCGCCCGGAGGACGAGCTCGTCGGACGCCTCGTCGTAGAGGTAGACGAAGCACGCCTCGGTGTCGAGCGCCTCCGCGACCTTGCGCGCGACGAGGGCGAGCACCTCCTCGAGGTCGAGCGTCGAGTTGACCGCAGCGATCGTCTCGGTCAGCAGCCGAACGTGGCGTCCGGGTGCGTCCATCCTCACCGGAACCTACCGCCTCGGCGGCTAACAAACTCCTTACCGCCCACAACCAAATTCGTTGACAGCCGCGCCGTAGGTTTCACCGTGTGAGCGAGGCGCTCCCGGTCCTGCCCGACCTCCGCCAGACGATCGGATACCTGGTGGCAGACGTGAGGGGCAAGGTGGTGGGCCGCGTGGAGTGCCCGATGTACGGAACGACGCGCGACGTTCCCGACGCGCTGTCCGTCCGCTCCGGCTTCCTCTTGCGGCGCCGCAGCCTTGTTCCGGCGGCGACGATCGAGGAGATCGACCGCTCGAGCGGCGTCGTCGGGCTCAACGTCGAGCGCGACTCGATCCGCGCATTCCTCTAGGAGGGTTTGGCCTAGAACGACCACGAGCTGCAAACGCAGCTCGCAGTCGGCCGTCAGTTCGTCCCACCCGCCGCAGGCAGGGCAGGACTGACTCTTCATTGTCTCTTCTTTTCCGTTGTTTGCCTAGCGAACCGGTTTAGAGCACAGGGAGGTAGCGCTCGAGCTCCCACGAGGTGAGCTGTACGCGGTACTCGTCCCACTCCTTTCGCTTGAGCTCGACGTACCGGTCGAAGATGTGGCGCCCGAGCGCCTTCTTCGCGAGCTCGGACTGCGAGAGCTCGTCGATGGCCTCGCCGAGGGTCTCCGGAAGCGAGACGATGCCGCGCTCGCGGCGCTGCTCCGGCGTCAGGTGGTACAGGTTCGTCTCCATCGGCTCGGGCAGCTCGTAGCCCTGCTCGATCCCCTCGAGGCCCGCGTGGAGCAGCGTGGCGAAGGTGAGGTACGGGTTGCAGGCCGGGTCCGGGCAGCGGATCTCCGCTCGCGTCGCCTGCTCGGAGCCCGGCTTGTAGAGCGGGATCCGGATCAGCGCCGAGCGGTTCCGCTGCGACCAAGCGACGTAGACCGGCGCCTCGTAGCCCGGCACGAGCCGCTTGTAGGAGTTGACCCACTGCGCGAAGACGCCGGCGATCTCGCGTGCGTGCCGGAGCTGGCCGGCGATGAAGGCCTTGCCCGTGTCGGACAAGTGCCACTTGTCGTCCGCGTCGAAGAAGGCGTTGCGGCCGTCGGTGAAGAGCGACTGGTGCGTGTGCATCCCCGAGCCGTTCTCGCCGAAGATCGGCTTCGGCATGAAGGTCGCGTGGTAGCCGGCCTTCTTGGCGATCTCCTTGACGATCAGGCGGTACGTGATCGTGTGGTCGGCCATCTCCAAAGCCGGCGCGAAGCGCATGTCGATCTCGTGCTGGGACGGCCCGACCTCGTGGTGGACGTACTCGATCGGGATCCCCATCGCCTCGAGCGCGCGCACCGTCTCCTGCCGGAGCTCGCTGGCGGCGTCCATCGTCGTCATCGCGAAGTAGCCGCCCTCGTCGAGGGTCTCGGTCCCTTTCGCGTCCTTGAAGAGGAAGTACTCGAGCTCGGGGCCGACGTTGAAGGTGTCGAAGCCCATCGACTTCATCCGCTCGAGCGCGCGGCGGAGGACGAAGCGCGGGTCGCCGTCGTACGGCTCGCCGTCCGGCGTGACGACGTCGCAGATCATGCGCGCGACCTTCGTCTCGCCTTCGCGCCAGGGCATCAGCTGGAAGGTCGCAGGGTCGGGGATCGCGACCATGTCGGACTCCTCGATCGCGTTGAAGCCGGTGATCGACGAGCCGTCGAAGCCCATCCCGTCGTCGAGCGCCTCCTCCATCTCCGCCGGGGTGACGGCGAAGCTCTTCAGGTGCCCCTCGAGGTCCGTGAACCAGAGGAGGAGGAACTCGACCCCCTCGTCCTTGATCCGCTTGAGGACCTCCCGCCGTTCCTCGGGGCTCGACGTGGCCCTGTCTCTGCTCTCCACCTGCGCCATTGCGCCTCCTTGAATGCGAAAAGCCCCGGGCGACCGCCCGAGGCTCCGTTGCCTCCGTGCCCGCACGAGACTACTGGCCGGGTCGCGCTCCCGCAAGTGCGTGATCCGGCTCGGCCGGGACCGGTGCGGCGCCGGTCGGCTCGCTGAGGATCACGCGGTCGACGTGACCCGGGGTCTCGGTGTCCCGCATCCCCGGGAGGAAGTAGAAGAGGACGGTCAGGGCGCTCGCGGTCACGCCGGCGATGAGGAGCACGGGCTTGACGCCGAGCCAGCCCGCGAGCGGCCCGGTGACCGCGAACGAGAGCGGCGCAAGGCCCAACGACAGCAGCCAGTCGACGCTCTTGACCCGCCCCAGGAGCTCCGCGGGCACGAGTCGCTGCATCAGGGTGACCCAGACGATCAGGCCGGCAGCCCAGCAGCCCTCGCCGGCGAACGAGATCGCCATCGCCTGCCACGGCACGTCCGCGAGCGCGTACGCGGCGATCTGCAGGCACGCGACCACCCAGAGGCCGTACATGAACGTGATGTGGCGGCGCGGAAGCCCGACCTGGCCGATCAGGAGCGAGACGAGGATCGCGCTCAGCCCGCCGGCCGCGAACACGAGCCCGAGGTCGCCGGCGTCCCCGCCCAGCTCGTTGCGGACGAGGAAGGGCAGCAGCACCGTGAACGGCCCGTAGACGAGGAAGATCGCCGCGAACGCCCATGCGAGGGTCCCCCAGAGCCAGACCTTCTGCCGGACGTAGCGAAGCCCTTCGGCGATGTCGCGCCGCATCGAGGTCGGGGTGTCCGAGACCGCCGCCGCGGGCCGCGGGCGCAGCAGCAGCAGCGTCACGATCGCGACGCCGAACGTCGCCGCGTCGATGAGGAACGCCGAGCCCGCGCCGAGCGCGTGCACCACGAGCCCGCCGACCGCCGGGCCGATGAACGCGAATGCCGCCTGCCGGACGAACTGCGAGAGCGAGTTCGCCTGCACGAGGAGGTGCCGCGGGACGAGGTCGGGGATGATCGCGCCCGCCGCCGGCCCCTGGAACGCCTGTCCCGCGCCGAAGAACGCCGAGATCACGAAGATGTGCCAGAGCTCGATCGCGCCGGTCATGGAGAGGATCCCGAGGAGCGCCACGCAGGCTCCGCGCAGCGCGCTCGAGAAGATGAGCACCCTGCGGCGCTCGAAACGGTCCGCGACGACGCCGCCGACCAGCACGAACGTGACGATCGGGACCGTCTCCGCGACGCCGACGACCGCGAGCGCCGTCGGGGAGTTCCAGAGGTCGAAGACCTGCCAGGCGATCGCGACCATGAAGAACCCGTCGCCGATCAGCGAGACGGTCCAGCCGAGCCAGAACAGCGCGAAGTCCCGCTCGCGGAGCGGGCGGAGGATCTGGATGCGGTTCACGCAGGCGCCTCGGCTTCCTCGAGCTCCGGCTCACGGCCGCCGTGGCGCAGGGCGCGCAGGAAGAGCGGGATCGCCGGTGTGAGCAGCAGACCGGTGGCGACGAGCGCGGCGCGCAAGGAGGCAACCGTGCCGACGACGCCGATCGCCGGGCCGCCGGCGACCTCGCCGATCGCGTCCGCCTGGCTCGCGATCGAGTTCACGGTCGCGCGCACGCTCGAGTCCTCGACGTTCTTGTTCAGCCAGGTGACGTAGAGCGGGTCCTTGAGCCGCCGCACGAGCCGCGCGACCAGGTAGGCGACCGCGGCGACCGCGAAGCTCGCCGCCAGCCCGAAGACCACGACCGACGCCGACAGGACGACGGTCAGGAAGAGCAGCGTCTTGGCCAGCTTGGAGTTGTCCGCGTACTCGAACCGCGGGATCAGAAACGACGTGATGAGGATCCCGGCCACGAGCCCGACGATGTTGAAGACGCCGAACCAGACCACCGGGTCGAGGCCCCAGAGCTCCGGCAGCCCGACGCTCTGGATCAGGTGCGCCTCCCACAGCCGGTCGAGGCCCTCGGACGCCGCGCCGGCGAAGAACGTGATGCCGACGATGAGCAGCAGGATGTGGTTGGCACGGACGAGCTTTCCGCCTGTGACCGCCGTCGTCCGGAGCGCCCGGATCGGCGACGAGCGCTCTTCAGCGGGGCGCCGGACGAAGCCGTGCTCGGGCATCAGGAGGATGCAGGCGAACCCGGTCGCGAGCGAGATCACGCCGCCGTAGACCAGCGCCGCCCCGAGGTCGATCGTCGCGACCGCGACGCCGGTTCCCGCTCCGATGATGGCGCCGAGGTACGACCACTGCGTCCCGCGCAGAAAGATCCGCCCGATGCCCTCGACGCCGTGCTCGTCCGTGATCCATGCCTCCCAGGCCCCGCTGAGGAACGTTCCGCCGATCCCGCGGAGGATCGCGGCTGCGACGATCAGCCAGTAGAGCTCGGTCAGCCCGACCGCGAGAATCGCGGCGCCGCTAACGAGGAGCCCGATGATGATCGAGAGCCGACGGCTGTACGTGTCTGCCACGACGCCGGTCGGGACCTCGAAGAGGAAGATCGCGATCTCGCTCACCGTCCCGAGCAGGACGAGCTGGAACGGGTTCACGCCCACGTCCTGGACGAGGTAGACGGCCCAGACGGTGAAGGCCGCATGGAAGCCGATCGAGTCGAAGAACTCGATGCCGTAGAAGACCCTGACCGCGTCGAGCCGCCTCATGCCGGCTTCCTCGCGAGGACCCAGAGGAAAGCCGCTTCGCCCTCGGGCTCCTGCATCCAGACGAGCTCGTCGAGCACGAGCTCGAATCCGGCCTCACGGACGAGCCCACGGTTCGTCTTGGCGTCGAAACCGGAGAAGAACATCTCGACGCCCAGCCACTCGTCCGTCCGGTCCTCTCCGCCCACGTGGCTCAGCGCCGCGAGAAACAAGCCGCCCGGCTTCAGCCAGCGCTCGATGCGCGCGAACAGGTCCCGGTGCTCGTTTCGCGGCACGTGCACGATCGAGTAGAGCGCCGTGACCGCGTCGAAGCTCTGGTCGGCGACGTCGAGCTTGCTGAAGTCGCCGTTGACGACGAAGGCACCCGGGAGCCTCGGGCGGGCAAGGCGCAGCTGCTCCTCGGACAGGTCCACGGCGACGAGCTCGAACCTGTCGACGAGTCGGGCGATCTTCTCGCCGTTCCCGCAGCCGAGGTCGAGGACCCGGCCGCCGGCCGGCAGTCTCGCCGCGAGCTCGTCCACGAAGCGCTTCCAGGGATCTCCTTCGATCCGCTCGGCCCACTCGCCGAAGCTCGCGCCGAGCGTGTCGTAGGCGAGCTGGACGGTCCGCCGCCGCTCATCCGTGGTCACAGCCGCCGCCAGACGTTGATGACCGCCGGGCGGGGCCGGTAGCCGAGCTTGAGGTTCACGGCCTGCATCGCCGCGTTGCCGTCCTGCGTCCAGGTCGAGAGCTCGCGGTAGCCGTGGCCCGCCGCCCAGTGAAGCAGCCCCTGCTTGAGCGCCGTGGCGATTCCGCGGCCGCGATGCGAGCGCAGCACTGCGGTCAGCCCGTGCTCGGCTAGCCCGTCGGTGCGGTCGAGCAGCGCCGCGGCGCCCACGACCCGGCCACCGTCGAGCGCGACCAGGGTGACCGGGCCGGACACCTCCTCCTCGAGCCACTCGTCGTAGGCGGGGACCGGGATCTGCGGCGTGACCGGCATGTCGGGAAAGCCTTCGACCCAGACGTCGTAGGCCTCCTCCAGCCGGTGCTCGTCGAGCTCGGCGAGCTCGATCCCGGCCGGCGGTACCGGCGCCTCCTCGTCGCCGTCCAGCACCCGGGCGAGCTCGATCTGCCGGTCGTACTCCTCGAACCCGCGGTTCGCGACCCAGTCGCGCGACTCGGAGTCGTCCTCGAAGACCATCCCCGAGACGTAGTCGCGCTCCAGCCCGCGCGCATGCTCGAGGAGCCGCTCGAGGATCCCGGAGCCGAGCCCGCGCCGCCGGTGGGCCGCCAGGACGCGCACGACGACCGCCGTCCGCTCCGGCGACTGGGACGGGCCCGCGAAGCCGAGGCCCACGATCTCGCCGCCCTCCTCGTTGACGAGGTAGAGCCGGTCCGGCTGGCGCTCGAGACGCCGCCGCACGTCGTCGGCCGACGTCGGCTCGCGCGGCGTGACGGCGTTCCACACCGCGCAGTAGCCGGCGATATCGGAGTCCGTCTCCGCCCGGCGGATCATCCCGACCGCTTCAGCGTCCCGTGCCGCTTCGCGTACGTCTCGCCGACCTTGAAGACCCAGAGCCCGAGCGGGATCGTGACCGCGCCGATCAGGACGAGCGGCCAGAGCTCGTCGCCCATCGACGACAGGCCTTCGCCGTCGAGGATCGCGCCGCGGAGCCCGTCCAGCGCGTACGTCGCCGGCGAGACGACGGACGCCCACTGCATCCACTCCGGCAGCACCTCGACCGGGTAGTAGACGCCCGAGATCACGAGCAGGATCCCTTGGGCCATGAACCCGAGCTGCGTGCCTTTCTCCGGCGAGATCAGCGGGAGGACGGCGGTCATCATCCCGATCCCGATGAACGAGACCGAGGCCACGAGCAGGACGACCAGGGCGGCGACGTAATCCGCGTCGGCGAGATTGAGGTCGAAGAAGAGCGCGACGACCCCGAAGAGCAGGATCGCGCGGATCACGCCGTAGACGATCGCGAACAGGCCCATCCCGAACAGGTGCACCGGCCGGGAGAGCGGCGCCATGAACGTGTACTCGATCGTCCCCTCCCAGCGCTCCCAGGCGACGGTCTCCGTGAGGATCTCGAAGATCACGCCGAGGTACGCCCAGACGACGGCGCCCACGAGCAGCTGCGTCGTCACCCGCTCGACGTCGATCTGCCCGCCCGTCGCCTCGACGCCCTCGCCGATGAACACGATCGTGAGCGTGTTCGCGATCGTCCAGACGAAGAACGCGACGTCCCACCAGATGTAGCGGCGGACGAGGTAGACGTTCCGCTCGAAGACGCCCGCGAGCCCGATCAGCTCGTGGCGGAGGACTGCTGCGGCTCCCTGCGGCATCACTCGTCATCCCCTTCGGGCTCGTCCTCGAACGCCTTGCCCGTGGCGGCGAAGAACGCCTCCTCGAGCGTGTCGGAGTTGTGCTTGCGCTTCAGCTCGGCCGCCGGCGCGAGCTCGATGAGGCGCCCGCGATCGAGAATCCCGACGCGATCGGCGAGCTCCTCGGCCTCGACGAGGTCGTGCGTGCAGAGCAGGACGGTCGCGTCGTGGACCTGGCGGATCTCGCGGATGAACTGCTGCACCTCGAGCTTGGAGCGCGGATCGAGCCCGGTCGTCGGCTCGTCGAGCAGGAGGAGGATGGGAGCGGTCAGCAGCGCTCTCGCGAGCGCGACCTTCTGCTGCATCCCGCGGGACATGTCCTCGAGGGGCTCGTTCATGCGATCTCGAGGGAAGCCGACGCGCCCGAGGATCTCCGGGATCTTCGCCCGGGTCTCCTTGATCGGCATGCCGTAGAACCGAGCCGCGTAGCTCAGGTTCTCGACGGCGGACATCTTCTTGAAGAACGAGGCTTCCACGGAGACGCGGTTGATCAGGCGGCGGACCGCTCTCGTCTCGGTGAAGACGTCGTGATCGAAGATCCGCGCCCGGCCACCGTCGTGCAGGAGCAGGGTCGAGAGCAGCCGGATCAGCGTCGACTTCCCCGAGCCGTTCTGGCCCAGGATCGCCACCGTCTCGCCCCGCCCGACCTCGAAGGACACGCCGTCGAGCGCCGCGACGCGCTTCCGGCGCCGGCGGATGCCCTCACGCCCGTCGTTGCGGAAGAACTCCTTGCGGAGGCCGTCGACGACGACGGCGGGCGTTCCATTCGTGTTGTTCCTTGCGGTCATCTGATGCTCCTACGAATCGAGTTGCGAGAACAGGCTTCAGCCGGCCTCCCGGGAGGCCCGCGAACCGATGGACGTTCTCAGCCGACTCGGAACATCAGCACGCGGCAGGTTAGCCAGCGCGGTGCGGGCGGGTCAAGGGTCGACCTGGACGGAGGAGGGGTTGCCGACATCCGGCCGAGCCGCTACGTTCTGATCCAGGCCCGCGCCGCCGAAGGCGCGTGCCGAGGCAATGGAGCCTCAGGACTCACGGAGTCCTGGGGCTTTTCGCGTTCAAGGAGGCGAAAGTGAGCGAGATCGAGACGAGGCACTACCTGGCGAACGGGCAGAAGACGGCGCCGGCCGCCAAGGAGGCGATCGCGTGGGCCGGCGAGACGCAGGCGCAGATGGTCGACCTCAAGTTCACCGACCTGCTGGGGAGCTGGCAGCACATGACGCTGCCGGTGTCCGCCTTCGACGAGTCCGCCTTCGACGAGGGCCTCGGCTTCGACGGCTCGTCGATCCGCGGCTGGCAGGGGATCTCCGAGTCGGACATGCTCCTGATGCCCGACGCCTCCAGCGCGATCCTCGATCCGTTCACCGAGGCGCCGACGCTCTCGCTCGTGTGTGAGATCGCCGACCCGATCACGCGCGAGCCGTACGCACGCGACCCGCGGGGCGTGGCTCGCCGCGCCGAGGCCCATCTGCGGGCGAGCGGGGTTGCCGACACGGCGTACTTCGGGCCCGAGTGCGAGTTCTTCGTCCTCGACGAGGTCTCGTACGACCTGGGCGTCAACCACTCGCATTACCTCGTCGACTCGACCGAGGGCCACTGGAACTCCGGCAAGCCGGGCCTCGGCTACACGGTGCGCGAGAAGGAGGGCTACTTCCCGCCCGCGCCGCACGACACGCTGCACGACCTACGCACGCGCATCGTCCTGACGCTCGAGCGGCTCGGGATCCCGTGCGAGTTCCACCACCACGAGGTCGCGTCCGGCGGCCAGTGCGAGGTCGACCTGCGCTACGGGTCGCTGACCCGGATGGCCGACCAGGTCATGGCTTACAAGTACGTGGTCAAGAACGTCGCCCGCGCCGCGGGCAAGACGGCGACCTTCATGCCGAAGCCGCTCTTCGGCGACAACGGCTCCGGCATGCACACCCACCAGTCCCTCTGGATGGAGAACACCCCGCTGATGGCGGACAAATCCGGCTACGCCGGGCTGTCGAAGCTGGCGCGCTCGTACATCGGCGGGCTCCTCGCCCACGCGCCGGCGCTGCTCGCGTTCTGCGCGCCGACGACGAACTCGTACCGGCGGCTGGTGCCCGGCTACGAGGCGCCGGTGAACCTCGTCTACTCGCAGCGGAACCGCTCCGCCTGCATCCGGATCCCGATGTACTCGGACTCGCCGAAGGCGAAGCGGGTGGAGTTCCGGTGCCCGGACGCGGCGGCGAACCCGTACCTCGCGTTCTCGGCGATGCTGATGGCGGGTCTCGACGGGATCGAGCGTGACCTCGACCCGGGCGCGCCCGCCGACTACGACCTCTTCGAGGAGTCGCACGGCGAGGTGCCGCAGGTGCCGGGCTCGCTCGCGGAGGCGCTCGACGCCCTCGAGGCGGACCACGAGTTCCTCACGAAGGGCGGCGTCTTCAGCGAGGAGCTGATCCGCACCTGGATCGACTACAAGCGGGAGAACGAGGTCGACGTCGTGCGGCTCCGGCCGCACCCGGCGGAGTTCTCCCTCTACTACGACTGCTAGTGGATTCGGACGGGTTGGAGCGCACGGTGAGCTACCCGGCGTCCTCACTCGATGCGCAGGGAGCTACCAGGCGCTCCAGCCCGTCCATCACAGCAGCCGTGGCCGCGCGGGCAACCGAATCGGACGAATCGCCACACATCCGTCACGAACTCCATGCCCCCGCGAGCCAGGTCCGAGGGACAGTCCCTCCGACGATCCG
>DATBMH010000073.1:0-4278 GCA_036554945.1 Gaiellaceae bacterium | reverse complement strand
GCCGAGCTGCCGATCTTCGGCTTCGCCTTGGCCTCTGTCGTGATGCCGAGCGAGCGCTGCTGCGCGGTGTCGCGCATGCGCTCGGAGAGCGGCTTGCCGAGGAGCGCCACGCCGAGGATGAGGATCAGCACGAGCTCGAAGACGGCGACGGTGCTGGCGACGAGGGTCGCGGTCCGCCACGGCCGGACCAGGCTCTCCGGCGGCTGCATGCTCATCGACTGATCCATCGGCGGAGGCTTTGTTCGCCTGGACCCCCGACTATCCTCCCGTCCGATGTTCGTCTCGTTCGAGGGCCTCGACGGGTCCGGCAAATCGACCCAGGCCGAGTTGCTCGCCGAGGCGCTCGAGAAGGACGGCCGTCAGGTGGTCGCAGCGCGCGAGCCGGGCGGGACCCCGCTGGGCGAGCGCGTCCGCGAGCTGCTCCTCGACGGTGAGCCCATGTCGCCCTGGGCCGAGGCCGCGCTCTTCACGGCGTCACGCGCGGAGCTCGTCGACAAGGTGATCGGCCCGAAGCTCGCAGAGGGCGCCGACGTCGTCGTCGATCGGTTCCTTGACTCGTCGCTCGTCTACCAGGGGATCGCGCGCGGCCTCGGCATCGAGCGGGTGCTCGCGTTGAACCTGGACGCGATCCGCGGGATCCTTCCCGACCTGACGTTCCTGCTTCTCCTCGACGTGGACGAGGCCGTGAAGCGCTCGGCCGGGGCCCGCGACCGGATCGAGCGCGAGGGCGAGGGGTTCATGACGCTCGTGGACAACGGCTACCGGCAGCTCGCCGGGCTCTTTCCGCAGCGGATCGTCGCGATCCAGGGCGAGGCGCCGATGCACGACATCGCCAAGGAGGTTCTCGGTCATGTTCGAGAACGTGCCGGAGCAGGCTGAGGCGAAGGCGCTCCTCGAGGCGGCGCTGCGCGAGGGGGCCGCGCACGCGTACCTCTTCCACGGGCCGCCCGGGGTCGGCAAGCGCGGCCTCGCCTTCGGCTTCGCGGCGGAGCTTCTCGGCGAGCACGACCGCGTCTCGCGCGGCGCGCACCCCGACCTCTACGTCCTCGAGCCGCTCGGCGACCAGATCCGGATCGACGCGATCCGCGAGCTGCGCCGCGACCTCCACATGCGCCCGTTCGAGGCGGACCGGCGTGTCTACCTGATCTTCGGCGCGCACTCCATGAACGAGGAGGCCGCGGACGCGCTGCTCAAGGATTTGGAGGAGCCGCCGCCGTACGCCGTGATCGTTCTGGTGGCCGACGACGTCGGCCCTTTGCCGGAGACGATCAGGTCGCGCTGTCAGCCGGTTCCGTTCCGGCGGCTCTCCGAGAAGGCGGTGCGCGCGGTCGTGGAGGAGCGGGCGCCGGGGCTCTCGGTCAACGAGGCGTCGGCGCTGGCGCGGGTCGCCTCGGGGCGGCTCGACCGGGTCGAGCGGCTGCTCGATCCCACCGCGGCCGAGCGGCGACGCGCCCTGATCGAGGTCGCGCGGGCCGTCTACCGCGATCCGGCGTTCGTCCCTGCGGAGGCGGCCGCGACGCTCGTCGATGCCGCCGGCGACCGGGCGAAGGAGGCCCGCGCGAAGGCGGAGGAGGACCTCGAGGGCCTCGAGCTCACCGACCGCGAGGCCGAGCAGCGTCTCCGCCGAGCGGCGCGGGGAGCTGAGCGCGAGGAGCTCCTGCTCGCCCTCGAGGAGCTCGCTGCCTGGTACCGCGACCTGATCGCGGTCAGCGTGGGCGCCGAACGGGCGGCGATCCACGTCGATCACCTCGCCGAGCTGAAGGAGGACGCGAGCGACGACCGCGCGGCGTCGGCCGAGCTGGCGGCCGAGCTGGTCCGGCAGACCTGGCGGGAGCTCGAGGAGCTCCAGCTCCAGGCGCCGCTCGCCTTCGAGGCGCTCTTCGTGCAGCTCCGCCGCGCCTTCGCCGGCGCGCTCGTCGCGGCTTGAGGGGTGGGCGGCGCTGGGCCGCCCACCCCTCGAAGCGTCGCTACCTCAGTGAGACGTCGTCGATGCGGAAGCTGGTCGGAAGGATCGAATCGGTCGTGGCGCGGAACTGGACCCGCACCGTCTGGCCGCGCCAGGTGGCGAGGCTGAACGACCTCTGCGTGTAGTTGCCCGGCGTCGTCTCGTTTGCGTTGCTGAACGTCGCCAGGGTTCCGAGCAGCGTGCCCGCCGTGCTTCGCACCTCGATGAAGAGACGGTCGTAGACCGTCGGCCCCGACTCGCTCGACGTGATGTTGAGCCAGAAGCTGTAGTTCGCCGGGTGGCCCGCCGGGATGCTCACCGTCTGGTACTCGGCCCCGCTCGCGCTGTTCGCGGCTCCGAGGATGCTGTAACCGGAGCCGGAGTGCGGATAGGCGCCCGTCGACCAGAAGGCGCTCCCGGACAGCGTCCAGGGCGAGGTCGAACCCTCGAACCCACCGTTCGCGATCAGCTCACCACCGGGCGGCGGCGGTGGGGGTGGCGGCGGCGGAGGCGGGGGTGGAGGTGGAGGTGGAGGCGGCGGGGTGCCGCCGAAGATCGAGTACAGCAGCCGGTTGGGAGACCCGCTGCCGGGATTCGTGACCTTGTTCGGCGTCGAGTTCGAGACCAGCGCCTGCGTCACCGCCGCGCCCGAGGCGCCGGGGTTCGTCTGCAGGTAGAGCGCGATCGCGCCGGCGACGTGCGGTGACGCCATCGACGTACCGCTGATCGTGTTCGTCGCCGTGTTGCTCGTGCTCCACGCCGAGGTGATGCTCGAGCCGGGCGCGAAGATGTCGACGCACGTCCCGAAGTTGGAGAACGACGAGCGCGCGTCGGTGCTGGTCGTCGCGCCGACCGTGTTCGCCGCGGCCGCACGGGCGGGCGACGAGTTGCACGCGTTGGCGTTCGAGTTGCCGGCGGCGACCGCGTAGCTGACTCCGGCGTTGACCGAGTTCGTGACGGCGTTGTCGAGCGCGGTGCTCGCACCGCCGCCCAGGCTCATGTTGGCCACGGCCGGCTTGACGTGGTTCGCCGTGACCCAGTCGACCCCGGCAATCACGCCCGACGTCGACCCGGAGCCGTTGCAGCCCAGGACCCGGACTGCGTGGATCGTGACCGACTTGGCCACGCCGTAGGTCGTCCCGCCGGTCGTGCCGGCGACGTGCGTGCCGTGGCCGTTGCAGTCGTTCGTGCCCTGACCGTCGCCGATGAAGTCGGCGCCGTTGCCGGTCCGGCCCGTGAACTGCTGGTGCGTTGCTCGGACGCCGGTGTCGACGATGTAGGCGTGCACGCCTGCCCCGGTCTGGTTGTAGGTGTAGGAGTTGCTCAGGGGCAGGTCCCGCTGGTCGATCCGGTCGAGCCCCCACGTCGCGGGGGACTGGGTCGCGACCGCATGGACGACGCCGTCGGGCTCGACGTAGGCGACCGACGGGTTGCGGGCCAGCGCCGCCGCTTCGGAGGGTCCGAGCTCGATGGCGAAGCCCTTGAGCGCGTGCTGGTAGACGAAGCTGACGTCGCCGTCGTGCGCCCGGGCGAGGTTCTGGGCGGAGGCTGCGACCAGAGGTCGCTGTGACCTGGCGTCGCCGGCGGCCCGGACGGCATCGGGCTTGAAGACGACGATGTAGGAAGCCGCAGAGGGAGCTTGCGCCGCGCGGACATCGGCTGAGGCCGAGGAGGCCGCCGCAAGCAGACACGCGGACAGCCCCACAAGAAGGAACCTCATTCTTCCCTCCTTCTGAGTGGTACGTCTAACGGCGGGTCGTAGTAAACGACATCGTGTCGTCTGTGTCTATCTGTCGACGTAGCGGGCGCCGAGCGTCGTGGCCAGGATCCGGTGCGCCGGGCTCGCGCCGACCAGGGTCGACCGCGCCGGGTCGACGGCATGGGTGCGCGCGAACGCGAGGATCAGCCCGGGCAGCGGAGGCCGGCACCAGCAGGTCGGAGGTCCGCCGGGGTGAGGGCACACGGCTGCCTCGACCTGCTGGGGAAGGTCGTCCGCCGTGCCGTCCGGACGCCAGTCGAACACGAGGGTTGGCGCGTCGGTCGGCTCCCAGCTGCTCCATGCTGCGGCGGCGACGAAGACGCCCGCCTTGCCTTTCCGAGGAGTCCGTTCGAACGGCACATGCTCGACGCTGGTGAAGCCCTCGTCGTCGGCCGGCGGCTCGAGCTCGCGGAAGGTGCGCATCTGCGTGGTCGGGACGTGGAGCCCAGCCTCGGCCTTCGCGGCGGCCCGGAGCTCCTCCGGTGTCGGAAGCTTCCCGAAGCGGTCGAGGAGCCGCTCGACGAGGTTGACCTGCGCCTGGGCGAGCGGCGTGTCCAGCCAGATGCACCGCGGG
>DATBMH010000023.1:0-53475 GCA_036554945.1 Gaiellaceae bacterium | reverse complement strand
GCGGACCGCGGCGGAGGCGGTCGACAAGATCACGCGCGCGCTCGTCGGCGCCCGCCAGATGCTGGCGGTCCTCACGGTGGCGCCGCACGCCGTCGAGCCGGAAGCTCCGGCCGCGGAACCGCCGCCGGGCGTCCCGCTCGTAGACGAGCGCTCCGGGCTCGTGGTCGAGCCGGGCCTGATCACGGCGATCGTCTCTTCCCGTCCGTACGAGTCGTCGGCGATCGCCGACCGCCTGGGCCGCTTCGCGCCGGACGGCGGCGTGCTGCTCGGCAACACGCCGCTCTCGGACCTCCCGCTGGACGCGGTTCGACGCCGGATCGTCGTCAGCGAAGCGGACCCCGTGCTGTTCGCCGGCACGCTCCGCTCGGAGCTCGACCCGTGGGGCCGCGCCTCCGAGGGCGACGTCCTGGAGGCGATCTCGGTCGCCAACGCCGAGGACATCCTGGAGGCGCTGCCCGAGGGGCTCGACACCGAGGTCGACGAGCGCGGGCGTTCCTTCTCCGGGGGCCAGCGCCAGCGGCTCGTGCTCGCCCGGGCGCTCCTCGCCGGGGCAGAGGTCCTCGTGCTGGTGGAGCCGACGAGCGCCGTGGACGCCCACACCGAGGCGCGGATCGCGCGCCGCCTGCGGGACGCCCGCGCCGGGAGGACGACCGTCATCGTGACGACGAGCCCGCTCGTCCTCGACCAGGCCGACCGCGTCGTCCTCGTCCAGGCCGGCCGGGTCGTCGCCGAGGGACCGCACCGCGAGCTCCTCCACGAGCGCGCCGACTACCGCGACACCGTGACGCGCGGGGAGGACCTGTGAGCGAGCTGCTGCCGATCGCCGACGGGCCGGAGCTCCGGGGGCAGGCGCGCGTGCTCGCTCGGCGGCACCGGCGGGCGCTGCTCGGCACGGTCGGGCTGCATGCGGCGGCGGCGACCGCAGGCCTCGCCGGCCCGCCGCTGCTCGGCAAGCTCGTCGAGTCGGTCGAGGGCGGGACGACGCAGGGGTTCGTCGACAGGATCGTGCTCCTGCTCGCGGTCTTCCTCGTCGTGCAGACGATCCTCACCTGGTTCGCGCGCAGGGCCTCGTTCGTCCTCGCCGAGAAGATGTTCGCCGAGCTGCGCGAGGACTTCATGCGCCGCGTGCTCGGCCTGCCGCTCTCCACGGTCGAGCGGGCGGGGACGGGCGACCTCGTCTCGCGGACGACCGCCGACGTCGACTCGCTGGCGCGGACGATCCGCTTTGCCGTCCCCGAGACGCTGATCGCCGCCATCACGACGGTGCTGACCGTCGCCGCCGCCGTCTGGGTCAACCCGATCGCGGCGATCCCGTGCATCGCAGGCGTGCCGGCGCTCTGGATCGGCACCCGCTGGTACCTCAAGCGCGCTCCGGAGGCCTACCTGTGGGAGCGCGCGACGTACGCGACGCTCGCCGGCCGCGTGGGGGAGACGGTCGAGGGCGGCCGGACGATCGAGGCGCTCGGGCTGCGCGAGGAGCGCGTCGACCGGATCGACGCCGACCTCGAGGAGGCCTATCGCGCCGAGCGCCGGACGCTGCACCTGCGCACGATCTGGTTCCCGAGCGCCGAGTTCTCCTACGTGCTGCCGGTCGCGGCGGCGCTGGCGTGGGGCGGCTGGCTGGTCTCGAACGGGAACGCCACCATCGGCGAGGTCACCGCGATCTCGCTCTACGTCGTCCAGCTCGCGGACCCGGTCGACCGGCTCGTGTCGTGGCTGGACGAGATCCAGGTCGGCGCGACGTCGTTCGCGCGCCTCGTCGGCATCGTCCGCGTGCCGCCCGACCGGACCGCCACGGACGAGCAGCCGGACGGCGACGACCTGAGCGCGCGCGACGTCCGCTACGCGTACGTGGCCGACCGGGACGTCCTGCACGGGATCGACCTCGACCTCGCTCCGGGAGAGCGCGTGGCCGTCGTCGGCCCGTCCGGCGCGGGCAAGTCGACGCTCGGGCGGCTCCTCGCCGGCATCCATCCGCCGCGGCTCGGCCGCGTCGAGGTCGGCGGGGTCCGGCTCGTCGATCTGCCGCTCGACACGCTCCGGCAGGAGGTTGCGCTCGTGACCCAGGAGCAGCACGTCTTCGTCGGGACGCTCGCGGAGAACCTGCGGCTCGCACGGCCCAGCGCCACCGACGAGCAGCTCGAGCAGGCGCTCGGCGCCGTCGACGCGCTCGTCTGGGCGCGCGCGCTGCCGGACGGGCTGGAGACGGTGGTCGGGGCGGGCGGCCGGTCGCTCACACCCGCGCAGGCGCAGCAGCTCGCGCTTGCCCGGCTCGTGCTGGCCGACCCGCACACGCTCGTCCTCGACGAGGCGACGTCGCTGCTCGACCCGCGCGCGGCGCGCCACCTCGAGCGCTCGCTCGGCTCCGTCCTCGAGGGCCGCACGGTCGTCGCGATCGCGCACCGGCTGCACACGGCGCACGACGCCGATCGGGTCGCCGTCGTCGAGGAAGGGCTGCTCCAGGAGGTCGGGACGCACGAGGAGCTCGTGGCTCAGGACGGCTCCTACGCCGCGCTCTGGGACTCCTGGCACGGCGGCCGCACGTAGGTCGCCCTGCCGGAGATCGGCGGGGCCGGGAGGGAACTGGAGACCGGCCCCGCCGTACCGCGGAGAAGCTTCTAGGCCGCGGCTGGGATGTCGAACTCGATCTGGCTGCGGAATTCGCAGCCGAACTGGCCGTCGTTGCCCTGCTGGCCGAAGCAGGCGTCGAAGTTCGGGTTCGGGTCGAGCACCGGGCCTTCCGGCACCGTCTCCGGCGGCGTCAGGTTGTCGCCGTCGAGCAGGTCGTCGCCCCGGCCGCCGAACAGGACGTCGCTGCCGAAGTTCCCGACGACGAGGTCGTTGCCGTCGCCCCCGTCCACGGCGTCGTTCTGCGGCCCGCCGAACACCGCGTCGTCGCCGCCCTCGCCGAAGACCGCGTCGATCCCGACGTTGCCCGCCGCGAGGTCGGCTCCGGCGCCGGCGCGGATCAGGTCGCTTCCGGCCTCGCCGAACTGCTCGTCGTCACCGAGCCCGCCGACGATCAGGTCGTGGCCGCCGGGCTCGTCCATCCCGCCGCCCAGACCCAGCTCGAGCGAGCGGCCGGTGTCTCCGACGAGCGTGTCGTTCCCGTCCGCCCCCGTGAGGGCGTCGTTGCCGAGCCCTGCGCAGACGAGGTCGTCGCCTCCGAGCCCGAAGATCGCGTCGTTGCGGCTCGAGCCGACGATGACGTCCGGCCCGGCCGTGCCGACGATGACCCCCGCACCGGTGATCGTCGCCGCCTCCCCGAGGCAGGTCGCCGGCTCCTGCGCTGAGGCGCCGCCCGCCCCGACAAAGAGCGCAAGCGCAGCCACGAACGGAGATGCCGTCAGCAGCCTTCGCATTGCATGGCCTCCCTTCTCCCCCCAGCCGGGGTACGGGTGCCCGCGCGAGACGGTTTGTTGACTGACTTGTCAATCCGTTTGATTCGCCACGAGGGCGGCAACAACCGCTCGACGCGTTGTCCTTTTGAACTGCGGGAGGGAATCCATGAAGTTGCGACTGCTCCTCGGCCTCGCGGTAGCGCTGGCCTTACTCGCCCCGGTCGGCGCCGCGCACGCGAGCCTGCCCGCCGGCGAGCCCACGATGGGGATCGACCGGCTGAGCGCCGCCTACGCGCCGCCGGCAGTCGTCCGCGGCATCGCCACCTTCGACTCGGCGCCGACGGCGCTCGACGTCGCCGCGCTGAAGTCGCACGGCCTCACCGTCCAGCCGATGAAGCATCTGCCGCTCGCACTCGTGCGCGGCACCGTGCAGTCACTGGCCTCGGCGGTCGCGCTCGGCCATGCGAACGACGTCTACCCGGACGACCCGATCGAGCTGTTCGACCAGGCCTCCGCCGACGCGATGGGCGCGGCGATCCCGCGCGCGAGCGGGTTCACCGGCAAGGGCACGACGGTCGCGGTCGTCGACTCCGGCTGCGACGCGAGCCACCCGGACCTCGCCGACCACGTGACGCACAACCTGAAGCTCTACTCGACCGAGTACGTGAACATCCCGCCGGACTCGAGCAACACGCTCGTCGTCCCGGTCGAGGCGGGGCCGTACCAGAACACCGACCTCGGCTCCGGCCACGGGACGCACGTGGCCGGGATCATCGCCGCCGACGGGCACACCGCCGCGAACCGCATCGGCGTCGCCCCGGACGCGAACCTCGTCTGCTACTCGATCGGCGAGATCCTCTTCACGACCGCGGTCGTGACGGCGTACGACCACCTGCTCGACCAGCCGCAGCTCTGGGGCGTGAAGGTGATCAACAACTCCTGGGGCAACTCGTTCCAGCAGTTCGACCCGCGGGCGCCCGTGAACGTCGCCACCCGGGCGATGGCCGACCTCGGCGTGAACGTCATGTTCGCGGCGGGCAACAGCGGCCGCACCAACGCGGAGATGTCCCTGAACCCGTTCTCGCAGGCGCCGTGGGTGACCTCGGTCGCCGCGGAGGACGTCAGCCACGTCCGCGGTGACTTCTCGTCGAACGGCCTGCGGTACGACAACTCGCAGCCCGTGACGATCGGAGCCGGCGGCCACACGACCTTCACCGGCAACCGGATCGGCGTCTACCACCCGGACATCACGACGCCGGGCGTGGCGATCTCGTCCACGTGCGACAGCGCCGGGACGCCCGTCGTGATCGGCCCGTGCCCGCCGCCCAACTACGGGAACGCCACCGCCTCCGGGACGAGCATGGCCTCGCCGCACGCCGCCGGCGCCGCCGCGGTCCTGCTCCAGGCCAACCCGGCCCTGACGACGACGCAGGTCCGCTCCGCGCTCCAGTCCACCGCCGCGCCGGTCACCGACGCGGCCGGGGCGCCGCTCTCGTTCTGGCAGATCGGCTACGGCCACGTCGACCTCGCGAAGGCGGTCGACCTCGTCCGCGGCTCGCGGGTCTCGAACCGGATCGCGAACGCACAGAGCGCCGCCGACGCCCGCGTGCTCGGCTCGCTCGGCTACTCGGTGCCCAAGTCCGACCTCTGGACGTGGGACGCGCCGCGTGTCGCCGTGGCGGGCTCCGACGCCCGGAGCTTCACGACCGACGTCGGCTCGAAGACCACGCATCTCAAGGTGACGCTCTCCCACCCGTCGCTGGCCGTCGCTGGCGCGAACGGGATGATCTACACGGTGACCGTGATCGACGGGACCGGCCAGGAGCTCGGGACGACCACCGAGTCGGCCTCCGGCGCCGGAACGTCGAGCCTCCTGATCGACCTGAAGGGGGCGGCCGCCCACTACGGCACGTTCACCTTCCAGGTCAGCGGCCAGCGCGCCGTGTCCGATCCGGACACGCTGGACAGCGAGTCGGCGCTCGGCCGCGTCGTCGTGCTCCAGGTCGCCCAGGCGCGCGCCGGCTGACACCTCGCGCGAGACGCACCACCCGAGAGGCCCCGGAGACGGGGCCTCTCGCGTCAGCGGTTGTGGTTGACGAGCTCGATGTTGTGGCCGTCCGGGTCGAGCACGAACGCGCCGTAGTAGCCCTCGTGGTACTTCCGCCGCTCGCCGGGCCCGCCGTTGTCCCGGTAGCCCTCGGCCACCATCGCCGCGTGGTAGGCCTCGACGACGCTGTTGTCGTCGACCGGGAAGGCCATGTGGAACGGATCGGTCCTCTCACCCGACACGACCGAGAACGAGCCGGAGTCGCCGGCGAACTGGGCTCGGTCGGGCGTGTCGGTGCGGAGCCGGAACCCGGCGTGGCGCGCGACCGACTCGTAGAAGGCCTTCGCGGCTGCGACGTCGTTCACCCGGAACCAGAGGTGGTCGATGTTGCCGCCCTGGCGCATGGCGCCGTGGTGGACCGCCTCGACGCTGTTCCCGTCGGGGTCGAGCAGGAACGCGCCGTAGTAGTCGTCCCGGTACTCGGGCCGGGGGCCGGGCGCGCCGTCGCTTGCGTAGCCGGCGTCCACGCCGGTGCGCCAGAACTCGTCGGCGTCCTCCGGCGAGGGCGCGACGAAGGCGACGTGCAGCCTCCGCGTCACCGGCTTCCCGGGGCTCCAGCCAGAGAGCGAGAAGTCGTCCCACTCCGGGAACTCGTCGTCGTCCGAGGTCCTCTCGATCCCGATCGTGGCGAGCACGAGCTCGTAGAAGCGCACCGACGCGTCCTGGTCGGAGGTGCGGATCGTGACGTGGTCGAACATGCGACGACTATGCCATGGCCTCGACGAGCTGCTCCTGGAGCCACGAGAGGTACGCGTAGAGGGCGAGCTCGGGCGCTCTCGGCGTGTTCGCGTCGAGCTCGTCCCAGTCGAAGTCCTCGGTGACGTCGAGCCGGGTGCCGAGGACGAGCCGCGCGTCGTTGAGAGCCCGGAGCCAGGCGTCCGCCTCCTCGGCGGTGAGCTGCTCGTGCTCGGCCGTGTCTCGCAGCACCTCGAGGCTCCGCTCGCGCCCTCGCGCCAGCTGGTCGTGCGTGAGCTCCCGGTACTCGCGCTCCCGTTCGGGATCCTCGTGCGCCACGGGGAAGAGCCGCCGGAGCGACGGATCCTCCGGCTCCTCGTCCAGCAGCGCCCGAAGCTCCTCGGCGACCTGACGGAGCACGCCGCGCTCGTCCTCGCCGAGCTCGACCCGGACCCCGCCGTCGCCGGCCGGGCGGATGCTCCGACGGAACTGCATCAATCGCGCTGCATCGTCGCCCAGAGCCCGTACGCGTGGAGCCGGGCGACGTCGAGCTCGGCCTTCTCGCGGTTGCCGCTCGACACGACGGACTTCCCTTCGTAGTGCACCTGGAGCATCAGCTTCGTCGCGTGCTCGTGCGTGTAGCCGAAGAGCTTCTGGAACACGAGGGTCACGTAGGACATGAGGTTGATCGGGTCGTTCCAGACGATCACGACCCAGGGGCGGTCGTGCTCCGGGTCGTCGTCCTGGACTGGCTGATCGACCTCGACCTCGGCCGGCGCGAGCGTGGTCATCGCTCGCATTCTGCGTCAGGTGAGCAGCTTGAGCGCCGTGTCGAAGCCGGTGCCGAGCGGCTTCTGCGCGGCCACCTGGAGGAACGCCGCGTTCTCCAGCTGGCGCGCCCTGCGAAGCGGGCCGAGATCGATGGGGCGCATCCCGCCGTCCTCGACGAGCTGGGTGACCTGCTGCTTGGCCCGGTCGTCGTCGCCCGCGAGCGGGACGTCGAGCGGCACGCCGTTCTTCTCGCCCGTGCCGAGCGTGCGGGCGAAGGTGGTGCAGAACGCCTTCACCACCGGCGTCCCGTCGGGAAGCAGCTTCTGCAGCTCCTCGCCGGCGGAGGTGTCGGCCGCCACGACGAAGCCGTCCATCGACTCCCAGTCGAGGGGCAACGAGATGTCCACCACGGTCTTCCCGGCGAGCTCGTCGCGGTACTGGTCGACGGCCTCGGCGATCGAGCCGTAGTAGAGGGCGAGCACGACGACCTCGCCGCCGAACGAGCTGCCCGGCTCGAGCGCGGTGGCGCCGTCGCCGAGCTCCGCTGCGAGCGCTCGTGCGTCCTCCGGGTTGCGGTCGACGAGCTCGACCTCGTGTCCACCCGCGATGGCGCGGGCGCCGATGCCGCCGCCCATGTTCCCGGCGCCGACGATGGTCACCTTCATCTAGTCCCCTCCTCCCGGAACCTTGCCGAGCACCTCGACCAGCTGCTCGAGCTCGGCCGGCGACAGGTGCTCCTCGAAGAGCGCGCGGACGGATCCCTCGTGGCCGCACGAGACCTCGCGGAGCTTCGCCAGCCCCGCGTCCGTCAGTTGCGCGTAGGCAACGCGAAGGTCGGTCGGGCAGCTCGTCCGCTCCACGAGCCCGGCGCGCTCGAGCCCCTCGAGGAGACGCGTGACGCCAGAGGGGGTGAGCACGAGCCGGCGCGCGAGCTCGACGCGCTTGAGGCGGTGGTCCTCCGCGCACGACAGGACCTGCAGCGCCTCGTAGTCGTTGATCGTGAGCCCGTGCTGGGCCTGCAGCTCCGCGTTCAGGAGCCGTGTCGTCGTGGCATGCGCGCGGAGCAGCCTCGTCCAGGCGCGGACGGCTGCGGGGATCTCGGCGTCGGCTGTTGCTTGCGCGCTCAAACGTTTCTCGCTACCATAGCTTGTGCACTCAATAATACACCACTCAAATGGAGGACAAGATGACGAGCACCGACACGATGACCCGCCTCCCGGTCGGCACCTGGACGCTCGACCCGGTCCACTCGACGATCGGCTTCGAGGTCGAGTACCTCGTCGGCACCTTCCGCGGACAGTTCCGCGACGTCGACGGGCGCCTCGCGGTCGGCGACGACGGCAGTGCGACCCTCGAGGGGAGCGCGCGAGTCGCAAGCGTCGACGTGAAGGACGAGCAGCTCGCGGCCCACCTGCAGACGCCGGACTTCTTCGACGCCGAGCGCTTCCCGGAGCTGCGGTTCCTCGCGGAGGGCTTCGACGTGAGCGGCGGCGAGGTCCGCGCCGAGGGCGAGCTCACGATCAAGGGCGTGACGAAGCCCGTCGCCTTCGTCGGCACGGTGACGCCTCCGTCGGAGGACCCGTTCGGCCGCACGCGGACGGGTGCCGTCCTGACCGCAAAGGTCGACCGGCACGACTTCGGCGTCAGCTGGAACACACCGCTCCCCGGTGGCGACAAGGCGCTCGCCGACGAAGTCGCGATCAACGCCGAGCTCTTCTTCACCGCGCAGGACTAGTCTCCGGCAGGTGAAGGTCCTCGGCGTCTCCGGGAGCCTGCGCCGCGACTCCTACAACACCCGCCTCCTGGAAGCAGCCGCCGAGCTGCTTCCCGAGGGCGTGGAGCTTGCGATGCTCGAGGGGCTCAAGGAGATCCCGCCGTACGACCAGGACGACGACGTCGAGCCGGCGCCGGAGGCCGTCGCGCGCCTGCGCGAGCGGCTCGCCGGCGCCGACGCCGTCCTGTTCGCGACGCCCGAGTACAACTCGTCCATCCCGGGCGTCCTCAAGAACGCGATCGACTGGGCGTCGCGCCCGCTGATGACGAACCCGCTTCGCTTCAAGCCCGTCGCCGTGACGGGAGCGTCGACCGGGGCGTTCGGCGCCGTCTGGGCGCAGGGGGAGCTGCGCAAGGTGCTCGGCGCGCTCGGCGCACGCGTGGTCGAGGCGGCGGTCGCGGTCGGGCACGCGCCGACCCGTTTCGACGACGCGGGGAGGCTCGTCGACGAGGAGCTCCAGGGCGAGCTCCGCGAGCTCGTGGCCGACCTCGTCGCCGCCGTCGAGGATCGGCGCGAGGCCGCCGCCCCCGCCTGATATCCGATTCTCGATAACTAGAGTCCCAGTGTGCTGGGACGCGCCTTTCGGCTGATCTGGGGCGACGAGGTGGAGCAGGCTCTGCGGCCGCTCCTCGTCGTCGGCTTCGCCGGGTCCCTGACCGGCTCCGCCTGCTGGACGTTCACCGGGATCTGGGCGATCGACGAGCTGGACGCCTCGTCGGCCGAGCTCGGCGTCTACTTCGTGATCGCCGCGTTCCTCTCAGCGACGATGGGCTACCTCGGCGGGCACATCTCGGACCACCTGGGCCGGCGGCCGGTGATCATCGCGGGCTGGGCGCTCGCGGCGCTGGTGCCGATCAGCTGGACGCTCGTCGGCGACTTCCGCACGGCGATCCCACTGCTCCTGCTCGTGTCGCTCTTCTTCCCGATCGCGATGGCGGCCGACCAGGCGCTCGTCGCCGACGTGACGCCGCCGGAGCGCCACGAGCACGCGTACGCGTCGCTCCGGGTCGCGAACAACCTCGGTGTCACGCTCGGCCCGCCGATCGGCGGGGCATTGCTGCTGACCGGCGAGTACGACGTCCTGTGGTTCGGCGTGGTCGGGCTCGGGGTCATGACGACGCTGCTGGCCTGGCGCCTGATCCCCGCCCGCGGCGCCTTCACGCCCGACGAGCCGCCCGCGCGAGGGTCGTTCGGCGTCATCCGCCGGGACCGGGCGTTCCTCGTCTTCCTCGTCGCGATGGTGCTGGCGAACCTCGTCTACTTCGCGTTCGAGGTCGTGCTGCCGATCTCCGCGGTCGACTCCCACGGCCTCAGCCCGGCGGCGTGGGGGTTCCTCGTCATCATCAACCCTGCGCTGGTCACCGTCTTCCAGCTGCGCCTGACCCGCCGGGTCGAGCGCTTTCCGCCGGCGCCGAAGCTCGCGCTCGCGATGCTGCTGATGGGCTGGCCGTTCCTGCTGCTCTCGCTCAACGCGTCGATCCCGGTGATGGCGCTCGTGATCCTGATCTTCGTGATCGGCGAGATGCTCTGGATCCCGACGTCGCAGGCGATCGTCGCCGGGCTTGCGCCGTCCGACCTCCGCGGCGCGTACATGGGCGCCTTCGCCAGCACGTCGTCCGCAGGCTTCGCGCTCGGGCCGTTCATCGGCCTGCAGATCCGCGGAGGCTACGGCGACACGGCGATGTGGGGCTTCTTCGCGGCGGTCGCCGTGGTCGCCGCGCTGCTCGGCGCCGTCGCCTGCCGCTACGCCTTCGGGATCCGCAAGGCGCGGCTAGCCGCCGCGTAGCTCGGAGAGCTCCCTCGCGAACGAGCCCCCGCCGATGACCCGCTCGGCCCGTGAGCCTGCCCGCGCGCGCAGGCCGCGGTCCGACGTGACGAGCCAGTAGGGCTCGTCCAGCTCGGCCGCCTCGCGAGCGATGACGTCGTCCGCAGTCTCCTCCCCCTCGAAGATCAACTGTGCGTCGACGCCCTCCTGCTCGGCCCAGGCCTCGACGAGCTCCCGGAGCTCGTCCCGCGGGATGTTCGGCCACACCGAGCGCCGGACGTTCTCGGCGTCGACGTAGACCCTTAAGCCGCTCGTAGGGCCTCGATCTCGCGGTTGACGGCGAGCCGCTCCAGCGCGTCCGCCTCGACCTGGCGCACCCGCTCGCGCGTGAGCCCGAGCATCCGGCCGATCTCCTCGAGCGACCGTGGGTGCTCGTCGCCGTTCAGCCCGTACCGGAGCTTCACGACCTCCTGCTCCCGCTCGGGCAGCGCCGCGATCGCCTTGCGCAGGACGTCCTGCTCGAGGCTCACCGCGATCAGCTCCTCGGGCGGCGCGTCCTCGCCGGCGAACAGGTCGCCGAACGACGCCTCGCCCTCGCCGACCGGCCGGTCGAGACTCGTCACCGCCCGCGCCGCCTCGCGCACCTCACGCACCTGCTTGAGCGGCAGCTTGGTCGCCTTCGCGAGCTCCTCCTCGGTCGGAGCGCGGCCGTGCTTCGCCATCAGCTCGCGCTCCGCGCGGGCGATCTTCCGCTCGCGGTCGACGATGTGGACGGGGATGCGGATCTCCCGCGCCTTGTTCGCGACGCCGCGCTGGACCGCCTGGCGGATCCACCAGGTCGCGTAGGTCGAGAACTTGAATCCCCGGCGCCAGTCGAACTTCTCGACGGCGCGGATCAGCCCGATGATCCCCTCCTGGATCAGGTCGAGGAGCGAGAGCCCGTGGCCCTGGTACCTCTTCGCGATCGACACCACCAGGCGCAGGTTCGAGTTGATCATCAGCTCCTTCGCCTCGTGGTCGCCGCGCTCGATCCGCTTGGCGAGCTCGACCTCCTCGTCCGCCGTCAGCAGCTTGTAGCGTCCGACCTCGTTGAGGAAGAGCTGGAGCGCGTCGATCGTCGACGAGGCGAGATCGCCGTTCACGTAGGTGGGCTCGGCGGTCGCGCGGCCGCAGTCGTCGCTCAGCTCGATGCCTCGTTCCTGGATGTCCTGGTACAGCCGCTCCACGTCCTCGTCGTCCAGCTCCGCCTGCTCGATCGCGCGCGAGACCTCCGAGAGCTCGAGGCAGCCCTCACGCTCTCCGAGCTCCATCAGCGCGGCGATCGGCTCGTCTGGCACTACGCCAGTGTTACCACCTCGGCGTGGCGGGAAACGCTAGAGCCGTGTCGTTGGACTCCACTGCGATTGGACGAGACGCCGAGACCGCTGCCCGCGGACCGGTAGGTCGGGGGCTCGCCCGTTGGGGCCTCGTCGCCAAGGGGACGCTGTACGTCCTGGTGGGGGTGATCGCGGCGGACGTCGCAGTCGCAGGCGGGACGCGGCTGCGGGACCGCGGCGGCGCTCTCGCCACGATGGCGGACAGCACCTGGGGGAAGGTCCTCGTCGTCAGCCTCGCCGCCGGGCTCGCCGCCTACGCCGCCTGGCGTTTCACGCAGGGCGTGCTCGGGCGGCCGCTGGAGGGCGGCGAGAAGGAGGGCCTCCTCAAGCGGATCGGCTACTTCGCCCGCGCCGCGTGGTACGCGTTCCTCTTCTGGACGGCGATCGCCGTGCTGGCCGGCGCGGACGAGCAGGGCGGTTCCCGAGAGGAGGACCGCGTCACGGCCCGCGTCCTCGACTACCCGCTCGGGCGGTGGATCGTCGGCGCCGTCGGCCTCGCCGTGCTCGGCGCCGGCGCCTTCAACGTCTGGCGGGCGGTGTCCCGGAGGTTCCGCAAGAAGCTGAAGCTCCGGGAGCTGAGCGCGCTCGAAAACCGGGCGTTCACCGCCGTCGGCGTCGTCGGGCACCTCGCCCGCGGCGCGGTCTTCGGTCTGATCGGCTTCTTCCTCGCCCGCGCGGCGTGGCAATACGACCCGAAGGAGGCGATCGGCCTGGACGGGGCACTCGCCAAGGTGCTCCAGCAGGACTCCGGCGACACGCTGCTCGGCATCGTCGCCGCCGGGCTCGTCGCCTACGGCCTGTACTGCTACGTGGAGGCCCGGTACCGCGAGGTCTGACGCCGCGTCTTCAGGCGCAGGCGCAGGTGGAGGAGCACGACGCAGAGCGCGATCCACGCGAGCCCGAGGCTGAACCCGGCGATCACGTCGCTCAGGTAGTGGACGCCGAGGTAGAGGCGGCTGAACCCGATCAGGAGCACGAGCGCGGCCGACGCGGCGAGCGCGGCGAGCTGGGCGCGGCGGCTCCCGAGGTGGCGCGCCGCGATGTACCCGATCGTCCCGTACACGGCGAGCGAGACGGAGGCGTGGCCGCTCGGGAACGAGTAGGTGCTCTCAGTCGCCAGCGGGTCGGCGAAGAACGGCCGGTCGCGCTGGAAGCCGAGCTTCAGCCCGACGGTCAGGATCTCGGCCCCGACCGCCGCGAGCAGGAGGAGCTCGAGGTCCGCGAACCAGCGCTTCCGCCAGAGGATCGCGCACGCGACGGCGACGACGACCGCGAGGAACGGGACGTTGCCGAGCCGAGTGACGTTCTCGAAGAACGTCGTCCAGCCGGGTGTCGCCTGGTCGTGGAGCCAGTTCGCGAACCGGGTGTCCGCGTTCGTGTCGCCTTCGAGGAGATCCTCCGCGGTCAGCGCGAAGATCCAGGCGCCGGCGGTGAGGACGAGCAGGCCGAAGAGGAGCTCCAGGCCGACGACGTTGACCAATCTGGCGACTCTGGGCGCTCGGGCAGCCATCGGGCCATTGTTACCCTGACCCGCCATGCGTTCAGTCATCGTCTCGTCCGTCCGGACGCCGTTCGGGAAGCTCGGCGGAGGGCTGAAGGACTACGAAGCGACCGAGCTCGGCTCGATCGTGATCCGCAACGCGCTCGACCGCGTCGGCCTCGAGAACGACGAGGTCGAGTACGCCGTGATGGGGCAGGTGCTCCAGGGCGGCGCAGGCCAGGCGCCGGCGCGGCAGGCGGCGATCGGCGCCGGTCTGCCGATCGAGGTTCCCTCCGACACGATCAACAAGGTCTGCGCCTCCTCGATTCGCGCCGTGCAGATCGCCGACCTGATGATCCGCGCCGGGGAGCACGACGTCGTCGTCGCGGGCGGGATGGAGTCGATGACGAACGCGCCGTACATCCTCAAGAAGGCGCGGTTCGGCTACCGCCTCGGCGACGGGACGCTCATCGACCTCATGACCCACGACGGGCTCACGTCCACGTTCGACAAGCGCCACATGGTCGAGCAGGCGTCGTTCGTCGCCCGCGAGCTCGGCATCGCCCGGGAGGATCAGGACGCGTGGGCGCTCCGCTCGCACGAGCGCGCGGTGCGGGCGATCGACGAGGGCCGCTTCCGCGACGAGGTCGTCCCGGTCGGCGAGCTCGAGGTCGACGAGGGGCCCCGTCGGGACACGTCGATGGAGAAGCTCGCGTCACTCAAGCCGGTGTTCGACCCCGAAGGCACGACGACCGCGGGCAACGCGCCCGGTGTGAACGACGGGGCGGCCGCCCTGGTCGTCGTCAGCGAGGAGTTCGCGAAGCAGCGAGGCCTCGAGCCGCTCGCCACGATCGTCTCGCAGGCGTACGTCGCCGACGACTTCGCCTACCTCGCCCGGACGCCCGCGAAGGCAGGGCACCAGGCGCTCGAGAAGGCCGGCAAGTCCATCGACGACGTCGAGCGCGTGGAGGTCAACGAGGCGTTCTCGTCCGTTGCGCTCAACTCGACGAAGCTGCTCGGCGTCGATCCCGAGAAGGTGAACGTGAACGGCGGCGCCGTCGCGCTCGGCCATCCGATCGGCGCCTCGGGCGCGCGCATCCTCGGGACGATGATCTACGAGCTGCGCCGCAACGGCGGCGGGCTCGGCCTCGCGGCGATCTGCTCCGGCGGCGGGCAGGGCGACGCCCTTCTGCTCGAGGTGTAAACCCGTACCCCGGAAGGGGGATTTTTCGGCAAGACCCCAACCGGGCAGCGCATACTGCGTCTGAATCGATGATGCGGAAGGGTTCCCTGGGCGTGCGGCCACGCCGGGGGGCTTGGGGGAAGGGGAGTCGTCAGGCGAAAGCGGTGGCCGCCGCATGCCTTGCGACGGTCACGATCGCCTTCGCGCTTCCGCAGAGCGCCGCCGCGTACCCGTGCGGCGACAGCCCGGTCACGGCGAGGACCCCACAGCTCGCGGGCATCTCTCCCGACGAGTGCCGCGTGCCGGAGTCCCTCAAGCGCCAGAAGCCTCAGCCTCAGACGAAGCGGAAGAAGGGGAGCATCAGCGGCCTGACCGTCTTCGTCCTGGCGGTCGCCGGCGCCCTTCTCATCCCCATCGGCCGCAAGGGCTTCCCGCACGGAGCCGACCCGTTCAGCCACGAGACGACCTACGAACCCAAGTACTGACCTACGAGAGAAAGTCGAGAAGCAGATGCGAGAGCTCTTCAGGCGCCCGCCAGGGAACCATGTGATCGGCCTCCTGGACTACGACAAGACGGGCATCGGGAATCTCCCGGGCGAGCCGGTCGCCGATCTCGTTGATCCCACGGACGTCCCGGCCCGCCGTGATCACCAGAGTGGGGGCGGCAATGCTGCTCACCCGCTCGGCGACGGGCTCGTCGACCGCGGGATCCTCGCTGTTCGACCCGACAGCGTTCTCCGCGAACATCGCCCGTAGCTCGGGGTCGGCGCCCATCGGCGCCCAGACCTCCATGTCCAATGCGGCCATTGCGGACCAGTCGTCGTCCGCTTCGGCCTGCTCCCAGCGGGCGATCTGATCGGGCGTCCACTCGACGCCGGCCGGGACACCGGGCAGGCCTGCGCCCACGAGGACGAGCCTCGAGACCCGCTCCGGCCGCTCGACGGTGGCCGTGAGCGCGATGCCGCCGCCGCGCGAGGCGCCGACGAGCGCCGCCTGCTCGACGCCCGCCGCGTCGAGGACGCCAATGAGGTCCTCGACGAACGAGTAGGGACCGTTCGGCATCGGCGACCGGCCGTAGCCGCGCTGGTCGTAGCGGATCACGCGGTGGCGCTCGGCGAGCACCGGGACGACCGGCGCCCAGATCCGCGAGTCCACGACGCCCTGGTGGAGCAGGACGACCGGCGACCCCTCGCCCGTCTCGTCGTACCAGAGGTCGGTCACGGCGGTTGACGTTAGCCTCCTGCCGCATGCAGTTCCAGCACGTCCTCGTCGTCGGCGCCGGACAGATGGGCGGCGGCATCGCGCAGGTCGCGGCGGCCGCGGGCTGCCGGGTCGCGCTGCACGACGCCGCTCCGGGAGCGACCGACCGTGCGTTGGAGACGATCGCGCGCAGCGCGGCGAAGCTCGCCGAGAAGGGCGGCCCCGATCCCGACGAGGTGCTCGGGCGGATCGAGCAGGCGGACGACTTGGCCCCGGCCCAGCTGATGGTCGAAGCGGTCGTCGAGGACGCCGACGTCAAGGTCGAGATCTTCCGGCGCGCGGACGGCGTGCTGCCGCCTGAGGCCGTGCTCGCCTCCAACACCTCGTCGATCCCGATCGGCACCCTCGCGGCCGCGACGTCCCGACCGGACAAGGTCATCGGCATGCACTTCTTCAACCCGGTGCCGGTGCTGAAGCTCGTGGAGGTGATCCGCGCGAAGGAGACCTCGGACGAGACTGCCCGGTCGGTCGTGGCGTTTGCCGAGGAGCTCGGCAAGGTGCCCGCGCAGGCGAACGACTTCCCGGGCTTCGTGTCCAACCGGATCCTGATGCCGTTCATCAACGAGGCGGTGTGGGCGCTGCACGACGGCGTCGCGGAGCCGGACGCGATCGACACGATCGCCAAGCTGGGGTTCGCCCATCCGATGGGGCCGCTGGCCCTCGCGGACCTGATCGGCCTCGACACCTGCGTGGCGATCATGGAGGTCCTCCACGAGGGGCTCGGCGACGACAAGTACGCGCCGTGCCCGCTGCTCCGAGAGCACGTCGAGGCCGGCCGGGTCGGGCGGAAGTCGGGGGAGGGCTTCTACCGCTACGACTGACGCCGCTCGCGCTCGCGGACGATCTCGAGCGTCTGCCGCAGCGCCGGTAGTTGTGCGAGATCCTTCGGTCGGGTGGAGGCCTCCTTCATCCGGATGATGTCGGTGAGGTGGGCGACCAGGACCTCGTGCCCCCAGAGTCGCATCCGCAGCGCCGACCGCTTCACGTCCTCGTAGCCGGTCGTGCCCGCCGGGACGAAGAGCAGATCGATGTCGCCACGCGGCGTGCTCAGTGTCCAGCTATCGACCTTGCCCAGGAACTCGGCTTCGATCGGGAAGGCGACTCCATCGGGCTCTCCTGATACCCGCAACCGCGCCTCGAGCCGTTTGAGCGCGGTTGCAAGGCGCTCGATGTTCCGCGGGTCGCGCGACGGGGTGATGTCGAGATCCTGCGTGTTCAGCGGGTAGCCCTGGGCGATTGCGGCGACGGCGCCGATGACCACGAACTCGACGTCCTGGCCCACGAGCTCCGCGATCAGCTCGTCAGGAGCGAGACGCCTAGGCGGCGCCACGGATCTCGCCGAAGACCGCCTCGCGCTCGAGCGCGTCCTCGATTCGCTCGGTCGGTGTCAGGTCGAGTAGACGCTCGATGTACGGCACGTACGACTCGTCGCGGTCGGCGAGGCCCAGCGTCAGATCGAACCCGCACGCCCGGATCACGGACAGCACGGTCTCGAAACTCGGCGAGACCTCGCCACGCTCCCAACGCGCGATCTGCGACGGCGGCCGACCGAACCGCAGTCCGAGCTCGGCCTGGGTGAGCCCCGCTCGCAGGCGGGCGCGTCGGATCAGATCTGCACTGAACATTTTTGTCACTAAGAGTATAACGAATCTGTTTTGATAGCCGCTCGTATACTCGCCGCGTGATCTTCGAGCTCACGGACGACCAGCGGGAGATCCAGGCGCTGACGCGCGAGTTCGCGCAGGCCGAGATCGAGCCCCATGCGGCGGCGTGGGACCGGGAGCACCGCTTCCCGCGGGAGCTGTTCACGAAGCTCGCGGAGCTCGGTCTCATGGGCGCGTGCGTGCCGGAGGAGTACGGGGGCGCGGGCGCCGACTTCCTCGCCTACATCCTCGTGCTCGAAGAGCTCTCTCGCGCCGATGCCGGCGTGGGGGTGACGGTCGCCGTGCACACGAGCGCGGTCACGCTGCCGATCCTCACCTTCGGCACCGACGAGCAGAGGGCGCGCTTCGTCCCGCCGCTCGCCCGCGGCGAGCACCTGGGCTCGTTTGCCCTCACCGAGTCGGAGGCAGGCTCCGACGCGGGCTCGCTCCGCACGAAGGCGGAGCCGAACGGCGACGGCTGGACGATCACGGGCTCGAAGCAGTGGATCACCAACGGCGACCACGCGGGCGCCGTGCTCCTGTTCGCGCGGACGGATCCGGACACGCCGGGCGCGCGCGGTGTCTCCGCGTTCGTGCTGGACGCGGAGCACATCCGGATCACGCGGACGGAGGAGAAGCTCGGGCTGAACTCGTCGGTGACGAACGACCTGGTCGTCGAGGGCGCCCAGGTCGGCCGCGACCGGCTCCTGCACGAGGAGGGGAAGGGCTTCACCGTCGCGATGGCGACGCTCGACGGCGGGCGCATCGGGATCGCTGCGCAGGCGCTCGGGATCGCGCAGGCCGCCTACGACGTCGCCCGGAGCTACGCGCTCGAGCGGCGGCAGTTCGGCAAGCGCATCGGCGAGCTCCAGGCGATCCAGCACAAGCTCGCGGACATGTCCACGGAGATCGACGCGGCGCGGCTGCTCGTCTATCGCGCAGCGTGGCTGAAGGAGCAGGGGCGGCCGCACACGGAGGAGGGCGCGAAGGCGAAGCTGTTCGCGTCGGAGGTGGCGCGGCGGCAGACGGCCGAGGCGATCCAGGTCCTCGGCGGCTATGGCTACACGAAGGAGTTCCCGGTCGAGCGCTACTACCGCGACGCGAAGATCACGGAGATCTACGAGGGCACGAGCGAGATCCAGCGGCTCGTGATCGCGCGCTCGATCCTCGGGCTCAAGGAGCGGCAGCTCGCCGCCGGGTAGGCGAGACGCTCCGCCACGGCGCCTAAGCTTCGGACATGCCGCGCAGCACCGACGAGCCGGTCCGCCTGACCCGGATCTACACGCGCGCCGGCGACCAGGGCGAGACGAGCCTCGGGGACGGCACCCGCGTGCCGAAGCTCGACTGCCGGATCGCCGCGTTCGGGACCGTGGACGAGGTCAACTCGCTGCTCGGGCTCGTGCTCGCCGCCGATCCGCCGGCGGAGCTCGGCGAGGTGCTCGAGCGCGTCCAGAACGAGCTCTTCGACGTCGGCGCAGACATCAGCGTCCCGTTCGGCATCGCCGACCGGCTCCGGGTGACGCAGGCCCAGATCGATGCGCTCGAGGCGGACTGCGACCGGTTCAACGCCGACCTGCCCGAGCTCAAGAGCTTCGTGCTGCCCGGCGGCAGTGAGCTCGCGGCCCGGCTCCACGTCGCGCGTGCGACGTGCAGGCGCGCGGAGCGCGACGTCCTCGACGCGTCCGAGCGGGTCGAGATCAACCCGCTCGTGCTCGCCTACCTCAACCGACTCTCCGACCTGCTCTTCATCCTCGCCCGGACCGCGAATCCCGGCACCGAGGTCCTCTGGAAGCCTGGGAGCTCGCGCTAGCGTTCCTCGCGTCGCTCGTCGCCGGCTCTCTCGGGTGGCGGTCGGACTGGGCCCCTAGGCAGCGGCACCGCAGCGGCCGACCGGCGTGACCGCGAGCGGGCCGAGTGGCGGCGCGGGACCGCCCGAGCCGGGTGAGCGCCAAGAGCCTGCCTGGCGCAGCTGCACGGTGTGCCGGCCGACGTCGAGCGAGACCTCGCCGAGGGAGACGTACTGGCCCGTGTAGTTGAGCTTGTGGCTGTCGGACGCGACCTCGCGCCCGTCCACCAGCACCGAGAGGCGGCCGCGGAACGATCCGCCGACCCAGAGCTCGTAGCGGCCCGCGGTCCGCGCCACGAGCGGGATCGGGGCCCCTGTCACCGCGAACAGCACCGGCTTCGCGCACCGCACGGCGGGGCCGGACGAGATCGTCTCGCCCCGCTGCCAGACCTCGTAGAAGCGGCCGGACCGGACGAGCTGGTACGCCGCGGGCGGGCGGCTCTCGACGGGCGATCGGCGCAGCACGAGGGTGCGATAGGTCAGGAGATCCGAGAGCCGGAAGGCGGAGAGATCCGCGTATTCGCCCTTGGGCAGGGTCGATCCGTCGGACAGCGCCACCTGCCGCCGGCGAAGCTCCGAGGCGCCCTCCGCGTCGAGCGTGCGGAGGAAGTGGCGGACGCCGTACGGCTGGTACTCGGTCATGAGCGCGGGTCCGTCGCCGGCGAAGTCCCTTCCGATCTGCTCCAGCTCGGCGAGCTGCTGGCGCGGCGCGAGGTTGACCTCGCGGTAGGCCAGGGCGTTCGACCAGAGGACGCCCACTGCGATCGCGGCGAGCGCCACGCCACCCTCGATCCGGCGCCCGCGCCCGAAGAGGCTCGCGGCGCCCAGCACGGCGGCGAAGACGACGACGGGCGAGCCGATCGCGAAGGCCTTCCCCTCGAGCCAGGGCGAGCCGAGCACGGCGAACAGCGCAGCGGCGAGCAGGCCGCTGCCGGCGTACAGGGCGATCTCCCAGGCCCGTCGCGAGACCGCGTACCCGATCCCCGCGACGGCCGCCACCACGGCGATTGCGACCAGCACGTACGTCGCCGTGATGTCCTCGGGACGGAGCCGGAAGTCCCCGGTCGGCCAGACGCCCACGAGCTGCAGCGGGCTCAACGGCGCCAGGAGGTTGCCGAGCTCGTCGGAGTCGCGCAGCGATCCGAGCACGCCCTTGCCGAGGACGAACCTGGCCACCGTGAGCGAGGGGACGACAAGGCCGACGGCGAGGCCGGCCAGCAGGAGCGGGCTGGCCCGGCGGCCGCGCCGGGCGAAGGCGACGACCGCAAGCGCGAGGGCGGGGAGGAGCCACGCAGCCGCTCCGATGCTCAGGACGCCGACCAGCGCCGCGCCTGCCACCGCCAGAGGAACCACGGCGAGGCCGCGCCGGTTGGACGGGAAGAGCGACCCGGTAAGCGCCGCGACGAGCGCCACGAGCGGCGCCGCCGCAAGCTCCTTGACACCGCCCCAGAGCGAGTAGCCGTAGAGCAGTGCCGCCTGCGAGCCGAGCACCGCCGCGGTGAGCCGGAGAGGGCGCGAGGCGAGGACGAGCGACGCGAGCTGATACAGCACGAGCGCCAGGAGGGCCGCCAGGAACGCCATGAACGGCTGGACGAGCCAGGCGGCGTCCTGGCCGGTGAGCGCCGAGCCCATGCCGAACGGCAGCAGCGAGCCGAGGGGATAGAAGTGGAGGTTGTAGGCGAGCGCCGCCTCGTAGGACGACGGCGCGAGTCCTTCCAGGCTCCGCCCGTGCTCGAGCGCCCGGTCGGCGAGGGCGAGGAACGTCGAGGTGTCGTCGAGCTTGATGTAGCCGGCGAACGTCGCGTCTCCGGACAGGAGAACCGGCGCGCCGAAGCAGACGAACACCACGACGGCGGACGCCACGGCCCACGGATCGAGCCGCGGCAGGCCCCGAGGCAGCGAGGTCGCGAGGCCGACGGCGGCGACGGCTAGCGTCGTCGGCAGGGTGAGCTTGGCGAGGCTCGGGCTGAGTGTCGTGAAGAGCCCGATGACGACGACCGCGGCGAAGCCGACCGGCAGCACGAGCGGTGCGGGGATCCGCGTCCGGCTGAGGCGCGCGACGGCGAGCCCCGAGCCCAGGCAGATCGCCGCCAGGAGCAGCGGAAAGACGACCCAGCAGAGAACGAGCGTCACGCCGCCCCCTCCCGGCGTCGGCTACTCGACCGGGACGACCTGGCCCGAGAGCGCCAGCCGGCGCGCTTCGTCCGCCGAGGGGTCGTACACCTCGACCTGGTAGCGCGCATCCGGGTAGCCGAAGTACACGCTGGTCGGGCGCGCCTCGCTGAAGACCGCGAGGCCGTCGTCGCCGATCTTCAGGCTGACGGCGCCGTTTGCCTTCGCTGCGCGCTGCAGCTCGGCGAACGCGCCCTGGCGGGGGTAGGTCCCGATCGTGAGGAACTGCGAGCGCGGGTCACCGGCGTCCGTTCCCTCGGGGAGGTAGCGGACGTAGACGAACCCGTTCGTCGTCTGCGTCAGCTCGTACGTGTACCCGTCCTTCGGGCCGGCCCAGTAGACCGGGTGGTCGACGGTCTGCGCGAACGCCTTCAGGTCGGACTCGGAGACCGCCGATGCGCCGCTTCCGGGCGTCGTCGTGGCCTCGTCGCCGCCGCGGTTCACCACCAGCCAGCCGATGAGGAACGCTGCGAGGCCGAGGGCCACGAGCGCGCCGAGCCGGAGGTGGGGAACGCGGAGGACGGGCATCGCCATCGTTCTCTGTGCCACAGGCCTGCGGTCTTCCGCACGGCGCTCGGCGCTCCTCTGTTCCGTCATCCGCTCGGTCATCACCGTGTCCCTATCGGCAGGCGGCATCCCTGACTTGAGGGATACGTGCTAGCCGGGATAGACGGAGCCCCAGGAGTACTGCTTGACCGCAACCTGGCCGTTCGTGCCGCCCCGGCGGAACCGGACGGACAGGTCGCCGGCGGCCGTCGTTCGCACGATGCCGTGGATCCGGGCGACGTACGTGTTGCCGGCCGCGGGGGCCGTCGTGGGGGTCACCGCGTCGTTCCAGTTCAAGCTGGGCCCGGCGAAGACGTTGCCGGTGCCGTCGGTGTTGGTGGACGGGATGCTGACCGTATAGGCCAGGGCCGAGAAGGTCGGCCCGTTCAGCGCGAGGCCGATCCCCGTGTTGGTTGCCGCAGTGGTGAACATCACGTAGTACTCGAAGCTGTAGGTGGTGTTCGCCGCCAGCGCGACGTCGAGGCCGCTGGTGTTCTGCAGCGTCGTCGACGTCGTGGTGTTGTCTGCGTCCGTCTTACGCACGGTGGTGATGCCGGGGTCGCCCTGCGGCCCCTGAGCGCCCTGCGCGCCGGTCGCGCCGGCGGGACCTTGGATCCCCTGCGGCCCCTGGGCGCCGGTCGCGCCCTGCGGGCCGGCGGGGCCCTGAGCGCCGGTGGCGCCGGTCGGACCCTGGATTCCCTGGTTGCCCTGAGCGCCCTGCGCGCCGGTGGCGCCGGTCTGGCCCTGGAGTCCCTGGTTGCCCTGAGCGCCCTGCGCGCCGGTGGCGCCGGTCTGGCCCTGCGCGCCGGTGGCGCCGGTCTCGCCCTGGATGCCCTGAGTGCCCTGCGCGCCGGTGGCGCCGATCGGGCCCTGCGGGCCGGCGGGGCCCTGGGCGCCGGTGGCGCCGGTCGCACCCGTCGCGCCGGTTGCGCCGACCGGGCCCTGCGGGCCGGCCGGGCCCTGGGCGCCCGTTGCGCCGATCTCGCCCTGAATTCCCTGGATGCCCTGTGCGCCCTGCGCGCCCGTCGCGCCGGTCTCGCCCTGGATGCCCTGTGCGCCCTGCGCTCCCGTCGCACCGGTGTTGCCGACCGGGCCCTGCGGACCGGCCGGGCCCTGGGCGCCGGTGGCGCCGGTCTCGCCCTGGATGCCCTGTGCGCCCTGGGCGCCGGTGGCGCCGGTCTCGCCCTGGATGCCCTGCGCGCCCTGGGCGCCGGTCGCACCGGTCTCGCCCTGAATTCCCTGGATGCCCTGGGCGCCGGTCGCGCCGGTCTCGCCCTGGATCCCCTGTGCGCCCTGGGCGCCGGTGGCGCCGGTCTCGCCCTGGATGCCCTGTGCGCCCTGGGCGCCGGTCGCGCCGGTGTCGCCGACGGGGCCCTGCGGGCCGGCCGGCCCCGTCGCGCCCGTGTCACCCTGGATGCCCTGGATTCCCTGGATTCCCTGGAGGCCCTGGAGGCCCTGCGGTCCCTGGGCGCCGGTCGCACCGGTCTCGCCCTGGGCGCCGGTGGCGCCGGTCTCGCCCTGGGGACCCTGGGCGCCGGTGGCGCCGATCGGGCCCTGCGGGCCGGCGGGCCCCTGGGCGCCGGTCGCGCCGGTCGCGCCCGTGTCGCCCTGGATGCCCTGGAGGCCCTGCGGTCCCTGGGCGCCGGTCGCGCCGGTCTCGCCCTGGACGCCCTGAGCTCCCTGAGCGCCGGTGGCGCCGGTCTCGCCCTGGATGCCCTGTGCGCCTTGCGCACCGGTCGCGCCGGTGTCGCCGACGGGGCCCTGCGGGCCGGCCGGGCCCTGCGCGCCGGTCGCACCCGCAGCGCCCGTCGCGCCGGTGAGGCCCTGAAGTCCCTGAAGTCCTTGCAGTCCCTGGATGCCCTGCGGGCCGGCCGGGCCCTGGGCGCCCGTCGTGCCGGTTGCTCCCTGAATGCCCTGTACGCCCTGCGCGCCCGTCGCGCCGGTCACGCCTTGCGCGCCCTGTGCACCGGTGGCGCCCTTCGGGCCGGCCGGGCCCTGCGCGCCGGCGATGCCCTGCGGGCCCTGGGGCCCCTGCGGGCCGGTCGGGCCGTTCCCCGGGCCGGGAGGCCCAGGAGCGCCTGCCGGACCGGGCGCACCCGGCGCGCCGTCGGCCCCAGCGGGGCCGGTGGCGCCCGGAGCTCCGGGTCGGCCGTTTGCGCCGGACGGGCCCGGGTCCCCCTTGGGACCTGCGGGCCCGTCAGCGCCGGGCTGCGCGTTTTCGCGCGTCGAGGAAACTTGAGGGGACGGAGAGTCGGTGGTGCCGCCGAGATCGACATCCACCCCCGTCGAATCGTCGCCGGCGTCCGTGCCGGAAGACGCCGCATCGTCCTCCACACTGTTCTCGCCCTGGCTTGCCGTACCGTTGCCGCGACGGTTGCTCGAGCCCGTGCCCCGTCGATCCGCAGGGAGCACGACCTCGTTGAGCGGGCCGGCGGAAGGCCCGGAGGGACGCTGGCCGCCATTGCCGCCGCCGGCGACCACTGCTGTCCCTACGGCCGATGCCGCTACCACTGTGGCTGCGACGCCGCCGATGATCCGAAGAAGATGTCCTGTCATCTCTGTCACCGCCTCTCCGTCCTGGGGAGGCAGTCACGTCTTCGTAAGGGGCAGCGGGGAAGGCGGAAGAATTCGGTATGAAAACGGTCAGGACGCCCGAGAAATCCCCTTTTTGGGGTAGGAGAACCGCCTTCTGCAGGCGTCCGCGGACCCTCGTAGGCTCTGACCTGTGAGCGAGCAGCGCATTCTCGTGGTCGACGACGACAACGACATCCGGACGCTGTTGCGCGAGCTTCTCGAGCGCCGGGGCTTCGAAGTCGTCGAGGCGGCCGACGGCAAGCACGCGCTCCAGGAGCTCTACGGCGGACGGCCGGACCTCGTGCTCCTGGACGTCGGCATGCCGGGGATGGACGGGTGGACGACGCTGGAGCGCATCCGGGAGCTGAGCGACGTCCCGGTCGTGATGCTGACCGCGCGCTCGGCCGAGCTCGAGAAGACGCGCGGGCTGCGCGCCGGCGCCGACGACTACGTGACGAAGCCGTTCGGGCGCCAGGAGCTGCTGGCCAGGATCGAGGGGCTGCTTCGCCGCTCGAGCGGCCGTGACGCAGCGGCGGCCGAGGCGTACTCGGACCCGTTCGTCTCGATCGACTTCGCCCAGCGGCTGGTCACGGCTCGGGGGCAGAACGTCGACCTGACCCCGCTCGAGTTCAAGCTGCTGACGACGTTCGTCCAGCACCCGAACCAGGTGCTCTCGCACGACCAGCTGCTGACGCTCGTGTGGGGCGAGAGCGATGCCTCCCGCGAGCAGGTGAAGCTGTACGTCGGCTACCTGCGCAAGAAACTCTCGCCGGACGCGCCGGAGGAGACGCCGATCGAGACCCGGCGTGGCTTCGGCTACGCCTACCGCCCGGGCCGTCCGTCCTGACGTTCCATGTTTGGCGATCCGGCCACCGGGGTAAAGTCTCGCTGACTCAGGTAAGCACCGTCAGGGAGGCAACAGCATGAAACGACGCTGGATCCGGTTCGCCGTGCTGGCGACCGCATTCGGTCTTGCCGCCGCACCGGCACTCGCGTTCGGCGGTCATCACGGCGGCGACTCGTCCTCGTCGCTCACCGGCGAGACGCTGCTCACGTCCGAGATCCCGCTCAACCCGGGAACACTCGACGTCGAGGGAACCTGCAACCTCCTCGGAACCTCGACGTTCACGTTCACCGCGACCGGGGAGGCGACCGGTCCGTTCCCCGGGCCGTTCACCGAGAGCGGCACGATCGTGGTCGACCTGCTCGGAGGCGTCGCGACGTCGTTCTCCGCGACGTTCTCGATCGACTCTCCCGCCGGGACCGTCACCGGCACGAAGACGCTCCAGACGCCGACCGCGTTCGGGCTCTGCGGCACGGCCGCGTTCCCGACCGGCGGCCCGAACTCGCTCGACTTCGAAGGCTCGGTCTCGTACTCGGCGACGATTCCGGGGCGCCGCGGTTCCGTGACCGACACGGGCACGAGCTTCGTCGTCGTGTCCGACACCGAGATCCGCGGCCAGCCGGGGTTCAACGGCTTCCTGTTCTCGGAGACGTTCACCTCGACGGCAACCGGAGGGTGTGACGACTTCCGCCGCCACCGCGGCTGCGACGACGACGACGATGACGATGACGACGACGACTGACTAGAGCGTCGCGAGGCGCGACCGAGGCCGGCGCTCGAGCAGGAGTGAGGCGGTCTTCGCGAGGAGCTCGCGGGGACTGAAGGGCTTCTTCATGTACGCGTCCGCGCCGGCCTCGAGCGCCTTGGCCGCCTGGCTCTCCTCGGCGAAGGCGGTGACGATCACGATCGGCACGTGCTTCGTCGCGTCCTCGGCGCGAAGCCGGCGCGTGACCTCGCACCCGTCGATGCCGGGCATCATCAGGTCGAGGACGACGAGGTGGGGCACACGCTCGAGCGCCGCCTCGTAGGCGCTCAGCCCGTCCTTCGCGAGCACGACCTCGTAGCCGTCCCGCTCGAGCGTGAGCGAGATCAGCAGGAGGATGTCCGGATCGTCGTCGGCGACGAGCACCAGCGGCTTGCGGCTCATGCGGCCACCTCGTCGATCGCGGCGGATGCGAGCGGAAGCCTGACGCGGACCGTGGTGCCGGAGCCCTCGGTGCTCTCGATCTCGATCGAGCCCTCGTGCCGCTCGACGATCGCCTTCGCGATCGTCAGGCCGAGCCCGGTCCCCGGGACCGCCTGCTCGGTCGCGTTCGTGCTCCGGAAGAACCGCTCGAAGAGCCGGTCCTGCTCGTCGGCCGGGATGCCGACGCCGGTGTCCGCGACCTGGACGACGACGTCGTTGCCCACGCGGGTCGCGTGGACGGAGACGCGCCCGGTCGGCGGGGTGAACTTCAGGGCGTTCGAGATCAGGTTGTCGAGGACCTGCGCGATGCGCGAGCGGTCCGCGAGCATCGTCGGGGTGTGCTCGAGGTCGGCGGCGAGGTCGATCTGCTTGTCGTCCGCCGCCGGCTTCGCCGCCTCGAGGCACTCGAGCAGGATCTCGTGCAGGTCGACCTCGTCGAGGTCGAGCGCGAGCTTGCCCGCCTCGACCTGCGCCATGAAGAGCAGGTCGCCGACGAGCTGCATCAGCCGCTTGGAGTTCCGCTCGACGACGGTGAGGAAGCGCTCCTGCTCCGCGGTCAGGTCGCCGGCGCCGCCTTCGAGCAGCAGCTCGAGGTAGCCGTGGATCGAGGTGAGCGGGGTGCGGAGCTCGTGCGAGACGAGCGAGATGAACTCGTCCTTCAGCCGGTCGAGCTCGCGGAGGCGCTCGTTCTGCTCGGCGAGCGCCCGCCGGGCGGCCTCGGAGTCGGCGCGGGCGACGCGCTCCTTCGCGAGCAGCGCCTCGAGCTGCGCCTGCTGCCGTCGGACGTGCGTGATGTCGCGCGCGATGACCGCCGCGCCGTTGACGGCGTTGGTGTCGTCGATGATCGGCGAGACGGTCAGCGAGACGTCGACCTCGGTTCCGTCCTTGCGAAGGCCGCGCGTCTCGTGATCCTCGACGCCTGCGCCGGAGTTGATCTGGCGCGCGACGATGGAGAGCTCCTCCATGCGGTTCTGCGGAACGAGCACCGCCATCGGCTGCCCGATTATCTCGGCGGCGCGGTAGCCGAAGAGGCGCTCGGCGCCCGGGTTCCAGGTCATGATCGTCCCGTCGGAGGCGGTTCGCGTGATCGCGTCGTCGGAGGCCTCGACGATCGCGGCCAGCTGCCCGACGCTCTCCTGGGCCTGGTTGCGGTCGAGCAGGGCGGCTTCGAGGTCGCTCGCCTGCTGGGCGAGCTGCCCGTTCCGGAGGTGGATCTGCCGTGTCGTGCGGCGGAGGATCGGGATGAGCGAGGCCCAGAGGACGAGGAGCGCGAGGCCGAGGATGATCGCCGAGTGCTGGAAGGCCTCGCTGACCTGGAGGTCGATCGTCCGGTAGTCCTGCGAGATCGAGAGCGCGCCGATCGGCCGCGACCCGGAGCGGCCCCGGACGGGGACGACGGTCCGAAGCACCTTCACCCGGCCCTCGGGGCCGTCGACCCAGCGCACCGAGCGGTCGGGGCGGCCTTCGAGGGCCGACGAGAGCGCCTCGCTGGGGCGCACGTGCCCGACCAGCGCGTGATCCGTCGAGTACGTGACGCGGCCCTCCGCGTTGTAGAACGACGCCTGGACGACGCCGGAGAGGAAGACCCGGTCGCGCAGGACCCGGTCGAGCCTGGCGCGCCGCGTGAAGCTGACCGGCCGGCGGAAGTCGGCGGTCGTCAGATGCTGCTTCAGCGTCGCCTCGGCGACGGCCTGCGACTGCGACTCCACGCGCTCCTCCGCACGTGTCGTGATGTCGCGCTCGAGGACGAAGAGCATGGCGAGGCCGGCCACGAGGAGCACGAGGCCCGTGTACACGGCGAAGCGCAGAACCAGGCGCGGCGGCTGCTCGCCGCGCTGGCCGCGCGTCGAATCGGGGGCAGGCGAGGGGCGCATGCGTCATCCCTCTATCGGGCGATGTCGTTCAGTACATAAGCCCTGCATTCGTAGAATTGGCCCAGATGGCGACGACCGAGGACCGCCGCTCGACGCTGGACGGGATCGCCGAGTGGCGCCGCCAGCTCTACGAGGCTTCGCCGGAGCGCCAGGGCGAGCTCTTCACCACGATCTCCGGCCTGGAGGTCGATCCGCTCTACACGGCCGACTCGGTCGAGATCGATCCCGACCAGGAGCTCGGCTACCCGGGCGTCTTTCCGTTCACCCGCGGTGTCTATCCGTCGATGTACCGCGGCAAGCTCTGGACGATGCGGCAGTTCGCCGGCTTCGGCACCGCCGAGGAGACGAACGAGCGGTTCCGCTACCTCCTCGACCACGGCCAGACCGGGCTCTCGACGGCGTTCGACATGCCGTCGCTGATGGGGTACGACTCGGACCATCCACGCTCGCTCGGGGAGGTCGGCCGTGAGGGCGTCGCGATCGACTCCCTGGAGGACATGGAGACACTGTTCGCCGGCATCCCGCTCGGCGAGGTCTCGACGTCGATGACGATCAACTGCACCGCGCCGATCGCGCTCGCGTTCTACGCGTGCGTCGCGGAGGAGCAGGGCGTCCCGCGCTCGGAGCTCCGCGGGACGATCCAGACGGACATCCTCAAGGAGTACATCGCGCAGAAGGAGTGGATCTTCCCGCCCGAGCCGTCCATGCGGCTCGTGACGGACATGGTCGAGTTCTGCACGCGGGAGATGCCGAGGTGGCACCCGATCTCGATCTCGGGCTACCACATCCGCGAGGCCGGATCGAACGCGATCCAGGAGCTCGCGTTCACGCTCATGAACGGCTTCACGTACGTCGAGGCCGCCGTCGAGCGCGGGCTGGACGTCGACGAGTTCGCGCCGCGGCTGTCGTTCTTCTTCAACGCGCACCTCGACTTCTTCGAGGAGATCGCGAAGTACCGCGCGGCCCGCCGGATCTGGGCGAGGGAGCTGCGTGAGCGCTACGGCGCGAAGAACCCGCGGTCCTGGCTCATGCGGTTCCACACGCAGACCGCCGGCGTCTCGCTCACCGCGCAGCAGCCGCAGGTGAACATCGTGCGGACCGCGCTCGAGGCACTCTCGGCCGTGCTCGGCGGGACGCAGTCGCTGCACACGAACTCGTTCGACGAGGCGCTCGCGCTGCCGACCGAGAACGCCGTCCGGCTCGCGCTGCGCACGCAGCAGGTGATCGCGCACGAGACGGGCGTCGTGAACACGATCGACCCGCTCGGCGGCTCCTACTTCGTCGAGGACCTGACGAACCGGCTCGAGTCCGAGGCGTACGACTACTTCGGGCGGATCCGGGCCCTGGGCGGCGTGATCCCCGCGATCAAGGAGAACTTCTTCCAGCGCGAGATCGCCGACGCGTCCTTCCGCTACCAGTCGGAGGTGGAGGCGAAGCAGCGGATCATCGTGGGCGTCAACCGCTACCAGCAGGAGGGCGACGAGGAGCTCGAGATCCTGCGCATCGACCCGGCCCTCGAGGACAAGCAGATCGCGCGCGTGCAGGCGCTGCGCGCGCGGCGCGACTCGGCCGCCGCGGAGGCCGCGCTGGCCCGCCTGAAGCAAGGCGCCGAGGGCGACGAGAACCTCATGCCCCTGATCGTGGACGCCTCTCGCGCCTACGTGACGATGGGGGAGATGTGCGACGCCCTCCGCGAGGTCTGGGGCGTCTGGCGCGAGACTCCGGTCTTCTGATCCGCGCCTAGGCGGCGCGTTTCCTCGTCGAAAGTCTCACGACTTTCGACGACCCACTGAAGCCGGGCCGCCTTCGGCGGCGCGGCCGACTGGCGTTGTGAAGCATCACTTGTGTTGCAGCCGGCCAGGCGAAACGGGCCAAGCCCGTTTCGCGGCGATCGCCGCGGAACCGGCTTTGCCGGTTCCGTACGAGCCCAAGTCGGGCGAGGACGCGCAAGCAGCGGCGATTTGCCGCGCGGCGCGAAGCGCCGCCCGGCTTCATACGGTCGCCGAAGGTCGTGAGACTTTCGGCGAAGGGCGGGCCGCGACTCGCGCCCAGGCTGTTAACACCGGCGCAATCCGCGCCTAACAGAGCCGCCCGCAACGTCGTCTAACCTGTGACGAACGTGGAAGGCGGCCTGCTCAACTCGAGAACGCTCAACCGCGCGCTCCCGTGGATCGCGGGCGCCGTGCTGCTGCTCGGTGTGCTCGCGTTCTGGCAGACGCAGACGAGGACCGGCGGCAAGGCCGAGACGTTCTCCGACGAGCCGGCGGTCAACGTCGGCGCCGACAAGACCGTTCCGCTGCCGCCCGAGGCGCGCCAGATCGCCGTTCAGTTCATCAAGACGGCGGTCGTGCGGAAGAACCTCCGGGACGCATGGGCGATCTCCGGCCCGGGGATCAAGCAGGACCTGACGCTCAAGGAGTGGATGACGGGTGAGATCCCGGTCGTGCCGTACCCGGATGCAGCGGTCAACCAGTCGCCGGTCAAGGTCGACTGGTCGTACCCGAACGACGTCTCCCTCCAGGTGGTCATGCAGCCGAAGGCCGGCTCGAAGGAGAAGCCGCAGGTGTTCTTCATCGGCCTGAAGAAGTTCGGCTCCGGAGCGGACGCGAAGTGGCTCGTGGACTACTGGGCTCCGTACGCCCCGCCGCCCATCCCGAGCGCTCCGCAGCAGGGGTAGACCACCCGACGCAGAGGATGCTCCGCGCGTGAGAGCCCTCTTCTCACCACGGATGCGCCGCCGCCTCGCGTGGTCCGCGGGCGCCGTCGGGATCGTCGTCGCGGTCGTCGGGATCGGCGTCCTCTGGCCCGAGACGAGGCACGATCCGCCGCAGTCCTTCGGTGCCGAGGAGGCGTACGTCTACCGCGAGCCGGAGACGATCAAGCTCACGCGCGTCGACCGCGCGAAGGCGCTCGCCACTGCCGCGAACTTCGTGACGCACGCCGTCGCGCGCCAGAAGGTCGAGCTGGCCTACGACCTGGCGGCTCCGAGCCTCAAGGGCGGGATCAGCAGGGCGGAGTGGGCGACGGAGAACATCCCGGTCGTGCCGTTTCCCGTCGAGGAGGCGCGGTGGAAGATCGAGTACTCGTACCCCGACGCCCTCGGGCTCCAGGTGCTGCTGTTCCCGACGGACAAGTCGAAGCTCCGGCCGTCGATGTTCGCGATGGAGCTGGTCCCGGGCGGGGGCAAGAACGGGTGGCTCGTCTCCTCGTGGGCTCCGGTCGGGATGACGGCGGCCGGTGGCGCCGCACCGGCCGCGGCGTCGACAGGCGCCGGAGGCGTCCCGAACCTCGGCGACTCCGCGCCGCCGGGTGAGGCGAGGCTCGACGCGAAGTGGCTGCTCGCGCCCGTTGCGCTCCTCGCGCTCGTGCCGCTCATCGTGGTCGTGTTCTACGTGCGCAGCTGGCGCCGCGGCCGGCGTGCCGCCGCCGCATACGTGCCGCCTCCGGGCGTCTAGATCTCGGTCACGTAGCCGTCGTGGACCTGCTCGAACGCAGGGTCGAGCGGTCGTTCCTGCGGGCGGTGCGTGAGGAGGAGCCGTTTCGCGCCCGACGCGTCGAACGCCTCCTTCGCCTCTTCGGCGGACAGGTGACCCCGCGTCCCTCCCTCCGGGTGGGGCTCGAGGAGGGTGGCCTCGCAGAGGAAGAGGTCGGCGTCGCGGGCCAGCTCAGGCAGCGCGTCGCTCGGGCCGCTGTCGCCCGAGTACGCCATCGTCTTGCCGTTGCAGCTGACGCGGAAGCCGTAGGCGCGGAGGTCGTAGTGCAGGACCCGCCGCGCGGTGATCCGGAAGCCGGCGGTTTCGAACTCCGAGTCCTGCCGGTACTCGCGGACCGTGAACGCCTGCTCGAACATATCCGGCGTCCCGAGCCGCTGGCCGATCTCGGCGAGCAGCCGCTCGCCGCCCGGCGGCACCCAGAGGTCGGGGCGGGGATGCTCGCTCGCGGGCCCGAACCAGAGCGCCCACACCCACGGGATCACGTCGCCCCAGTGGTCGAGGTGGAAGTGCGTCAGGCAGATCGCGTCGATCCGCGGCCAGTCCTCCACCTCCCGGAGCTTCGCGAGGACGCCGGCGCCGCAGTCCAGGAGCACGCGGCCGGGCGGCCCTTCCACGAGGTACCCGGACTGGGCACCACCGGGGTTGGGCCAGGCCGGCGAGCACCCGATCACCCTGAGCCTCATCTGCATAGTCTGGCCTATACCCGGACGCGGGCCCGAGCCTTCGTCTTCCGCCGGAACCACCTTCCTATACTCACGTCGGGGATGGCCGGGAAGATCCGTGTCGTGATCGCCAAGCCGGGCCTCGACGGTCACGACCGCGGGGCGAAGATCATCGCGCGCGCCCTCAGGGACGCCGGCATGGAGGTCATCTACACCGGCCTGCACCAGACGCCCGAGCAGATCGTCGAGACGGCGATCCAGGAGGACGCTGACGCGGTCGGCATCTCGATCCTCTCCGGCGCGCACATGACGCTGGTGCCGAAGATCGTCGACGGGCTGAAGGAGAACGGGCTCGACGACGTGCTGGTCGTCGTCGGCGGGACGATCCCGCGCGAGGACACGGAGGAGCTCAAGCGGAGAGGCGTCGCCGAGGTGTTCACGCCCGGTGCGCCCACCAGCGAGATCGTCGAGTTCCTGCGCGAGAAGGTTCCCGTCAGCTGATCGACGTCCGGCACGAGGACGCGGTCGCGGTCGTCACCGTCGATCGCGCCGAGGCGCTCAACGCGCTCGACGTCGAGACGCTCACGGCGCTGCGCGACCGGCTCGCCGAGCTGGCGGCGGACGCCGACACGCGCGTGGTCGTGCTGACCGGCGCCGGCGACCGGGCGTTCATCGCCGGCGCCGACATCAAGTACATGAGCGGGCTCGACGTCGAGGAGGCGAAGGCGTGGGGCGCGCTCGGGCACGAGGCCGGCCGCCTCCTCGAGACGATGCGGCAGCCGACGATCGCGGCGATCAACGGCTTCGCGCTCGGCGGCGGCTGCGAGCTCGCGCTTGCCTGCGATCTCCGGTACGCGTCCTCGACCGCGAAGCTCGGCCAGCCCGAGATCAACCTCGGGATCATCCCGGGGTGGGGCGGGACGCAGCGGCTCGCGCGGGCGACGACACTCGGGTTCGCCAAGGAGCTGATCCTCACCGGCCGCACGATCGACGCCGAGGAGGCGCGGACGCACGGTCTCGTGCACGCGGTCTACGAGCCGGACGACCTGATGCCGCGGGTGCTGGAGATCGCAGCCGGCATCGCGAGCAAGAGCCCGCTCGCGCTGGAGGCGGCGAAGGAGGCGGTCAACCGCGCGTTCGCCGGCGACCACGCCGACAACCTCGCGCGGGAGGGCGATCGTTTCGGCGAGCTCTTCGCGAGCGAGGACGCCAGGGAGGGCCTCACGGCCTTCGCCGAGAAGCGCGAGCCGAAGTTCACGGGCCGCTAGCGCCCGCCGCTTCGTCGGCCAAGTAACACTGTGTTACTTGGCCGGAGTGGCGCACTCTCGGCACATTGTCCGGCTCCAGCGCAACCAAACTGGGCGCCGTGACCACCTTTGCGCCGCGGCTCTCTCCTCGCCTCCTCGAGGCGATCGTCCGTCTGGATGACAGCTCCGTGCCAATCGCAGAGGTCAGCCGGCGCGTCGGGGACGAAGCCCACCGATTGGGCCTGACCAGACCGAGCTACCAGCGTGTGCGCGTGCTCGTCCACGAGTCGCGCAGGCTCCGCCGAGGGCCGACCACTGCGTCGGTGCTGATGGACGTCGCCTTCCGCGTTCGCCCGCCGGAGGCGATCGTCGATCACCTCTCGGGCGCCGGGGTGCCGCCGCTTCGCCGCTGACCCGAGGGCCAAGTAACACAGTGTTACTTGGCGTTTTTCGGCCCGGCGCAGACGCTGGTCCGGCGCAGACGCCGGCCGGGTCGGTGTGTGACGGGAGTGCCGCTGCGGCGGAGGCGCGGCCTAGCGGGCGCTGAGGAGGACCCGCTGCGCGGTGATCGCGCCGGGCCGGCCGAGCTGCGCGGCGAGCGTGTTCGGGAAGATCTCCGTCCAGACCGTCGCCCGCGACTTCGCGGCGATGCGCCCGACGAGGTTCTCGATCACGGTGAACGGCGAGATCGCCAGCTCCACCGGCCGGCTGATCCCGTTCAGCTTCAGGCCGGTCGTGCGGACGCCGAGGCTCCGGACGTTCACCTTCAGCGCCTCGGTCTGCTGGGCCAGGACGTCGCCCTTGAGCCACAGTGACGTGTCGCCCTTGCGCGGCGCCGCGAAGAGGAGCCGGTACGCCCGGTTCAGGTGCGTGAAGGGGTTGATCGAGGCGCCGTCGTTCGGATGCATCTCGAAGTGGAGGTGCGGCTCGATCCCGTTCGCGTCGCCCGAGTCGCCCACGAACCCGATCGGCTCGCCGGCCGCGACCTTCATCCCGCTCTTGAGCCCGGGCGCGAACGAGACCCCGGGCTTGCAGCCGCCCCGGTTGTCGTTCGTCATGCCGGCGTCGTTGTTGAGGTGGATGTAGAGGTAGGTCGTCCCGCTGTCGCCGCTGAGGTAGAGCATGCAGCCGGCCCGCGAGGAGGTGACGTGGAACTTCACGCGGCCGGGCTCGACGGCGATCGCGAGCGCCTTTCGTGGCGCGACGATGTCGATCCCCTGGTGGGCGCCCTGCCCGCGCGGGGCGCCGTAGTCGTTGCCATACCGGAACTTGCCGAGGACGGGGAAGATCATCCGCTTCCCTGCCGGCTGCTGCTGCTGCGTCCCTCCCGCGGTGGCCTTCGCCTTCGGCGGGAGGAAGCCGGGGTCGGGAATCGCAGCCGCCGGCCCGGCCGTCAGGCCGACTGCGGCAAGCAGAAGCAGTCCTCGGGCTGTCGTCCGGTGGCGTCTCATTGCTGGGACCTCAGCGCTCCGGTTCGCGCTCGAAGGGCGAGACCCTAGCAGGTCTCTCGGCCAAATCCCTGACCCGCTTGAGCCCTCTGCGGCGCCAGTAGAGTCTCGCTCCGTGAAGATCGCCGTCTGCGTGAAGCACGTGCCGGAGCAGGCACGAAAGATCGATCCGGGCACGAAGCGGCTCGACCGGTCGGGCGAGGGCGCGATCAATCCGTTCGACGTGCACGCGGTCGAGGAGGCGCTCCGGATCAAGGAGGACAAGGGGGGCGAGGTGGTCGTCGTGACCATGGGCCCGGCCGGCGCCCAGGACTCGGTCCGCAAGGCGCTCGCGATGGGCGCGGACGAGGCCCTGATGATCACGGACGACGCGGCGGCGGGCTCGGACCTCGTCGCGACCACGAACGCGCTCGCGGCGGCGCTCGAGCGCGAAGGTGCAGATCTCGTCGTCTTCGGCCAGCAGGCGAGCGACTCGGACGGCGCGGTGCTGTGGGCGGCGGTCGCCGACCGCCTGCGGCTGCCGGTGATCTCGCAGGTCGCCGAGCTCGAGGTCTCCGACGGGAAGGTCCGCGGGAAGCGTCAGACCGAGTTCGGGTACGACGTCATCGAGGCGCCGACGCCGGCGGTCCTGGCGGTGTCCGACGCGATCAACGAGCCGCGGTACCCCTCGCTGAAGGGGATCATGGGCGCGCGCTCAAAGCCGCAGCGCACGGTGTCCGTCTCCGAGCTCGGCGTCGACGAGGCGGGCGAGGCGGGCTCGAAGACCACCGTCCGGGAGCTGAGCGACCCGCCCCCGCGCGGCGACACGGTGAAGATCGAGGATGACGGCAGCGCCGCGGAGAAGATCGTCGAGTTCATCGCCGAGAGGAAGCTGCTCTAGATGGCGACGATCGTCTTCCTCGAGCACCACGACAACGAGCTGCTGAAGCCGGCGCTGGGCGTGCTGTCGAAGGCGGCCACACTCGACGACGACGTCACCGGCGTCGTGCTCGGCTCAGGCGTCATGGACCTCGCCGGAGGCGCGGGCGAGTTCGGCGCGGCCAAGGTGGTCGTCGTCGACAAGCCGGAGCTCGAGGCGCCCCTGCCGCAGCCGCGGGTCGACGCGCTCGCGTCGATCGTCGGCGCGGGCGGCTACGACAACGTCCTGTTCGCGGCCTCCGTGCTGGCGGCGGACGTTGCCGCCGGTCTCTCTGCGCGCCTCGGCGCCGGGCTGAACTGGGACCTCACCGACCTCGTCCGAGAGGGCGCCGAGCTCGTGGGCAAGCGGCCGGCGCTCGGGGACTCCGTCTTCGTCGACGTCGGTTGGACGTCCACGCCACGCCTGGCGCTCATCCGCGCCGGAACGTTCGACCCCCGAGCGACGGGCGGCGAGGCGGCCGTCGAGGAGGCCGACGTGCAGTTCGAGGACTTCTCGACCGCGGCCACGATGGTCGAGCGGGCGCACGCGGAGAGCGAGGGCCCGTCGATCGAGGACGCCGACGTGATCGTCGCCGGCGGCCGCGGGCTCGGCGCGCCCGAGAACTTCAAGCTGGTCGAGGAGCTGGCGCAGGCGCTCGGCGGCGCGGTCGCCGCGACCCGCGCCGTGGTCGACGCGGGGTGGTACCCGTACTCGACGCAGGTCGGTCAGACCGGGAAGACGGTCTCGCCGAAGCTCTACATCGCCTGCGGGATCTCTGGCGCGATCCAGCACAAGGTCGGGATGCAATCGTCTGGCACGGTCGTCGCCATCAACAAGGATCCGAACGCGCCGATCTTCGAGTTCTCCGACCTCGGGGTCGTGGGCGACCTGAACGAGATCGTCCCCAAGCTGACCGAGCTCGTCCGCCAGCGCAGATCGTGAAGCCCGCCGACTACCGCCCGCCCTTCGATCCGGCCGAGTTCGTCGCGCCGCCGACCGATCCCGCCGAGGAGCGGATCGACGTGGGCGTGCTGATCGTCGGGGCCGGGCCGGCCGGGCTCGCCTGCGCGATCCGGCTCGGCCAGCTGCTCGAGGAGTCGCCGGAGACCGCTGCGCGACTCGGCGACGTCCCCGTGGCCGTGCTGGAGAAGGGGAAGGGCGTCGGGGCGCACGTCTTGTCCGGCGCGGTGGTCAACCCGCGCGCGCTTCGCCGGCTCTTCCGCGACCGTGCCCGGGTCGAGGACATGCCGTTCTACGGCCCGGTCGACCACGAGTCGGTCTACTACCTGACCAAGGGCTCGGCGCTGCGGATCCCGACCCCGCCGACAATGAAGAACGACGGGAACTACGTCGCGTCGCTGTCGGAGCTGACCCGCTGGCTCGGCGAGCAGGCGGAGGCGGGCGGCGCGTACATCCTCCCCGAGACCTCGGCGGAGAAGCTGCTGGTCGAGGGTGGACGGGTCGTCGGCGTACGGTCGGGCGACAAGGGCCGCGGGCGGGACGGCGGGCAACTCGGGAACTTCGAGCCGGGCTCGGACGTGACGGCGAAGGTCACCGTCCTGGCGGAAGGCACGCAAGGCCACCTCACCGGTGTCGCGATCGACCGCTTCGGGCTCGCCGGCGACAACCCGCAGGTGTGGGCGCTGGGCGTCAAGGAGGTCTGGAAGGTCGCGAAGCCGCTCGACCGCGTCATCCACACGATGGGCTGGCCGCTGCGCGGGGGGCGGCGCTACCGCGAGTTCGGCGGTTCGTTCATCTACCCGATGGGCGCCGACATGGTCACGGTCGGGATGGTGGTCGGGCTGGACTACCGCGACCTCGAGGTCTCGCCGCACGACCTGCTGCAGGAGCTGAAGACGCACAAGCTGGTGCGCCGGATCCTCGAGGGCGGCGAGCGCGTGGGGTGGGGCGCGAAGACGATCCCCGAGGGCGGCTACGTCGCCGTGCCGCGGCGGATGCACGCGCCGGGGCTGCTCCTGACCGGTGACGGCGCGGGTTTCGTGAACGTGCCGGCGCTGAAGGGGATCCACTACGCGATCGAGTCGGGCCGCCTCGCGGCGGAGACCGCCTTCGCGGCGCTCCAGCGCGGGACGACGCCGTGGACTCCTGGCGCGCTGGCGTCGTACGACCAGTCGATCCGCGACACCTTCATCTGGGACGACCTGAAGCGGGTGCGGAACATGCGCCAGGCATTCGGCAAGGGGTTCTGGCTGGGCGGCGCGATGGCCGGCGCGATGACGGCGAGCTTCGGCAAGTTCCCGCCGGGCGACAAGAAGACCGAGCGCGACGCGGAGCAGGAGCTCATCCGCGCGGGGCGGGCGTCGGCGTACCCGGCGGCGGACGGCAAGCTCACGTTCGACAAGCTCTCCTCCGTCTTCCTCTCCGGGAACAAGACGCGCGACGACGCGCCGAACCACATCCGGGTCGATCCCGACGTGCCCGAGGAGGTTGCACGGATGTGGGAGCACATGTGCCCGGCGCAGGTGTACGAGGCGAGGGACGGCGGTGGGGTCGAGGTGACGCCGTCGAACTGCGTCCAGTGCGGCGCGATCACCGCGAAGGGCGGGCGCCTCACGCCGCCCGAGGGCGGCGCCGGCCCCGAGTACCGGCTCACCTAGCCATGTCCGAGTGACAGTCACTCGGACGCGGCTGGAAGTGACAACGCCCGCGCTCCGGAAGCGGGCCGCCGCGGGTTCGGGACGTGTCCCAGTGACTGTCACTGGGACGCGGCCGGAATGATCACGCGCGACGACGTCCTGGCTGCCCGTGAGGCGATCGGCGGGCGGCTGCACAGGACCCCGACCTTCAGCTCCGCGACGCTCGGCCCGCGTGTGTTCCTGAAGGCCGAGCTCTTCCAGCGGACGGGGTCGTTCAAGCCCCGCGGGGTGCTCAACTCGCTGAGCCGCCTCTCCGACGACGAGCGGCGGCGTGGCGTCATCGCAGCATCTGCCGGCAACCACGCGCAGGCGCTCGCGTACTGCTCCGCACTGGAAGGGATCGACGCGCTGCTCGTGATGTGGCGCACGGCGAGCGCCGCCAAGATCGCCGCGACCCGCGGCTACGGCGCCGAGGTCGACCTCGAGGCTGAGACGCCCGCGGAGATGTTCGAGCGGCTCGACGAGCTCACCGAGCAGACCGGCCGCATGCTCATCCATCCGTTCGACAGCCCGGCGACGGCCGCGGGCCAGGGCACCGTCGGCCTGGAGATCGGCGAGGACGTGACCGGCGTGGACGTCGTCGTGGTCCCGGTCGGAGGCGGCGGGCTGATCTCCGGGATCGCGACCGCGCTCCCCGCGGCCCGCGTCGTCGGGGTCGAGCCCGTGCACTCGAACGCGCTCAGCGCCGCGCTCGAGGCCGGACGCCCGGTCACCGTGAGCCCAACCTCGATCGCCGACGGCCTCAACGCACCCTTCGCGGGCCGGCTTGCGGTCGAGGTCGCGCAAGCCCGCGGGATCGACGTCGTCCTGGTGGAGGAGGCCGAGATCGAGGCCGCGATGCGCTTCCTCTACGAGCGCGCGAAGCTGGCGTGCGAGCCGGCCGGCGCGGTCGGCGTGGCAGCGCTGATGACCGGGAAGATCGAGGCCGACGAGGGCCAGACGATCGTCTGCGTCGTCACGGGCGGCAACGTCGCGGCCGAGACGGCCGCTGCTATCCTGGCCCGGCCATGAAGCCGGATATCCATCCCGAGTACATGCTCGCGACCGTCCACTGCTCGTGCGGGAACACGTTCGAGACGCGGTCGACGAAGCCCGAGCTCCACGTCGAGATCTGCTCGAACTGCCACCCGTTCTACACCGGCAAGCAGAAGCTCGTGGACACGGGCGGCCGGGTGGAGCGCTTCCAGCGCCGGCTGGAGCGTGCCGGTGGCGCTCGCCGCGGCTGAGCCTAAGCTGAGCGCATGAGCGCACCGATCGGCGGACAGGCCGTCCTCGAGGGCGTCATGATGCGCGGCCCGTCGCACTGGGCGCTCGCGGTCCGGAAGGTGGACGGGGACATCGCGCTCGTCGACCGCTCGATCGACTCGGTCATGGCGCGCCACAAGTTCTTCCGCCTGCCGATCATCCGCGGGATCATCGCCCTCGGCGAATCGCTTGCGATCGGCTTCCGGGCCCTGGCGATCTCGGCGAACTACGCGGCGCAGGAGGAGGGCGACGAGGAAGACGTCTCCACCGAGATCGGACGGGGCGCGCTCATCTTCGCCTTCGCGATTGCGATCGGGTTCGCGCTCGTCCTCTTCAAGGTCACGCCGGCGCTGATCACGAACTGGCTGCCGATCGACACGACCGGTCTGTTCGTCGTGGTCGAGGGCCTGATCCGGGTCTCGATCTTCATCCTCTACCTCGTCCTGATCTCGTTCCTCCCGGACCTGAAGCGCGTCTTCCAGTACCACGCCGCCGAGCACAAGGCGATCAACGCGTACGAGGCCGGCGAGGAGCTCCTGCCCGAGCGCGTCCAGCGCTTCAGCCTGATCCATCCCCGCTGCGGGACGGCGTTCCTGCTCTGGGTGATGGTGATCGCGATCTTCGTCTTCGCCTTCTTCGGCCAGCCGGCCTGGTACTGGCTCATCCTCAGCCGGATCGCGCTGCTGCCCGTGATCGCCGGGATCGCCTACGAGCTGATCCGCTTCGCCGGCAAGCACACCGACAACAGGATCCTCATGACGCTGCTCGCGCCGGGCCTCTGGCTCCAACGGCTGACCACCCGGGAGCCGAGCCTCGACCAGCTCGAGGTGTCCATCCGCGCCCTGAAGGACGTGCTTCGCCACGAAGGCCGACTCGACCCTGCCGAGCGCAAGGTCGAGGTCATGGCCTAGTCCAGCTCGACTCTGACGCGGGCCCGGAGCTCGTCGGTGGACGCCTCCAGCGAGGCGACGAGCTCCTTGCCTCGGATCGGAATCGGCAGCAGCCCGGCTTCCTGATCGAGCGCGGCGAGGTCCGCGCGGAGGACGCCGGCGCCCTGCGCGCCCTCGGCCTCCTGCGTCGGCGCGTCGACGATGTCCCGCGCCGCCCGCTCGCTCGAGGCGACGACGAAGACGTCCCCGATCAGGCCGAGGTGCAGCTCGCTCGGCCCGTCGCCGGTCAGCCCGGAGATCCGGTAGAGGCCGTCGTCCGAGGCGGGCGGCTCCACCCTGACGTTGTGCATCGGGGACGCGGCCGGGGCATCCGGCGCGAAGAGGAAGAGCAGCGCCATGCCCTCCGACTGCAGTCCCTGGAGCCCCTCGACGAGCGCCGGGAGGTGAGGCGCGATCCGCGGGAGCATCCGGCGCAGCGCCTCGGGGTCGTGGACCTCGCTGCGCGCCGCGAAGGTGCGGCCGTCCGGGCTCACGTACGAGACGCTCGGCCCGTCGAACTGGCGCAGGATCTCCTCCTCGAAGCTGATCCCGAGGTCCTCGTCGAGGGCGTCCACCGCCCGCACGAAGCGCGAGTCCGGATACGCGACCTGGAGCGCGCGGAGCAGGAAGGCGGTCGTCTGGCTCTGGTTTCGGTTGCCGCCCGAGATCTCCCGGTCGCGGACGACGATCTCCGGCGCTTCCGGGCCCGTCGCGAGCGGAAGGTCGTCTTCCTCGAGCACCTCCTCGTCGAGCCGCACGGCGAGCTCGGCAGTGAGGTCCGACTCGCTGAAGCGCAGCGCACCGGCCCACGACTCGAGCGCCTGCACGAAGCCATCGTTGGCGAACCGGCTCAGTGGCTCGTTCTCCGTGATCCGGGCGAGCGTTCCGAACCCGCGGAGGAGGTTGTCCTCCGGGAGGTCGCCCAGCTGCTCCTGCACGGCGTCTTCGTCGAGCCCGCCGCCCGAGTCCCGGCGGTTCAGCGCCTCGCGGACGACCTGCTCGTCCTCGCCGAAGACCAGCACATCGCCCTCGACGGCGACGGCCCAGCCACCGTCCTCGAGCCCGTAGAGGGCTCCGCCGGCGACCTCGGCGCTGCGCTCGAACCCGGCCTTCTCCAGCACCCGTTCGATCTCGCCGCTCCTCGTCTCCAGCGCGCCGACGATCGACGCATCACCTTCGCCGCCGAGGAAGGTCATCGGATCGCCGGTGATCGCGATCGCGAGCTCGTTGCCGAGCAGCGGCTTGACGTCCGACTTCCAGCTCAGCTCGAGCTCCTCGGCGCCCTGGGTGGCCGCCTCCGCGACGGTCGTCGGATCGTCTTCCTCCAGCCGCTGGAACACGAGCTCGTCGAAGCGCCGCCACTGCTCGCCGTCGACGTCGGTCGACAGGAGCAGCACCGTGGCCGCGTCGGCAGGCAGGTACGCGAGTGCGTCTCCGGCGCCGTTTCCGCCGCCCGTCTGCGTCCCGCCGCAACCGACGAGCAGGGCGACCGCGAACGCGAGGAGGGCGCTGCGCCGCATCGGGCGGGATCTTCCCGGCGGAGGCCTGCTCTAACCTAGTTCCCATGGCCGGGATCGACGAGCTGATCGAGGAGCTGGAGCGCTCCTATGGGGAGGCGCAGGAGCGCATGTCGGACCCTGCCGTCTACAACGACCACAAGCAGGCCGCGGACGCGGGCCGGCGCTTGAAGGAGCTCGAGGGCCCGCACAAGCTCGCCGAGGAGTGGCGGGGAGTGCGGGAGGACCTCGAGGCCGCGCAGGGCGACGGCGATCTCCGCGAGCTGCTCCCTGAGCTCGAGAGCCGGCTGGCCGAGCTCGAGGAGGAGCTGAAGCTCGCGCTCGTCCAGGCCGACCCGGCCGATCGCAAGGACGTGATCGTCGAGGTGCGCCAGGGCGTCGGCGGGGACGAGGCCGGCCTGTGGGCCGGCGACATCTTCCGGATGCTCACGCGCTACGCCGAGCGGCGCGGGTTCTCGACGGAGCAGCTGTCGGCCAGCCCGAACGAGGGCGGCGGCTTCAAGGAGGTCACGTTCGCCGTCAAGGGCGACGGCGCGTTCTCCGTCTTCAAGTGGGAGGGCGGGACGCACCGGGTCCAGCGTGTCCCGGCGACGGAGTCGCAGGGCCGGATCCACACCTCGACCGCGACGGTCGCCGTGATGCCGGAGGCCGAGGAGGTCGAGGTCGAGATCGACCCGAACGACCTGAAGATCGACGTGTACCGCTCGACCGGCCCCGGCGGCCAGAGCGTCAACACGACCGACTCGGCGGTGAGGATCACGCACGTGCCGACCGGTCTGGTCGTGTCGATGCAGGACGAGAAGTCCCAGATCCAGAACCGGGCGAAGGCGCTGCGCGTGCTCCGCGCGCGCCTGTACGAGCTCGAGCGCGAGAAGCAGCGCGCCGAGGTCGAGAGCGCGCGCCGCTCGCAGATCGGTAGCGGCGAGCGCGCCGAGAAGATCCGGACGTACAACTTCCCGGAGAACCGGGTCACGGACCACCGCGTGAAGGTGACGGTCCACCGGCTGGACGGCGTGCTCGGCGGCGAGCTCGACGAGCTCACCGACGCGCTCAGCGCCGAGGAGCGGCGCCGCGCGCTCGAGACAGCAGCGGTGTGACCGCACGCGACGCTCTCGCGGAGGGCGCCGGCGTCCTCGAGCGGGCCGGCTGTCCGTCCCCGGACGTCGACGCGGAGTGGCTCCTCGCCGACGTGCTCGGCACGAGCCGAACCGGGCTGCTGACGCATCGGGCCGAGCTCGGTGAGGCCGATGTCGAGCGCTTTCGGGCCCTCGTGGCACGCCGTGCGACCCGTGAGCCGCTCGCATACGTCCTCGGCGAGTGGGGCTTCCGAGGGCTGACCCTCCTGGTCGATCCCCGCGTGCTCGTCCCGCGGCCCGAGACGGAGGCCGTCGTGGAGCGGTGCCTCGTGCTGCTCGACGGCGTCCCGGAGCCGGCGGTGCTGGACGTCGGCGTCGGGTCGGGCGCGATCGCGCTCGCGGTCGCCGCCGAGCGCCCGGATGCGCGGGTCGTCGCGACCGACGTCTCGGCAGCGGCGCTCGAGGTGGCGGACGAGAACCGGCGGCGCGCGGCGGTCGACGGACGCGTCCGGCTCGTCCAGGGCGACCTGCTGGCCGGGGAGGAGGGGCCGTTCGACCTGGTCGTCTCGAACCCACCGTACGTCTCGCCCAGCGAGCTGGATGCGCTCGAGCCCGAGCTCCGCTTCGAGCCGCGCGAGGCGCTGGTCGGCTTGGGCCGGCACGAGGCGGTTGCACGAGCCGCCTTGGAGACGCTCGCGCCCGGCGGCGCACTCGTGCTCGAGGTCGGCGACGGCCAGGCACCCGACGTCGCGGCGATGCTGGGCGAGCTCGGCCTCGCCGACGTCGTCGTCTCGCCGGACCTCGCGGGCCGCGAGCGCGTCGTGGAGGGACGGCGCGCGTGAGCGAGGCGGCGGTCGAGGCGATCCGCGCCGGACAGCGGGTCCTGCTCCCGACGGACACGGTGTACGGGCTCTGCTCGGACGTGTCCGAAGCGGCCGTCAGCGCGCTCTACGAGTTGAAGGGACGCGGCGCCGCGCAGCCGACCGCGCTGCTGGCGGCGAGCCCGGAGGCGGCGGTCGCCGCGATCCCGGAGCTGCGCGGCCAGGCCCTCGTGCCCGGACCGTTCACGCTGATCCTCCCGAACCCGGCGCGCCGCCTTCCGTGGCTGACCGGCGAGCGGCCGGAGACGATCGGCGTCCGAGTCCCCGAGCTTCCCGCCGGGGCGCGGGCCGTGCTCGACGCCGTCGGCGCGGTGGCGGCCACGAGCGCCAACCTGCCGGGCGGGCCGGACCCGCGCCGGCTCGAGGACGTTCCCCCCGAGATCCGAGAGGGCTGCGCGGTCGCCTTCGACGCCGGCGAGCTGCCCGGCACCCCCTCGACCGTGGTCGACCTGACGGGCTCCGAGCCGCGGGTGCTCCGCGAGGGAGCCGTTCCTGCGGACGAAGCTCTGGCTCGGATCAGCGAGGCGCGCTCGCCGGCCGCTTCCCGCGGCTGACGGTCACGTGCACCGGCGTCCCCTTCGGGACGCGGTTGCCGGCGCCCGGCCGCTGCGAGATCACCCGGCCGCGCCGGACACGTGACGAGTAGACGCGTCGCGTCCGGCCGGCGATGCAGCCTGCCCGCCGCACGAGCGTCCACGCGAACGTCACCTGCTTCCCCGCCAGGCGCGGGACGAGGCACGCGATCGGCGGCTCCTTCGGCGGCGGAGGCGACGGCGGAGGCGGGGGCGGCGGCGGCGCCGCGACGGCTGCAGTCGCGACCAGCAGCACAGCCACGATTGCAGCTGCCAGCGCTCTCCGCGTGCCCATCCCGTTCACCTGATTCCCGCCGATCCGTCGGACCAACCCCGGTACGATCCCAGAGATGGCGGTCGCGCAGGAGACGCTCGACCAGCTCCGGACCGCGGGGCTCACGGACGTCGATCCGGAGATCGCCGATCTCCTCGCACGCGAGCTCGAGCGGCAGCGCGGGCAGATCGAGCTGATCGCGTCGGAGAACTTCACCTGGCCGTCCGTCCTCGAGGCGATCGGGAGCACCCCGACCAACAAGTACGCCGAGGGCTACCCGGGCAAGCGCTACTACGGCGGCTGCGAGGTGGTGGACGAGATCGAGCAGCTCGCGATCGACCGCGCGAAGTCGCTCTTCGGGGCCGACCACGCGAACGTCCAGCCCCATGCCGGCGCCCAGACCAACATGGCTGTCTACATGGCCGCGCTCAAGCCGGGCGACACGATCCTGTCGCTCGAGCTCTCGCACGGCGGTCACCTGACCCACGGCCTCAAGGTCAACTTCTCGGGCCGGCTCTACACGATCGTCCACTACGGCGTCTCCCGCGAGACGAACATGGTCGACTACGACGAGGTGCTCGACCTCGCGAAGGAGCACAAGCCGCAGCTGATCGTCTGCGGCGGGTCGGCCTATCCGAGGACCGTCGAGACGGACAAGTTCCGGGAGATCGCCGACGAGGTCGGTGCCCTGCTCCTGTGCGACATGGCCCACTTCGCAGGGCTCGTCGCCGCCGGGCTGCACCCGAACCCCGTCGAGCACTGCGACTTCGTCACGTCGACCACGCACAAGACGCTGGCCGGGCCGCGCGCCGGGTTCGTCCTCTGCCGCGAGGAGCACGCGCAGGCCGTCGACCGCGCCGTCTTCCCCGGCATGCAGGGCGGCCCGCTCGAGCACACGATCGCAGCGAAGGCGACCTGCTTCCGCATCGCGGCGACCGAGGCGTTCAAGGACTACCAGCGCCAGGTTCGCGCCAACGCCGACACGCTCTCGGACACGCTGATGCAGGGCGGCCTCGACGTCCTCACGGGCGGCACGGACACGCACCTCCTCCAGCTCGACCTTCGGAGCACGGAGTGGACGGGCAAGGACGCGGAGGAGCGCCTGGCCGAGGTGAAGCTGACCGTGAACCGGAACACCGTGCCGTTCGACGAGCGGCCGCCGACGGTGGCCTCGGGTGTCCGGATCGGGACGCCGGCGGCGACGATGCGCGGCTTCGCCGAGGACGACTTCCGCGAGGTCGGTCGGGTGATCGTCGAGGCCCTCGGCGACGGCGCGGACGTCCAGGCGCTCGCGGCGCGCAGCGTCGCCCTGTGCGACAAGCACCCGCTCTACGACGGCTTCCGCGGCTTCACGACCTACGTGGCATGAGCGCGACGGTGGAGACCGGCACGGTCATCGAGGTCAAGCACCCGCTGGTCCAGCACAAGCTCTCCTACCTCCGGGAGAAGGACACGCCGACCGTCCACTTCCGCAAGATCGCGAACGAGGTGACGCTCCTCCTCACCTACGAGGCGACGAAGGACTTCCCGACCGAGGACGTCGAGATCGAGACGCCGCTCGAGCGCACCACCGTCCAGCGGATCCACGGCAAGAAGGTGGCGGTGTGCCCCGTGCTCCGGGCCGGGATGGGGATGCTCGACGGCGTGCTCTCGCTCGTCTCCGGCGCCCGGGTCGGGTTCATCGGGCTCTACCGCGACGAGGAGACGCTCGAGCCCGTCGAGTACTACGTGAAGCTGCCGAACGACCTCGCCGACCGCGACGCGATCGTGCTGGACCCGATGCTCGCGACCGGGAACTCGAGCGCCGCGGCGATCGCGAAGGTCAAGGACGCCGGTGCACGCTCCGTGACGCTCGTCTGCCTCGTCTCGGCGCCGGAGGGCATCGCCCGCGTCCACGAGGCGCACCCCGACGTCACCATCGTCACGGCGTCGGTCGACCGCGGGCTGAACGAGCGGGGCTACATCGTCCCCGGGCTCGGGGATGCCGGAGACCGCCTGTACGGCACGAAGTAACCAGGCGTGGAGACGCTGCGTGACAACCCCGAGGTCGTCTGGGGGTTCCTGCTCGCCCTCGTCGTCGTCCTCCTCCTGACCCCCGGCGTCGGGCGCTTTGCGCGATTCCTCGGGGTCGTCGACGAGCCCGGGGAGACCCGCCGCGTCCACACGCACCCCGTGCCCCGGCTCGGCGGGATTGCGCTGCTGCTCGGGATCTTCGTGCCGGCGCTGGCGTTCCTGGAGCTGGACGGCCCGTACCGCGGGATCCTCCTCGGCGCGGCGATCGCGACCACCGTCGGCGCCGTCGACGACTTCCGCGGCCTGCCCTGGTGGGGCAAGCTCGGCGGCCAGCTCGCCGCAGCCTCGGTTGCCGTCGGCTTCGGCGTCACGGTCGACCGCTTCACCTTCCCGCTGCTCGGGAGCCACGAGCTGCCGGAGTGGACGGCTGCCGTCGCGACCCTCGTCTGGGTCGTGGCGATCATGAACATGGTCAACTTCCTCGACGGGATGGACGGTCTGGCGGCCGGCATCTGCGCGATCGCCGGCTCGACGTTCGCGATCATCGGGCTCTCGCTGGGAGTCGCCGACGCGGCGCTCCTCTCGGCGATCGTCGCCGGCGCCTGCTTCGGCTTCCTCCACCACAACTTCTACCCCGCCCGGATCTTCATGGGCGACTCGGGCGCGATGCTGCTCGGCTTCCTCCTCGCCACCCTCGCGATCGAGGGGCTCGTCAAGACCGCCGCGTTGGCGACGCTCGTCCTGCCGCTGCTCGTCCTCGCGATCCCGATCGTGGACACGTCGTTCGTCGTCGCGAAGCGGTTGAAGTACCGGCAGCCGCTCTACGCGGCCGACCGGACGCACCTGCACCACCGCTTCATCAACATCGGCTTCTCGCAGAAGCGGGCCGTCGTCTACATGTACGCCTGGTGCGGCATCCTCGCCGCCGCCGCGCTTGGGACGCGGTTCTTCCCCCCGCGGCCGCACGGGGACTGGGACCTCTCGAACACGCTGCTCGCCGGCGCCATCGGGCTGCTCGCCCTGGCCGCCTCGGTCTACATCGCGTATCTGCTCGAGATCATCAAGCTGGCGAACCCGCGCATCCGGCGGCGCGAGGAGCAGGCGCGGGCTGACGCGCGCCGGTCCGCCTGATAGACACAATCTCGCGCATTTTTCGCTGAACCATGCGGGTTTTGGCTGTTACAAGCTCTGGTATGCTCGCGACGGAAATGGAGCCGGCCCCCCGCCAGTCCCTTGACCCCGCAGGCGCGGGCGCCGTGCTGGTGGGAACCACGGCAGCCGGCATCGGCGTGGGAGCCCTGATCGGCTGGGCGGCGGGCTCGTGGACGATCGGCGCCCTGTGCGGCGCGGTCGTCGGGATCCCCGCCAGCATCGTCGCCGTGTACCGCCGCTACCGGGACGCGTTCTGATGCGAGACGTGTGGGCGACTCCGAGGCCGGTTCCGAGCCGGCTCGTCCCCGTGGCTGCGGGCGGCGCCGTGATCCTCCTTGCGCTTCCCGTCTTCGCCGCCGCCGGCTGGCCGCTTCGCGGCTGGGCGCTCGGCGCGATCCTCTGGGTCGGCGCGCAGGCGCTCGGCCTGCTCCTGGCACGCCTCCAACTCGGCGCCGATAATCTCGCCGCCTCAGGCGTGAGGGGAGTCGGGATGATGTTCCGTCCTGTGGCCGTGATGGTGGTCGTGATCGCCGTCGCCGCCTCGGACCCGGAGGTCGGCGTCGCCGCCGGCCTGCTCTACGCGCTCGCCTACTCGCTCGAGCTCGGCCTCTCCCTCCTGACCTACTTCGGGAGCCCGGCGCGATGAGACGTGTGCTCGCCGCTCTCACGACGCTCGCGCTCGCCTTCCCGGCCTCCGCGCTCGCCTCGACGGTCGAGAACGGCACCGAGGAGGAGGAGTTCGACCCGTCGCACGAGTGGCTGCTCCACGAGTGGATCCCGATCCACATCGGCCCGCTCGACCTCTCGATCACGAAGGCGGTCGCCTATCTGATCCTCGGAACCGTGCTGACGATCCTGCTGGGCTGGTTCCTGATGCGCTGGCGGCTAGGCACCGACCCGGACCGCCGCCAGACCGTCGGCGAGTGGGTCTACGAGATCGCGCAGACCCAGATCGCCGAGCAGGGGCTGCCGACCAAGGCCATCGCGCGCTGGTTCCCGTACGTCGCCTCGCTCGCGCTCTTCATCTGGGTCGTGAACGTGGTCGGCTTCATCCCGCTTCCGCTGTCGGACGAGACGTTCGAGCTGTGGGGCGTCGAGCTCCCGACGTTCGGCATCTACGCGGCGACCTCGACCCTCTCGGTCACGCTCACGCTCGCCCTCATGACGTTCTTCTTCACGCACATCGAGGGGATCCGCGCCAACGGCGTGCGCAGGTACTTCAAGAGCTGGATCCCCGACGTGCCGAAGGCGCTCTACCCGCTGATCGTCCCGCTCGAGGTGCTGGGACAGTTCATGCGCCTTGTCTCGCTCTCCGTCCGGCTCTACGCCAACATGCTCGCCGGCCACATGCTGATCCTCACGTTCATCGGGCTCATCTTCGTCCTGGAGAACGTCGCCCTGGCGGTCGTCTCGGTCCCGTTCGCCACCGCCTTCTACCTCTTCGAGCTCTTGATCGTGGTCTCGATCCAGGCCTACATCTTCGCTGCCCTGTCAGCCATCTACATCGGCTCGGCCATCGAGCCCGAACATTAGGAAGGAGCAGGAATGAACCTCGCTGCAATCGTGTTTGCGGCCGCCGAGGACGGCGTCGACGCCGGCAAGGCGGTGGCGCTCGCGCTCGGCATCGGCCTCGGTTCGCTCGGCGCCGGCATCGGCATCGGGAACATCTTCGGCTCGATGATCCAGGCGGTCGCCCGCCAGCCCGAGCTCCGCGGTGAGCTCACCGGCATCCAGTGGCTCGGCTTCGCGCTCACCGAGGCGGTCGTGTTCTACGGCTTGATCGGCGGCCTGCTCGCCTTCGTTCTCGTCTGATGCACACCGTCGTCGCCGCCAACCCGCTCATCGAGGTCGTCCCGGGCCTCATGATCTGGACGCTCATCTGCTTCGGCATCACCTTCTTCGTCCTGCGCCGCTTCATCTTCGGCCCGGTCCAGAAGGCGATCGACGCGAGGCGCGACCGGATCCGCCAGGCGATCGAGGAGGCCGACAAGGCCCGCGCGGAGGCGCGGAAGCTCCTCGAGGAGCACCGCGCGATGCTGCAGGGCGCCCGCGGCGACGCCGAGGAGATCCTCGCGGAGGCGAGGCGCGTCGCGGAGTCCCAGCGCGAGCGGATGAAGGAGGAGCTCGAGGCGGAGCGCCAGCGGCGGATCGACGACACGACGAAGCAGATCGAGGCCGAGACACGCCGCGCGCTCGAGCAGATCCGCGCCGAGGTCGCCGATCTGACCGTGATCGCGACGAGCAAGGTGACAGGCAAGGTCCTCACCGACGACGACCACCGCCGCCTGATCGACGACGCGATCGGCGAGCTCGACTTCTCCGTCCTCGAGGACGTCCGCTAGATGCCCGTCGCGCAGCGCATCTACGCGAACGCGCTCTTCGAGGCCGCCAAGGATCAGGGCAAGCTCGACCCGGTCCGGCAGGAGCTGCAGGAGTTCCTGCAGGCGATCGACCAGGTGCCCGAGCTCCGCGCGCTCCTCGAGAGCCCCGAGATCGACACGAGCGAGCGCGTCGAGTCGCTGCGCGCCATCCTCGCCGAGGTCGACGAGCTCGTCCGCAACTTCCTCCTCCTCGCTGCCGAGAAGGGCCGCACGCAGGAGCTCCCGGCGATCGTCCAGGAGTTCGAGGCGCTGGTCGCGCGCGACGAGGGGATCATGGACGTGGAGCTCACGACCGCCGTCGAGCTCTCGGACGAGGAGGCACGGCGCATCCTCGACCGGATCGAGGGCGTGTCCGACCGCAAGCTTCGGGCGACCCGCAAGGTCGACCCCGACCTCATCGGAGGATTCGTGCTGCGGGCCGGGTCGCATCGCGTGGACGCGAGCGTCCGGGCCCGGTTGAACCTCCTACGACGACAGCTGACAGGAACCGGAAGGAGCTAGACCGTTGCGCCTCAGACCAGAAGAGATCACCTCGATCCTCAAGGAGCGGATCGAGCAGTACGACGTCGAGACCGACCTCGCCGAAGTCGGCCAGGTCCTCCAGGTCGGCGACGGGATCGCCCGCATCCACGGGCTCGAGAACGCCGTCGCACTCGAGCTGCTCGAGCTCGAGCACGGGGTCACCGGGATCGGCCTCAACCTCGAGGAGGACAACGTCGGCGCGGCGCTCTTCGGCGACTGGGAGCTCGTCAAGGAGGGCGAGCCGGTCCGGCGCACCGGGCAGGTCGCGAGCGTCCCTGTCGGCGACGACCTGATCGGCCGCATCGTCGACCCGCTCGGAAACCCGATCGACGGCGGCCCGCCGATCGAGACGACCGAGCGCCGACCGCTCGAGTTCAAGGCGCCGGGAGTCGTCGACCGGCAGCCCGTGCACGAGCCGCTCCAGACCGGCCTCAAGGCGATCGACTCGATGGTCCCGATCGGCCGCGGCCAGCGCGAGCTGATCATCGGCGACCGCTCGACCGGCAAGACGGCGATCCTCGTCGACACGATCCTCAACCAGCGCGGCCAGGACATGATCTGCATCTACGTCGCGATCGGCCAGAAGGCCTCGACGGTCGCGCAGGTGTACGAGCGGCTGCGCGACGAGGGCGCGATGGACTACACGATCATCGTCAGCGCCGCCGCAGCGGAGGCTGCGCCGATCAAGTGGATGGCGCCGTTCGCGGGCGCCGCGATGGGCGAGCACTTCCTGTTCGACGGCCGCCACGCGGTGTGCATGTACGACGACCTGTCGAAGCACGCGGACGCCTACCGGCAGATGTCGCTCCTCCTCCGCCGGCCGCCGGGCCGCGAGGCGTATCCCGGCGACGTCTTCTACCTCCACTCGCGGCTCCTCGAGCGCGCGGTGAAGCTCTCCGACGAGCTCGGCGGCGGGTCGCTCACGGCGCTGCCGGTCATCGAGACCCAGGCCGGGGACATCTCGGCCTACATCCCGACCAACGTGATCTCGATCACCGACGGCCAGATCTTCCTCGAGACCGATCTGTTCTTCTCGGGCGTCCGGCCGGCGATCAACGTCGGCGTCTCGGTCTCCCGGGTGGGCGGCAACGCCCAGACGAAGGCGATGAAGAAGGTCGCCGGGCGCCTGCGGCTCGACCTCGCCCAGTACCGCGAGCTCGAGGCGTTCGCGCAGTTCGGCTCCGAGCTCGACCCCCAGACGCAGCGCACGCTCGCCCGCGGCGAGCGGATGGTCGCCACGCTCAACCAGCCGCAGTACCGCCCGTGGCCGGTCGAGGAGCAGGTGGTCGCAATCTGGGTCGCCGTCAACGGCTACCTCGACGAGGTGCCGACCGACCAGGTGCCGCGGTTCCAGGAGGAGCTGCGCGAGTACCTGCGGACGGAGGGGGAGGGCTACAAGACGATCCGCGAGAGCGGCGATCTCTCCGACGAGGTCGAGCAGGGCCTCAAGGCGGAGCTCGACAAGTTCAAGAACAGCTTCGCCGTCCAGGAGACGGCGACGATCTAACGCCTTGGCCGAGGTCCAAGACATCAAGCGCCGGATCCGCTCGGTCCGGAACACGCGCAAGATCACGAAGGCGATGGAGCTCGTCGCCTCGGCTCGCCTCCGCCGCGCGCAGACGCGGATCGAGGCGATGCGCCCGTACGCCGAGACGATGCGGGAGCTGATCGCAGGGGTCGGGCGCGCCGCGTCGTCGGTGCGCGGGCTGCCGCTGCTCCAGCAGCGGGAGCACGTCGCGACCGTCCTGCTCGTGCCGCTGACCGGCGACCGCGGCCTGGCCGGCCCGTTCAACGCGCAGGTGCTGCGGCGGGCGTTCGCGCTCGAGCGGGAGCTCCAGGCGGAAGGGATGACGGTGCGGTGGCTCGGCGTCGGCAAGAAAGGGCGCTCCACGCTGCTGTTCCGCAAGCGCGCGCTCGACGGCGAGTACATCGGCTTCACCGACCGGCCGGCGTACGCCGACGCGCAGGCGATCGGGCATCGCGTCGCCGAGCTGTTCGTCGACGGCGAGGTCGACCGGGTCGTGCTCGTCTACAACACGTTCGTCTCGGCGCTGACGCAGACCGTCACCGAGCAGGACGTCCTGCCGATC
>DATBMH010000111.1:0-14726 GCA_036554945.1 Gaiellaceae bacterium | reverse complement strand
TGTTCGAGGAGATGCTGCTGAAGCCGAACATGGTGCTCTCGGGCTACGAATGCCCCGAGCAGGCCGGCGTCGACGAGGTCGCCGCCGACACGCTCCGATGCCTGCGCCACAACGTGCCCGCGGCGGTGCCCGGGATCGTCTTCCTCTCGGGCGGGCAGAGCGACGAGGACGCCACCGCGCATCTCGACGCGATGAACCGCCTCGGCCCGCAGCCGTGGGAGCTCTCGTTCTCGTACGGCCGCGCGCTCCAGGCGCCCGCGCTGAAGGCCTGGGGCGGCGACGCCGGGAACGTCGAGGCGGCGCAGCAGGCGTACTACCGGCGCGCGAAGTTCAACGGCGCCGCGCGGACGGGGTCGTATGCGCCGGACTGGGAGAAGGAAGAGGCGCTGGCCTAGCGCAAGGCGAGATTCGAGATCTCCTCGAGCTTCTGGAACGCGTGCGTCGCCTCGATGCGGCGCACCGTTCCGCTGCGTGAGCGCATGACGATCGAGTCCGTGGCCGCGCCGTCCCGCGTGTAGCGGACGCCGCGGAGCAGCGCGCCGGTCGTCACGCCGGTGGCGGCGAAGAAGACGTTCTGGCTGCCGACGAGGTCGTCGGTGGTCAGGACGCGGTCGAGGTCGTACCCCGCGTCGACCAGGCTCTGCTTCTCCTCGTCGGTGCGCGGCCACAGCTTGCCCTGGATCTCGCCGCCGACGCACTTGAGCGCCGCGGCCGACAGCACGCCCTCGGGCGTCCCTCCCACGCCCATCAGCATGTCGACGCCGGTGCCCGGCTGGGCGGCCGCGATCGCCGGCGCGACGTCACCGTCGGTGATCAGCAGCACCTTCGCGCCGACCTCGCGGAGCTCCGCGATGAGCGCTTCGTGCCGGGGACGGTCGAGGACGACGACCGAGATCTCGCTGACCGAGACGCCCTTCGCCCTGGCGACGGCCTGGACGTTCGACGTCGGCGAGGCGTCGATGTCGACGGCGTCGGCCGCTTCCGGACCGATCGCGATCTTGTCCATGTAGACGGCGGCGCCGGGGAAGAACATCGTTCCCCGCTCGGCGAGCGCGACGGTCGTGATCGCGTTCGGCATCCCGAGCGCGGTCAGGCGCGTCCCCTCCAGCGGGTCGACCGCCACGTCCACCTCGGGCCCGTTGCCGTTTCCGATCTCCTCGCCGTTGTAGAGCATCGGCGCCTCGTCCTTCTCGCCCTCGCCGATCACCACGACGCCGGCCATCGAGACCGTGTCCATCACGGTGCGCATGGCGTCGACGGCGGCCTGGTCGGCGGCGTTCTTGTCGCCCCTGCCGATCCAGCGACCGGCGGCCATCGCCGCCGCCTCCGTCACACGGACGAGCTCGAGTGCCAGGTTGCGGTCGGGAGCCTTCCCGTCCGGACCCGCCTGCTCCGCCGCTTGGCCGGCTGTCTCCCCCACGCACGGGATCTTACGACCGCCGGTCGGGCGGGGACGGCGTCCGAGGGACTGTCCCTCGGCCGCGGCTCGCGGGGACGGGTCGTTCGTGCCGGAAGCGTGCTCAGGTGTCCACAGGAGGGCGCAGCCGGGCGGGAGCAGGCATGCTGGCCTCGCGGCGAGCCGGCGGAGGCTGTCCCGAGCGGACGACCCACCCGGTCGGTCGAGTGCGCGCTACATCCGGTCCGGAGCCTCGACGCCGATCAGGTCGAGCGACCGCGCCAGCACGGCCCTCGTCGCCGTCACGAGCCCGAGGCGGAACGCCTGCTGCTCGCTCTCGAGCACACGGTGGTGGTGGTAGAAGCGATGGAAGTCGTCCGCGAGCCGGATCGCGTAGGTGGGCAGCGCGTGCGGCGCGCGGCGCTCCGTCGCCTCCCGGACGACGTCGGGGAACTCCACGAGCCGCTTGATCAGGTCGCGCTCCTCGGCAGCGGGATCGTCGGCGACCGCATCCGCCGCGGCGCCGCCGGCGTTTCGCAGGATCCCCGCGATGCGCGCGTGCGCATACTGGACGTAGTAAACGGGGTTCTTCTCGCTCCGCTCGCGCGCGAGGTCGACGTCGATGTCGATCGTCTGGTCGTGTCCGCGCGAGACGAGGTACCACCGCGCAGCGTCGACGCCGATCTTGTCCACGAGCTCGCCCAGGAAGACGACGTCGCCGCGCCGCTTCGACGACTGCTTCGCCTGTCCGCCCTCGACGATGTGGACGAGCTGATAGATCAGCACCTCGAGCCGGTCGGCGTCGTACCCGAGCATCGCCGCCGCCGCCTTCAGACGCCCGACGTACCCGTGGTGATCCGCGCCGAGGACGTAGATCAGACGGTCGAATCCACGCTCGAACTTGTTCCGCACGTAGGCGACGTCGCCGGCGTAGTAGAGGTAGCTCCCGTCCGTCGAGCGCACGAGCGGGCGGTCCTTGTCGTCGCCGTGCGCGCTCGTCGGCGCCCAGACCGTCCCCTCGGCCTCGTAGGTCTCGAGCTTCGGCAGCACGTCGGGAATCTGCGTCTCGATCTCACGCTGGAGGACCCACGTGTCGAAGCGGATGCGGAACGCCTCCAGCTCCCGCTTGATCTCGTCCAGCATCCGCTCGACGGGATCGCCCGGCTCGGCTGCGATCTCGTTGACATACGCGCCGGTGTAGCCGTCCTCCGGCGGCTCCTCCCCGCGCTGCCGCGCCGCGACCGACTCGCGGAACAGCTCGATCTGACGGCCGACATCGTTGAAGTAGTACTCGCGCTCGACGGTGTTCCCGGCGAACTCGAGGAGCCGTGCCACTGCGTCGCCGTACGCGCCGTTCCGCGCGGACCCGACCGTGAGCGGGCCGGTCGGGTTGGCCGAGACCATCTCCACCTGCACGCGCTCGGCCGTCTCCGCCAGGCCGCCGCCGTAGCCCTCTCCCGCCTCGAGGATCTCGCCCAGCGCGTCCGCGTACCACCCCGGCGTCAGGAACAGGTTCAGGAAGCCGGGCCCTGCGACCTCGGCGCGCTCGACCTCGGGGAGCTGCGCCGCGTCAGCCGCGAGCTTCTCGGCCAGCTCCCGCGGGGGCTGCCCGTTGCCGGCGGCGAGCCGTAACGCCACATTCGTGGCGTAGTCGCCGTGCTCGGCGCGGGACGGGCGCTCGAGCGTGACCGGAGCGCCGGCGAGGCGCTCGAGCTCCGCTTCGAGGCTGAGAATCGCTCGGGCAGGCACGGGGGTAGTATCGCCACATGGACGACGGTGGCCAGGGCCGGCAGCTGAACATCCATCTCGACCCCGAGAACCTCGCCGGCGTCTACGCGAACTTCGCGAACATCAGCTTCTCGGACTACGAGTTCACGCTGACCTTCGCCCGGATCGACCACGAGGTCGAGGAGGGCGACATCCCGGGCGTGGTCGTCTCGCGCGTGAACGTCTCGGCCCGGTTCATGCAGGAGCTGCTCGAGGCGATGCAGGACTCGTGGTCGAAGTGGTCGACTCGGGAGGGGATCAAGAACCTCCCGGAAGCCCCTCCGCGCGAAGAGCCCTAGACAGTTCGATTCGCTGCATCGGCGTCGGGTGGGTCCCCAGGACGACCCGCGCCCACCCAGGCGGCTCCGGCTGGCCGAGCGCCGCCTCGGTCAGCTTGACCGTCAGGCCCTCGAACGCCTCCGGCTCGGGCGCCGCTTGGAGCCCGCGCCAGTCCGCCTCGCGCTCGTAGCGCCGCGTGATCGCGTTCGTCAGCGGGAGGAGCGCCAGCTGCAGCACCGCGATCGTCAGGAGCGCGAGCGGCACCGCCGCCGGCTGCGCGAGCCCGCCGCGCCTGCGGGTCACCCGCGCCACGACGTAGGCGCCCGGCACGGCGAAGAGGAACAGCCACCCGATCCCCTTCCAGACGTGATGCGCCTGGACGTGGCCGAACTCGTGGGCGACGAGGACCCGCAGCTCGTCCCGCGTGAGCTGCTCGAGCGCGGTGTCCCAGATCACGACCTTCTTCGTGGGCCCGAGGCCGTAGAACTCGGCGTTCAGCGCGCGGGTGCGGCGGCTGGCGTCCCGCACCTCGATCTCCACGTCGCCGACGCCCTGCTCGCGCGCCAGCTCCCGGATGTCGGCGGCCAGCGCTTGGTCGCGGAGCGGATCGAGGCGCGGGACCAGCAGGAACGGCTGGACGAGGACGAAGGCCGCGCCGAGCGCCGCGAGGGCGGGCCCGCCGACCAGCCACCACCGGTCGCCGAGCCGCCGCGCGAGCACCATGAGCAGCGCGATCGCCCCCGCCATCACTGCGAGCGAGCCGAGCCGCTCCAGCCAGGGGTCGACGAGGACCGTCGTGAAGCTCGCGTCGGACACGTCGTACCGGCGGCGCCACCAGTGCCCGAAGAGGACGAACGGCAGCGTGGCGATCCAGACGGCGACCAGCGTGGCGACCCCCAGCGCGACACCGCCGGGGATCCCGCGCACCTTCGCGCGGGGCGCGAGGCGCACGCAGAGGGAGAGCACCGCGAGCTCCACGAGGGTCCCGAGCACCCAGTTCGCGCGCAGCACCCGCTGGTACCGCTCGCTCCGCTCCAGGAACGCGTCCGAGAAGACGCTCGAGGGATCGACGTCCGCGAGGTCGAGGTCCGGCAGCTCCGCGCGCAGCAGCAGGACGGCGCAGACGAGCCATCCAGCGGCGGCTGCGATCACCCACAATCCCCGCGTGCGGCTCACCGTCATCTCGGACATCCACGCGAACCTTTACGCGCTCGAGGCCGTCCTGGCGGAGATCGACCGCGAACCGCCCGACCAGATCTGGTGTCTGGGCGACACCGTCGGCTACGGGCCGCACCCCAACGAGTGCTGCGCGATCGTCCGCGAGCGCTCCACGCTGACGCTGGTCGGCAACCACGATCTCGTCGCGCTCGGCTCGGCCGAGGTCGACGTCGAGGACTTCAACCCGGATGCCGCGGCCGCCTCGCTCTGGACGCGCGAGCAGCTGTCGGACGAGTCGCGGGCGTTCCTCTCGTCGCTGGAGCCGACGGCCGCCGTCGAGGGCTTCGAGGTCGTCCACGGGAGCCCGCGCGACCCCGTCTGGGAGTACATCCTCGACGCGGAAGCCGTTGCGGAGTCGTTCGCGCTCACCGAGGCGCCCGTCGTCCTCTTCGGCCACAGCCACATCGCGACCCGGGCGATCCTCGCCGAGGGCCGGATCGAGGGAGGGCCCGCCGAAGCCGGCTACACGGCGGCACTCGGCGCCGGCCGGTGGCTGTTGAACCCCGGCTCCGTGGGCCAGCCGAGGGACGGCGACCCGCGGGCAGCCTGGTTGTCGATCGACACCGACAAGGGAGAGGCCCGCTTCAGGCGGATTGCCTACCCTCTCGCGCGTACGCAGGACGAGATTCGGGAAAGGGGATTGCCGGATGCACTTGCGGAGCGTCTGGCTCACGGCGTGTAGCGCGACCCTGGCGGCCGCGCTCGCCGGCTGCGGCGAAAGCGACCAGGAGGCGCAGCGGCAGGCCGTGGGGCCGCGGATCGAGTCCACCCTCGCGAACGGCCTCGCGGACACGAGCGAGGAGATCGCCACGCAGCTCGAAGCGGAGGAGTTCTGCGGCGCGTCGGACGCCGCCGCCCGGCTCCGAGCCGACCTGACCGAGGCGATCAACGCCGGGGCGGTCCCCGAGGCCTACCTCGAGGAGCTCTCGGGGCTCGTCAACGAGATCGAGGCGGAGATCCCGGCCTGCGAGCCGGCGCCGCCACCCGCGGACGACGAGGACGACGACGGCAAGAAGAAGCCGAAGAAGGACAAGAAGGACAGGGAGGACCGCGACGACGAGGACGACGACGACGATCCCCCGGCCGACACGGACACGTTCCCGACCACCACCGAGACCGTCCCGACCACGACCGAGACTGCGACGACCGAGACGACCACGACCGACACCACCACTACGACGACGACGACCACCACGGAGGGCGAGTGAGCACCATCGGCGGCCGCTACGTCGTCGAGCGGCGCCTCGGCCACGGGGGAATGGCCACGGTCGAGCTCGCCAGGGACGACCAGCTCGGCCGGAACGTGGCCGTCAAGCGTCTCTCCCCCGCGCTGGCCGACGACGAGGTCTTCCGCGAGCGCTTCCTCCGCGAGGCCCGTATGGCCGGCGGCCTCTCGCACCCGAACATCGTCGCCGTCTACGACGTCGGCGAGGAGGACGGCGTGCCCTACATCGTCATGGAGTGCGTCGAAGGCGAGACGCTCGCCGATCTGATGGCGCGGACCGGTCCGATGGACGCGGATCGGGCCGTCGACCTCGTCCTCCAGGCGTGCGCGGGGCTCGAGCACGCGCACCAGGCGGGGCTGGTCCATCGGGACGTGAAGCCGCAGAACCTCCTCGTCCGCCCCGACGACACGCTCAAGATCGCCGACTTCGGCATCGCACGGCCGCTCGATGCCACCGCCCTCACCCTCGCCGGGACCGTCCTCGGCACGGCCGCCTACCTCGCCCCCGAGCAGGCGGTCGGCGAGCAGGTGACGCCGGCAGCCGACATCTACTCGCTCGGCGCCGTCACCTACGAGCTGCTCACCGGGCGGACGCCGTACGCGTTCGACTCCCTCGCCGAGCTGACCGTGCTGCAGCGCGAGACCGAGCCGCCGCCGATGGACGGAGTCCCGCCGGAGCTGGCAGTTGCCGTGCTCTCCACGCTCCGCACGCGGCCGGAGGAGCGTCCGTCCTCAGCGCTCGCGTATGCGCACGAGCTGGCGCAGGCATCGCCGGATGTCCCGACCGAGACCGTGGCGCTCCCTGCGCAGACCGAGGTGACGCAGTCGCTCGCGGCGCCCCGGCGGCGGCCGCAGGTCTCGGGTCGCGTGCAGGTGGCGCTCTTCGGGGCGCTCGGCGCCGTTGCGCTCTTGGGCGGGCTCGCGTTCGGGATGTCCCGGGGCGACGGGACCGACCCGCCCCCTCCGGCGCCGGCACCGGAGCTCGCGTCCGTTCCACCGCGCGGACAGACGCCCGAGGAGTCGGCGAGGCTGCTCGCAGACTGGCTACGCGCGAGAGCTGACTAGGCGAGCGGTGCTTCGGCGGTCTCGGAGGTCTTCTCGACCTCCGGGCCGAACGTGATGCCCTCGCGGGCCAGCGAGAGCTGCACTTCCTCGCGCGCCTTGTAGATCCGCCACTTGACGGTCGCGAGGGTGATCTCGAGGGAGTCGGCGATCTCGGTGTACGAGAGGCCGACGACATCCCGGAGCAGCAGCGCCATCTTCAAGTCGACCGTGAGGTCGTTGACGGCGCGCCAGACGGCGTCCATCGCCTCGACCCGCTCCACCGGCGCATCCAGCACCTCGAGCGGCGGGATGTCGTCGAGGGCGACGACTGCGCGCGGACGTCTCTCCACCGCACGGAGCTCGTCCAGCACGCGGTTCTTCGTGACCTGGAAGAGCCACGTCGTGAACCGGCAGCGCAGCGAGAACCGAGGCAGGCCCTGGTAGACGCGGAGGAAGACCTCCTGCGTCAGATCCTCGGCCAGCGCGCGATCGCCGACGAGGCGCAGAACGTAGTTGTAGACCGGCGTCTCGTAGGCACGCACGATCAGGTTGAAGGCCCGCTCGTCGCCGCGCTGAGCTTTCTTGAGTACTCCGAAGTCTGGCTGGGGGAGGGCCAAGGTGGCTGAGTATATCCCGGTTGTTAGGGACCCGATATCAAGTTTTTGCCGGTCATCTGTAAAGGCTTATCGAGTCCGAGCGCCGCAAGCACCGTCGGAGCCAAGTCTGACAGCTCTCCGTCGGAAATCGAAGCATTCGTGTCGGTCAGCACGAGGGGCACGAGGTTCGTCGTGTGCGCCGTATGCGGGCTTCCGTCCTCTGCGAGCATCTGCTCGGCGTTGCCGTGGTCGGCCGTGATCAGGCAGGCGCCCTCGCGCGCCCGCACCGCCTCCACGACCCTCCCGAGGCACTCGTCGACGGTCTCGACGGCCTTGACCGCCGCCGGGATCGAGCCGGTATGGCCGACCATGTCCGGGTTGGCGAAGTTGAGGACGGCGAAGGCGAAATCGCCGGACCCGATCGCCTCGACGAAGCGGTCGGTGACCTCGGGCGCCGACATCTCCGGCTTGTGGTCGTAGCTCGGGACGTCCCGCGGCGAGGGAACGAGCACGCGGACCTCTCCCGGCCACTCCTCCTCCCGGCCCCCGTTGAAGAAGTAGGTGACGTGTGCGTACTTCTCGGTCTCCGCGACGTGGAGTTGGCCGAGACCGGCGGCTGCGAGCACCTCGGCGAGCGTCTCGGCGACCTCCTGCTCCGGGAAGGCGACAGGCGTGTCGAAGTCGTCTCGGTACCGCGTCATCGTCACTACGTCGCATCCTGAGGCCAGCAGCTTCTGCGTCAACTGCCTCGCTCGGTCGGGGCGGAAGTTGAACACAATCGCAACATCACCCGGCCCGATCCTGGGCCGTCCGTCCAGCACGACCGGCTCGATGAACTCGTCCGTCACCCCCTTGTCGTAACTACGGCGGACCTCGGTGACCGGATCCGAGCCCCTCGCGCCCTCGCCGGCCACGATCGCGGCAAGCGCGCGCTCCGTCCGCTCCCACCGCTGGTCGCGGTCCATCGCGTAGTAGCGGCCGGCGACCGTCGCGACCTTCTCCGCAGGCAGCTCTGCGAGGTCGCTCGCCGCCGAGGTCGGAGAGACGTCGCGCCCGTCCGTGAAGGCGTGGATCCACGTCCGGTCCTCCATCCCGTGGCGCTGGGCGAGCTCGAGCAGCGCCCGGAGGTGGTCGATGTGGGAGTGCACGCCGCCGTACGAGACGAGCCCCAGGAGGTGGACGTTCCCGCCGCGGCCCTTGGCGCGCTCGAAGGCTTCGACGAGCGCGGGGTTCGCGAAGAGCTCACCGCTCTCGATCGCCCGGTTGATCCGCATCAGGTCCTGGAAGAGGATCCGGCCGGAGCCGATCGTCAGGTGGCCGACCTCCGAGTTCCCCATCTGCCCCGGCGGCAGGCCGACCGCCTCCCCCGAAGCGTCGAGGCGTGAGTGCGGGTACTCGGCCCAGAGGCGGTCGAACACCGGCGTGTCGGCCAGCTCGACCGCGTTGCCCGGACCGGGCGGCGCGCAGCCCCACCCGTCCAGGATCACCAGCGCGACTAGACCGTGGCGCCCGCTCGACAAATCGCGATGAAGGACTCGAGCTCGAGCGACGCGCCGCCCACGAGCGCGCCGTCCACGTCCGGCTGCCGGAGCAGCTCCTCGGCGTTGTCGGGCTTGACCGAGCCGCCGTAGAGCACCGGGACCTCGAGGATGCCCTTGATCAGCTCGTGCGCCTCCTCGGCCTGCTCGGGCGTGGCCGTGCGGCCGGTGCCGATCGCCCAGACGGGCTCGTAGGCGATGGCGAGCCGGTCGAGGTGGTCTTCCTCGACGGCGACGCGCAGCGCCTCGACCTGTCTCCGCAGGACGGTCTCGGTCTCCCCCGCCTCGCGCTCGCCCTCGGTCTCGCCGACGCAGGCGATCACGCTCAGGCCGCCGTCCAGCGCGCCCTCGACCCGCAGAGCGGCGGTCTCGTCGGTCTCGGCGAAGAGCTGTCGGCGCTCCGAGTGGGCGACGATCGCGCCGGTCACGCCGAGCTCGGCGAGCATCTGCGCTGCCACTTCGCCCGTGTAGGGCCCCTCCTGCGCCCAGTGGACGCTCTGCGCGAAGACCGCGATCGAGGTGCCGGCCAGGACCGAGACCGCGTGGTGGAGCGAGGTGTACGGCGGGCAGACGACGACGTCGGTGCCTTCGAGCTCGCTCTCGCGATCGCGCAGCCCGGCGCAGAACTCCGAGGTCTCCGACGGCCCCTTGAACATCTTCCAGTTCCCGGCGATCAGCACGGGCGGATCCTACGGGCGCCGCAGCGGTTCCGGTCCAGGGACGATCGACCGGGTGGGTCGTCCGCAGTGGACAGCCTCCGCCGGCGGCCGCTGTCCGATCCTGCCCGCGCAGCGCGCGGCGCGCGCGCTGCGCGCGAGATTCGTCACGCTCTCGGCTCGAACTCCATGCCCCGCCGAGCCGTGGCCGAGGGACAGTCCCCCGCTAGCGCTCAGGGATCACCGCCACGCCCGGCAGCTCCTTGCCCTCGAGGAGCTCGAGCGAGGCGCCGCCGCCCGTCGAGACCCAGGAGACCTCGTCGGCGAGGCCGAGCTCGTGCAACGCCCGCACCGAGTCCGCGCCGCCGACGACCGTGAAGCCGTCCACCCCGGCGACCGCCTCGGCCACCGCCTTCGTCCCCTCGGCGAACCCCGGCCATTCGAAGACCCCCATCGGGCCGTTCCAGAAGATCGTCTTCGCGCTGCCGATCCGCTCAGCGAAGAGCCGCCTCGTCTCGGGGCCGATGTCCAGCCCCAGCCAGCCGTCGGGCAGCTCGTCGTAGGGCACGACCTGCGTGTCCGCGTCCGCCTCGAACGCCGACGCCGCGACGACGTCCACCGGCAGGACGACCTCGAACGTCAGCGGGTTCGACTCGCGGATCTCCTCGGCCATCTTGCCGCCGACCAGCACCTCGTCCGCCCGGTCGCCGAGGTTCTGGAGGACGCCGAGCTTGTCCTCGACCTTCGCGCCGCCGGAGACGAGGACGAAGGGCCGCTCGACCTCGCCGAGCAGCCGTCCGAGCATCTCGAGCTCCCGCTGGAGCAGGAGCCCGGCATAGGCCGGGAGCAGCTCTGCAACGCCGACAGTCGACGAGTGCGCCCGGTGCGCCGAGCCGAACGCATCCATGACGAACAGGTCCCGGCCGTCGGCGAGCTCCCGCGCGAACCCCGCGTCGTTCTTCGTCTCGCCGGGGTCGAAGCGCGTGTTCTCGAGGACGACGAGGCGCTCGTCCGTGAGGAGCTCCCGCAGGCGAGCCTCCACCGGCGCCATCGCGAAGGCGGGATCGGGGCCCTTCGGCCGGCCGAGATGCGAGCAGACGGCGACCTCGGCGGCGCCGCGCTCGAGGAGCAGCTCGAGGGTCGGCAGCGCGGCCCGGATGCGCGTGTCGTCTGCGACCCGGCCGTCCTCCAGCGGCACGTTCAGGTCGGCGCGCACGAGCACGCGCCGCTGCGCGACGTCCGCGTCGCGAACCGAGCGGGGCATTCGCAACTAGGCCGGGACCGCTTCGCCCACGGACGCGGCGACCTTCTCCACGACGTCCGAGAGCCGGCAGCTGTAGCCCCACTCGTTGTCGTACCAGCCGATCACCTTGACCATCCGGCCGCTGGCCATCGTGGACAGGCCGTCGAGGATGCACGACGCCGGGTTGCCGACGATGTCGGCCGACACCAGCGGCGTCTCGGTGAACTCCAGGACCTCGCCGAGCGCATCCGCGGCCCGGCGGTACGCGTCGTTGACCTCCTCGGCGGACGCCTCGCGCTCCAGGATGCAGACGAGATCCGTGACGGACCCGTCAGGCACGGGCACGCGCATCGCCATCCCGTCGAGCTTGCCCTTCAGCTCCGGGATGACGAGCGACGTCGCCTTCGCGGCGCCGGTCGTCGAGGGGATGATGCTCTGCGGCGCGGCGCGCATCCGGCGGAGGTCCGGCTTGCCCTTCCGCGTCATCGCGATCTGATCCTGGAGCTGCTGCTCGGTGGTGTACGCGTGGATCGTGGTCATGAAGCCCTGCTCGATCCCGAACTCCTCCAGCAGCACCTTCGCCATCGGCGCGACCGAGTTCGTCGTGCAGGAGGCGTTCGAGACGATGTGGTGCTGGTCGGCGTCGTACGTGTCGTCGTTGACGCCGAGCACGAGCGTGACGTCGGGGTCCGTCGCAGGAGCGGAGATGACGACCTTCTTCGCGCCCGCGGCCAGGTGCTTCTGCGCGCCTTCGCGGTCGGTGAAGAGCCCCGTGGACTCGACGACGACGTCGACGCCCAGATCACCCCAGGGCAGGGACTCCGGCTCGCGCTCCGACAGCGACTTGATCGACCGGCCGTCGACGACGAGCTCGCCCTCGCCGTGGCTCACGTCCGCCGCCAGCACCCCGTGGGTCGAGTCGTACTTGAGCATGTGCGCCAGCACGTCGTCCGTCGCGAGATCGTTGATCGCGACGATCTCGAAGTCGGGATCCCGCTTCAGCGAGGCCCGGAAGAAGTTGCGGCCGATGCGGCCGAATCCATTGATCGCTACGCGCTTCATCTATCCCCCTTGTCGCCTGACGCGAGTCTAATTTCTCCCCCACCCTGGGGATAGGAGGCCGGGCCGGGGCGGCCGAAGCAGGAGGTGTATGCACCGCGCCGCCGTCGTCCTTGCCCTGCTCGCATCCGCCCTCACGCTGGCCGGCGGAGCCTCGGCCGCGCTTCGCGTCGGTGTCGCGGACGACTTCGGGACCCACGCGGACCAGACGACCTGGTTCTTCGACCACCTCGGCGAGCTCGGCATGACCGAGAACAGGGTCTCGGTCGGCTTCGACGCCGCCGACCCGACGACGATCCAGCAGCGCGCGCTCCTCGACCTCTACGTCCCGTTCGCGTCGCTCCGCGGCGTCCGCGTCGTCTTCTCGGTGGCGCCGACGAAGGCCAAGGGGATCACCGAGTCGCCCGACGCGGTCGCGAACTACGCCCGCTACGTCGAGCTCCTCGCTCGCACCTACCCGACGGTCAAGGACTTCATCATCGGCAACGAGCCGAACCAGCCGCGCTTCTGGCAGCCGCAGTTCGGGAGCGCCGGTCAGAACGTCTCCTCGAGCTCGTACTTCTCGCTGCTCGCAACGGCCTACGACGCGCTGAAGGCGGTCGATCCGGCGATCCGCGTGATCGGCCTCGGGCTCTCTCCGCGCGGCGGCGACAAGCCGAACGCCGCAAACAACGTCTCCACCTCCCCGGTTCGATTCCTCAACGGCCTCGGCAAGGCATACCGCGCCTCCGGCCGGAGCAAGCCGATCATGGACGAGCTCGCGTTCCATCCCTATCCGGATCAGGATCGCGACCCGCTGATGAAGGGCTATCGCTGGCCGAACGCCGGGATCCCGAACCTCGGTCGCGTCAAGCAGGCCGTTTGGGACGCCTTCCGCGGCACCGCGCAGCCGACCTTCCCCGAGGGCACGGGCTCGAATGGGCTCAAGTTCCGGCTCGACGAGGTCGGCTGGCAGGTGGCCGTCGACGGGACACCCGCGGCTGCCTACCACGGCCGCGAGAACATCCGGCCGACGGACGAGGCATCGCAGGCATCGATCTACGGCGAGGCGCTCAGGTACCTGGCATGCGACGCATCCGTCGACTCGCTGCTGTTCTTCCTCCTCCGTGACGAGCCCGACCTCGACCGCTGGCAGGCCGGCCTCGTGAGGGCCGACGGCTCGCGCCGGCCGTCCTTCGACGCCGTGAAGGCGACGGTCGCCCAGACCGCCGGCCGGTGCGCCGGCGCCATGCGCCCATGGCGCCACACGACCCGCGTCGAAGGCGCGAAGGTGAAGTGGCCCGTGCGGAGGACGCTGCCCGCGCGGCGGCTGACGCTCGCCCTCGTGGCGAACGCCCAGGAGGACGCCCGCTTCGAGGCCGTCCTGCTCAACGCCCGCGGAAAGCGCCTCCTTCGGCGCGCCGGAACCGTGCAGGCCTACCGCTCGAGGATCGTCCGCTTCTCCAAGCGGTTCCGGCCCGGCCGGTACTCGTTCCGCGTGACGTTCAAGGCCGCGATGAACCCGGCTCGCAAGAGCACATTCTCCTCGCGGCTGCGCATCACGCGCTAGGCCTCCTCAGGCCCCGATCCGTCATACTCACTCGAAGGCGGGTCTGCGCTCGTCCGGCGTCGAATTCAGACCCCGTTCGGCGCCACGGTCCGGAGCGCGGTTCAACTGGAGGGGGAGGTCGTCCTCGGAGCTTCCCCTCCGGCCCGCCGATCCTGTGTGGGCCACTGAACCGGTTCGAGTTACGCGGCCCGCCTACGTTTCTGCCAGGCGGATCAGACGGGTGAGTCGTCGATGGACGGTCGCTTTCGTTGTCGGCGGGTGGCATTTCAGACCGAGCTCCCGCATCGACAGAGCCGGGTGCGCCAGTCGCAGCTCCGCGAGCTCCCTGAGCTCGTCCGGCAGCCTGTCCAGGCCTCGACGCTCCAACCGCCTCGCGGCCCGCAGCTGCTTCCCGGCCGCACGGCTCGAGCGGACCAGGTTCGCGTGGTCGGCGTTCGCGAGCCGGTTCGCGCGCGCCTTCGCGGCGCCCACGACGGCCCGCTCGGCGAACGTCAGCACCGCGCCCGCGGCGCCGGCGGCGGCCAGCACCTCCGCGATCGTCTCCGCGCCCTTCGCGTACGCGATCGCGTGGCCGGCCCGCTCGTGGACGCCCAGCTCGATCTCCTCGGCCGCTGCGACCGCCGCGATGAACTCGGCGCCCGCCAGCTCGGGCGTCCGCAGCTCCAGGTGCGACCGGGAGACGCTGCCCGCGCCGAGCAGCGCGCCGCGCAGGTAGGCGCCGCGGCAGCACGACCGCGCCACGACGCGCTTCGGCGGCCGGTCGAGCGGCGCCAGCCTCGCGCTCACGACACCCGCCTCGTGCAGCACCTGCAGCGCCCGCCGCTCCCCCTCGACGTGCAGCTGGTACCGCGTCCCGCCCTCGAAGGCGCGGCGGCGGTAGCTCCGGATCTCGCAGGTCACCCCGAAGGCGCGCAGCAGCGCGAACGCCCGCCGCGCGACGGCCGAGCTCGAGACGTCCAGGTGCACCGACACCTCTCCCCGACCGCGCAGGTGGATCGAGCCGGCCGTGTGGAAGAGGGCGGAAAGCTCCGCGAGCCGGTCGCATTCCCGGCGGGGCGCGATCCCCGCGAGCTCGTTTCGAACGTCCTCCGAAAGCGCCACGTCCGGCTATACGATCACAGGCGGTGAGCGCTCCAGGCCTCTTCCGTCCACCGGC
>DATBMH010000104.1:0-4828 GCA_036554945.1 Gaiellaceae bacterium | reverse complement strand
TCACGGGGGAACCATGGGTTCCCCCGTGATGAACCTCGTCGATCGCTATCTGCAGCTGTGAGGAAGAAGGAGGGGGTTCACGGGGGGAGCGCGACGGCTCCCGCTTGATCGGGGACCGCTCCGGCCGCTAGAATAGGTCGCTCCCGCTCGGAGCAAACACTTCGGCGGTTTTTTTGTTGGACAGGGAGGGAGAGCGTGTTCGACGTCGGCGATAAGGTCGTCTATCCGCACCATGGCGCTGGCACGGTGATCCGGAAGGAGCAGCGGGTCGTGCTCAGTCAGGAACGCGAGTACCTGACGATCCAGATCAGCCACAGCGACATGACCGTGAACGTTCCGACGGAGAACGCTGACCGCGTCGGTTTGCGGAAGATCATCGACGAGGAGATGGTGGGCCGGGTGATCCGCGTCCTCCACGGCAGCGGGACGACCATGCCGAAGAACTGGAACCGCCGCTTCAAGTACAACCGCGACAAGATGAAGACGGGCGACATCTTCGAGCTCGCCGAGGTCGTGCGGAACCTCTCCCTGAGGGAGCAGGAGAAGGGGCTCTCGACCGGCGAGAAGCAGATGTTCGTCAAGGCGAAGAAGATCCTCATCAGCGAGCTCATGTACGCCAAGGGGATGGACGAGGAGGAGACCGCCGAGTGGCTCGACGGCGTTCTCATCTCCGACGCCGGCACGAAGAAGAAGTCCCGCGCCAAGGCCGCCGCAACCGCCTAGCCCGTAAGCTCGCGCCGTGAGCGTCTGGGCCGTCATCGTCGCGGCGGGACGCGGCGAGCGACTCGGCCTGGACCGGCCGAAGGCGTTCGCGAACCTGCATGACCGGCCCCTGCTCGCCGAGAGCCTCGAGCGCCTCGAGGGGTCGGAGTGGATCGACTCGATCGTCGTGGCCGCGCCGCCCGACTGGGAAGAGCCGACGATCCTCCTCGCGGAGGAGCTCGGCTGCGGGAAGGTCGTCGAGGCGGTCACCGGCGGCGAGACGCGCGCTGCATCCGTCCGGGCGAGCCTGGAGCAGGTGCCGGACGAGGCGGCGGTGATCGTCGTCCACGACGCCGCTCGGCCGCTGATCCCGGACGACGTCCTCGAGCGGCTTCTGACCTCGCTGAACGAGGGCTGGGACGGCGCGGTGCCCGTGATCCCGCTGCCCGACACCGTCAAGCGAATCGACGGCGACCTGGTGGTCGAGACCGTCGACCGGGAGGGCCTCGCCCTTGCCCAGACCCCGCAGGCGTTCTTGTCCGCGGCGCTGCGCGACGCCGCGTCGGCCGGCGACGACGCGACCGACTGCGCGGCGCTCGTCGAGGCCCGCGGCGGGCGGATCAAGGCGGTGCCGGGGGACCCGCGCCTGCTGAAGGTCACCGATCCGGGCGACCTGGAGACCGTCGAGCGCCTGCTCGAGCCCGCTTCATGAGGGTCGGGATCGGCGTCGACGCGCACGGGTTCGATGCGAGCGTGCCGCTCGTCCTCGCCGGCGTCCACTTCGACGACCTGCCCGGCCTCGCGGGCCACTCGGACGGGGACGTCGTCACGCACGCGCTGATCGACGCGCTGCTCGGCGCCGCGAACCTGGGCGACATCGGCCTGCTCTTCCCGTCCGAAGACGAGGAGTTCGCGGGGATCTCGTCGCTGCTGCTCCTGACGCGGGCCTACTCCCAGGTGCGGAGCGCCGGCTACGAGCTCGTGAACGCGCACTGCGTCCTGATCGGTGAGCGCCCCAAGGTCGCCGAGCGCCGCGCCGAGATGATCGTGAAGCTCGCGGAGACGCTCGGCGTCGAGGCGGCTCGGATCGCGGTGTCGGGGACGACGACCGACCGGCTCGGGTTCACCGGCCGCGGCGAGGGCCTCGCGGCCCAGGCGGTCGTGCTACTGCGGCAGCGCGACTGAGCCGTCGTTCACGACGACGAGACCGTCCCCGGCGAGAGACTCCACGACCGCAGCGTCGAGGCCCTCCGACCGACCGGAGGCAACGAGCCGCAATGTCTCCGCGCGCCGCTGGCGGAACGAGCCTTCGAACCGCGACTGCTTGCGCAGCGGCTCGTAGCGCGCTCCTCGCGAGGGACAGCCGCCGGAGAGCGGGCAGACGCCGCAGCGGGGCACGCGCGCCAGGCAGACCTCGCGGCCGAGGTCCATGAGCGCCTCGGCGGCCGCCGGCCCGAACTGCCCGCCGGTCCGCTCGACCACGCGCAGGACGTTCGTGTCCGCCGGCAGCACCGGCTCGTCCCAGGCGAACCGGCGGATCGCCGCCGCCGTGTAGGGGCCCACCCCGGGCAGCTGCGTCAGATCCTCGGGCCAGCCGTCCTCCGCCACGACCGTCGCCGCCCGGTGGAGGCTGACCGCGCGCCGGTTGTAGCCGAGCCCCTGCCACTCGAGGATCACCTCGTCCCGTCCCGCGGCGGCGAGCGACTCGACCGTCGGCCACCGCTCCAGCCAGCGCTCGAACCTCGGCACGACGCGAGCCACCTGCGTCTGCTGGAGCATCACCTCCGAGACGAGCACCGCGTACGGGTCTCGCCGCCGGCGCCACGGCAGATCCCGGCGATGCAGCCGGAACCAGGCGAGCAACAGCTCCTCCACGGAGCCGAGGTTACTTCTCGACCTGGAAGAACAGGAGCCCGTGGTCGGACATGGTCCGGACCCACTGCAGCTGCTGCGCAGGTGTCGCGAGCTTGGGCCAGCCGCGCACGGTCACCTCGGACGTGCCGAACTTCTTGAACTTGAGGTGGCTGCGGGCCACGACGAAGTCGAGGTTCGACGGTGCGATCGTCCCGCCGCCCCACCAGGTGTTGGGCTCGTCCTTGTCGAGCACCTTCATCTGCCGGCGTTTCGCACCCTGCTCGAGCTTCCGGAGCTCCTGCGCGGCGACGATGTCCCGCTCCCGGACGTAGCGGTACTCCATCCCCATGATGTTGAAGTCGCCGAGGAAGATGTAGTTCGCGGGCGCCTGGTCGGCGGCCCTGTCGAGCACCTTCGCGAAGTCCAGCGCCCGGTCGAGCATGTCGTCCCTCAAGCCGAGGCCGCGCGGGTCGGTCCCGCTCTTCGTGTGCAGGAACAGCAGGCTGTAGTTCTCCCCGTCGATCGTCACCGTCAGGAGCGCACCGGGGCGGAGCAGCGACACGCCGGACCTGAACTCCGTCTTCTGGGTGAAGAACGCGGTGATGCTCGACCGGACGCCGAGCAGGATCTGCTGCACCTGCTGGCCCTCGGTGATGTGGAACGTGTAGGAAGGCATGAGCGTCGTCAGGGCCTCGAACACCTGGCGCCCTTCGACCTCGTAGAGCGCGAACACGTCGGGCCGCTGGTCCTTCAGGAACTCGACCACGTCCTCGACCCGCGAGGGCGCGCCCTGGCTCTTGAAGTGCTCGACGTTCCAGGAGGCGACGGAGAACGCCTTCGCCATCAGGACGTCTCGCCGCCGCCGAGCGCTTGGGCGACAGCTGCGGTCCTCGTGGAAACGCCGAGCTTCCCGTAGACGTTCTCGAGGTGCTTGCGCACCGTGCTCCGCGCGACCCAGAGGATCTGGGCGATCTCGGCGTTCGTCATGCCTTTGGCAACCAGAGAGAGCACCTCTCGCTCGCGTGGGGTCAACTCGGCGCGCGACTCGTGCTCCTCGAGCAGCAGCCTGTCGGCGCAGCGCGAGATCGTCAGCCGGCGCCGGCCTCGCGATCGAATCAGCGGCTCGTCTCCCGAATCGAGCCACTCGGCGACGGCGTCCGGCAACCGCTGCGGTGTCGAGGCCGGGAAGTACCGTCCGAGCAGCCGGGCAGCCGGCGCCGAAGCGAACTCGACCTCGCCGGTCTGTCCTAGCAGGACGACACCCCGAGCTGCCTCGGGTGGGCGCGAGTCGAGCTCCTCGAGGGCTTGGTTGAGGAGCCGTCGAGTTCTGGCGACCCGCGCAAGGTGCCTCAGATGCGGCTCGAGCGCGTCGAGCAGGTCGCGCTCGCGGTCGGTGAAGTCGCGGCCTCCGCTGCGATCGAAGTGAAAGGTCCTCAGGCGTCCCTCCGGCGATCGGATCGCAATGTCGACCGTGTGCTCCGTTCCGTGCAGCCGCATCCACTCGTTGTAGAGCCGCGTTCGCCTCAGCACTGCCCGGGAGCCGAAGTCCGAGAACCGCATCGCACCGATGCGACCGCTCAGCGCGGCACGGCGGATCGGATGAGCATCGGCGATGCTGTCCCAGAAGAACTCCTGGGTGTCAGCGATCGGCGGCCAGCCGTTCTGGTTGCCGGGTCGATCGACCGCGAACGTCAGTCGTCGTCGCACCCAGTCGAGATCCGAGTACCCCACCCAGTCGGCTTCGACGAGCGTCCCGAGCTCGAGGAGAAGCTCCTCCGAGCACCCCTCGTCCCCGACGAGCGCGTACGCCTCAGCGACGAAGCGCAGGATGCGTGCCGCGTCCTTGCTCGCGAGGTGGGTCACCGACGAGTCAGGAGGCCTCGGCTTCGAGCAGCCCGAGGAACCGCGCCGCGGCTGCCGTCCTCGTGTTCACGCCGAGCTTGGCGTAGACGTTCTCGAGGTGCTTGCGAACGGTGCTCGGTGCGAGCCAGAGCAGCGACGCCACCTCGGCGTTCGTCTTGCCGCGGGCGACCCACGCCAGGACCTCCCGTTCCCGCGCCGTCAAGAGAGAATGGCGCCGGCGCTCGTCGAGCAGGAGCGCGTCGCCCTCGCGCGTCACGGTGAGGACGCGGGAGCCTCTCTGGCGCGTGAGCCGCCGGTCCGACCCCGACTCGAGCCAGGCCGCGACCTCGTGCGGGACCGGGCGCGGCGCGGCGCCGAAGAACTCGCGCAGCTGCCGGCGCGCCGGGGCCGAGGCGAACTCGACCTCGCG
>DATBMH010000094.1:0-47654 GCA_036554945.1 Gaiellaceae bacterium | reverse complement strand
GGCGAGGTCGGGCTTCGACGGCACGAGCCAGAGGTTCCGGAAGCGCGTCGGCTTCGCCAGCTCGTCGAGCGGCGCGCCGTCGAGCAGGTCGTAGCTGGACGTCCCGTTCGCCTGCTCGCCCAGCCCCGACGTGGCGTTCGCCTGCGGGTCGAGGTCGACGACGAGCGCCTTCTCGCCGGCCTCGGCGAGGCACGCGGCGAGGTTGACGGCGGTCGTCGTCTTCCCGACGCCGCCCTTCTGGTTCGCAAGCGCGTAGATGGCCACCGCAGTGGCCACGGTACTCAGGCCAACGGACGTTTCCGGGCCATTCCCGGGCGCCGCGGAAAGCCCCCGGGGGTCGGCGCGAGCTTCGGGACGACCACCAGCCCGTCGCGCTCCTCGGGCGGTCCGCCGGCGAGCTGCCCGGCCACCCGGGCGACCGCGTCGAGATCCGCGCTCGGTCCGACCCACAGCACCGCTGCGCCACCCGGGCGGACGAGCGGCAGCAGCCACTCGACGGCGACCGGCGGCGGCGCGAGCGCCTTCGCCACGGCGACGCCGAAGCGATCCGTCTCCTGCTCCTCGGCGCGGCCCCAGACGACCTCGAGGTTCGGCAGCCGCTCCTTCCAGCGCTCGAGGAAGTCCGCCTTCCGGCGCTCGGCCTCGAGCAGCGTCACCTCGCGGTCCGGCAACACGGCTGCGAGCGGGATCCCCGGCGCGCCGCCGCCGGAGCCGACGTCCACGATCGACCCGGCCAGCTCGCGGACGAGGGGAGCCCCGCGAAGGCTGTCGTCGAGCAGCATCCGGCGCGCCTCGGCGGCGTCGTCGATCGCCGTCAGGCCGGGCGTCTCGAGGACGGCTTCGAGCCAGCTCCGAAGGAGCTCCTCCGCGGCAGGGGAGAGGTGGAAGGGGCCTGGGGAAACCGGGAGGTTTCCCCGGCTACTCGGCACCAGCTGGGAAGACGACGACGAATCGATTGGGCTCGGTCCCCTCGCTCGTCGTCTCGACACCGGCCGTGTCCTTGAGCTCGAGGTGGACGATCTTCCGCTCGACGGCCGTCATCGGCTCGAGCTCGACGCGGTCGCCGCTCCTCAGCGCCTCGTCGGCCGCGCGGCGGGCAAGCGCGTTCAGCGACGCCTCGCGGCGGGCGCGGTAGCCGGCTGCGTCGACGACGGCCGGGGTTCCCGGCAGGCGGCGAGCGAGGATCGCGTTCACCAGGTACTGCACCGCGTCGATGGTCTGACCGTGGCGTCCGATCAGCAGGCCGAGGTCACGCCCGGAGCACGTCGCGACGACGGTGTCCTCACGCTCCTCCACGCCGACGCGGCACTGGATCCCCATGCCGGCCGTGATCTCCGTCACGAGCTCGCGGACGAGCGCCGCGATCTCGCTCTCCTCCTCGGGCGCGACCTGCTCCTCGCTGGGCCGCTCGGCGTCCGCGTCGACCGTGGCCAGGACGCGAGCCGGCGTGTACCCGACACCCAGGAGCCCGCGTTCGCCCTCGGAGACGACCTGGAACCGCACCGCGCTCTTGTCGATCGCGGGGCTCAGGCGCTCGAGCTCGCGCAGCGCGGCCCACTTCGCCTCCCCGACGGTCTCGCCCGTCGCCTCGACGCTCAGCTCCTCGCTCACCGCCGGGCTCGTCTCTTCTTGCGCTTGACGCGCCGCGGCTGGCCGCCGGTCGGCTTCGCCGGCTCGGCCGCGGCCTCCTCGGGAGCATCGCCGTCGGCGCGCTGCTCCTTGGGCGGTGTCCTGGACGATCGCTTCGGCGGAGCCGGAGGCGGCTTCTGCCGGAGACCGCGCGTGACGACCCCCTGCCCGACCGTCCACAGGTTCGTGGTCATCCAGTAGATGAGCAGGCCGACCGGGAAGGTCGTCCCGCCCGGCGGGTCGAGGATGAAGAACGCGAAGATGAACGGGAGGATCAGGAAGATCACCCGCTGGCCCTTGCTCTGCGTGGGCATGAACCACGTCGAGGCGACCTGGCTCGCCACGTAGACGGCCAGCAGGACGTACCCCGACCAGTCGGCGGTGATGTTCGCCGTGATGTCGGGCACGAACCCGAGCCAGCCCAGGTCGGACTGCGGGTAGAGCGGGTAGATCTCCTCGTCGAAGTCCCGCAGCACGAAGTACAGGGCGAAGAAGATCGGGATCTGCGGGATGATCGGAAGACACGAGGACGCCGGGTTGATCTGGTTCTCCCGGTAGAACTTCATGAGCTCCTCGTTCTGCTTCCGGCGGTCGTTCTTGTAGCGCTTCTGGATCGCCTTCATCTCCGGCAGGTGCTCCTGCATCCGCTGCATGGAGTGGATCTGCCTCACGGTCAGCGGCACGAGCAGCATCCGGACGGTGATCGTCAGCGCGACGATCGACCACGCCCAGGTGAGGCTCAGCGTCGTGTGGAACCACTCGAGCGCCCAGGTGAGGACGTCCTCGATCGGCGTGAGGATGGAGAGGAACCCGATCATCGGAAGAGCCGCTGGTCCTCGGCCTTGTCGACGCCGCCGTGGCTCCACGGGTTGCAGCGGAGCAGCCGCCAGCCCGCGAGGATCGTCCCGCGCACCAGCCCGTACCGCCGCAGCGCGTCGATCGCGTACTGCGAGCAGGACGGGTGGTACTTGCAGGTGGCCGGGAAGAGCGCCCCGAGCGTGTACCGGTAGGCGTAGACGCCCGCGATCCCGACGTACCTCACGCGCGCGCCTTCCCGAGCACCTCTTGCAGCCGCTCGCGGATCCACTCCGGTCCGCGGCTCTCCTCAGCCTCGGCGAGCGGCGCGCGCACCAGCAGGACGTAGTCCGTCCCCGGGGGCACGTCGGCCAGGAGCTCGCGCCAGCCCTCTCGGAGCCGGCGTTTGATCCGGTTGCGGGTCACCGCACTGCCGATCTTCTTCGGGATCGCGATCCCCAGGCGGACGTCGCCGTCCGCGTCGTCCTCCCGGTCGAAGCGGTACAGGACGAGATAGCGCGTCGAGACGGACCGGCCGTGCCGGTAGACGGCGTCGAAGTCGCGCGAGCGGGAGAGGCGGTTGCGGCGGTGCACGGCAGCGGGGCGGCGCCCGCTAGGCGGACAGGCGCTTCCGACCCCGTGCACGACGGCGCTTGAGGATGGCGCGGCCGGCCTTGGAGGACATCCGCTGCCGGAAGCCATGGCGCCGCTTCCGTCTACGCACGTTGGGCTGATAGGTCCGTTTCACGATTCGAGTGAGAGAAGGCCGCCCGTCGCGGGCGTCGGGCCAGTATAGAGAGAGGTTCTTGCATCAGCTTTTCCACAGTCTGGACGGGCAACACCGGCGGTGGAAACGCCCTGCGAGTCGCGTGTTTTCCCCAGTGAATACAGGCCGTCCGGCGCTCCTTTCCACACCTGTGGAGGGAGTTGGGGAAGGTGAGAAAATCCCTGCAAACTGGCCGCTTTTTCGGCTCGGTCAGGTCCCCGGGAGGCCCTTTGAACCACGTCACAGACGCTGCTATGCTCGCCCCTTTCCGGCAGCGCGAGGGAGGAACGACCAGTCAGCGTGGAGCGCCAGCAGTTGCTCACTGCAGAGGATCTGTGGACCGAAGTTTCGGAGCGTCTGCGGGCAGCCCTCAACGACAAGACGTACAGGACGTGGTTCTCGGAGGCCGAGGGCCTCGATCTCTCCGACGAGTCGTTCGTGCTCGCCGTGCCCAACGACTTCACGCGCGAGTGGATCGAGAGCCACTTCCTGGGCCTGATCGACGCTGCCGTCCGTGATGCCACCGGCGAGGAGCGGCGGATCGACCTCTCCGTCCGCCAGGTGGAGGCCGTCGGCGACGCATCCGAGCCGCAGCTCGAGGTCGTCGAGCCGCCGCGGATCGAGGGCTTGAACGACAAGTACACGTTCGACTCCTTCGTCATCGGCTCGTCCAACCGGTTCGCGCACGCCGCGGCTCTGGCGGTCGCCGAGGCGCCGGCGCAGGCCTACAACCCGTTGTTCATCTACGGCGGCACCGGCCTCGGCAAGACGCATCTCCTCCAGGCGATCGGCCACTACATCGGCGAGCACTCCCGCGACCTCTCCGTCTGTTACGTGACGAGCGAGCGCTTCATGAACGACTTCATCAACTCGCTCCGCGACAAGCGAATCGAGGGGTTCAAGCAGCGCTACCGGACCTTCGGCGTGCTCCTGATCGACGACATCCAGTTCCTGGAGAACAAGGAGCGGATCCAGGAGGAGTTCTTCCACACGTTCAACACGCTCTACGAGGCCGGCAAGCAGATCGTCATCTCGTCCGACCGGCCCCCAAGGCAGATCGCGACCCTCGAGCAGCGCCTGCGCTCCCGCTTCGAGTGGGGGCTGATGACGGACATCCAGCCGCCGGATCTCGAGACGCGCATCGCGATCCTCCAGAAGAAGGCGCGGACGGACGGGATCGAGGTCCAGGACTCGCAGCTGCTGACGTTCATCGCCGGACGGGTCTCGACGAACATCCGCGAGCTCGAGGGCGCGCTCACGCGGGTCGTCGCCTTCTCGTCGCTCACCGGGCGGCCCATGACCGTCGACCTCGCCCAGGACGTGCTCCGCGACGTCTTCCCGCAAGGTGAGGCCGCGCAGGTGTCGATCGAGCGGATCCAGGACGAGGTGTCGGAGCGCTTCGGCCTCTCGAAGGAGGAGCTGATCGGTGACCGCCGGTCGCAGAACATCGTCTATCCACGCCAGGTTGCGATGTACCTCTCGCGCGAGCTCACGGACTCCTCGCTGCCCCGTATCGGCCGGCACTTCGGCGGCCGCGACCACACCACCGTCATCCACGCGACGTCCAAGATCGCGCGGCTGATTCGCGAGGACCGGTCTGTGTACAACCTCGTGCAAGAACTGACTGCGCGCATCAAGCAGGCAGGGTAGAACTGTGGACGCAATGGCCGGTCCTGACGCAGCCTGTTCAAACCGGTCGGTTACCCCCAGCGACCATCCCCAGCCGGATGCCGCTCTCCGCGTAGGATCGCGGTGTCTTCCCCGCAATCCACACTCCCTACTGCTACTACAACCTTTTCTTTTGTAAATGATCGAAGCAGAGACTGTGGTTACCGGCACGTCGCTGAAGATCTCCGCTCCGCGCGAGGAGCTCACGCGCCACCTCGGGGTGGTCTCGCGTGCAGCGTCCACGCGCACCACCGTGCAGGTGCTCGCCGGCGTGCTGCTGCGCGCGGAGGCAGGACGCCTGGAGCTCGCTGCAACCGACATGGAGATCTCGCTGCGCTCGTCGCTCGAGGCTGAGGTGGGGTCGGAGGGCGCGGTCGTCGTGCCCAGCAAGCTCCTCTCCGATCTCGTGCGGCTTCTGCCGGCCGACGACGTCTCCATCGAGCACCGCTCCGGCGAAGGCGTGGTCGAGATCGTCAGCGGCGCGGCGTCCTACCGCCTGCACACCTACAACGCCGAGGACTTCCCCCGCCTGCCCGAGACGACCGGTGTGGAGCTGGTCTCCGCCGACGCGGACGCGCTGCTCGAGACCACCGGCCGTGTCAGCCGCGCCGCGTCGCGTGACGAATCCCGCCCGGTCCTGACCGGGATCCTCGTGCGCTTCGAGGGCGAGAAGCTCATCATGGCCGCCACCGACTCCTACCGCTTGGCCGTGAAGGAGACTGCGATGGCCTCGGGCGGTCCCGAGCTCGACGCGATCGTCCCGGCACGGGCGCTCGGCGAGCTCACGCGCATCGCACAGGGCGCCGGCGATCTCGAGATCGGCGTGCTGGAGAACCAGGTGATCTTCAGGACCGACGGCGTGCTGCTGACGACACGCCGCATCGAGGGCCAGTTCCCGAACTTCCGGCAGCTCCTCCCGGAGACCTTCGAGCACGAAGTTGCACTGCCGCGGGACGAGCTGCTGGAGGTCGTCCGTCGTGTGTCGGTGATGGCCCAGCGGAACGCGCCGATCCGGCTTCGCTTCGCGGAGGGCGAGCTCGCCGTCTCCGCGCAGACGCAGGACGTCGGCGAGGCGAAGGAGACGATGCCGGCGCCGTTCTCGGCAGAGCCGCTCGAGATCGGGTTCAACCCGGACTTCCTCCGCGACGGGATCGAGTCGGTGGACGGTGACGGGATCCGCCTGAAGCTGATCAGCTCGCTGCGCCCCGCGGTCATCCAGGGCGAGGGCGACGACTTCTCGTACCTGATCATGCCGATCCGCCTCGCGGGCTGATCGTCGAGACGCTCTCGCTCCGCGACTACCGCTCGTACTCGCGCCTCGAGCTGGGGCTCCGACCCGGCCTCGTTCTCGCCGTCGGGCCGAACGGCGCCGGCAAGACGAACCTGCTGGAGAGCCTGCACGTCGCCACGCAGGGCTTCTCGCCACGGACGCGCTCGGACGCCCAGCTGATCCGGTTCGGCGAGCAGGGTGCGCGCGTCGCAGTCACGGGTGAGCACGGCGGGTCGCCGATCGAGATCGAGGTGGCGCTCAAGGCCGGTGAGGCGAAGCGGGCCCGGCTGAACGGCGCTGCCCTGCGGGCCGCGGAGGAGCTGCGATCGCGGCTTCCGACGCTCGTCTTCACGCCGGACCGGCTTGCGATCGTCAAGGGTGCGCCGGCCGTACGGCGCGCGTACTTCGACCGGACACTCGGCCGGTTGTTCCCCAGCCGCGCGCCGGTGCCGACGGACTACGCGGCCGCGCTCGCGCAGCGGAACGGCGCGCTCCGGCGCTTGGCTGCCGGCTACTCCGCGCGCGAGGCGCTCGATCCGTGGACGCATCAAGCGGCCGAGCTCGGGCGCGCGCTGGTCGATGCGCGGCGTGACCTCGTCCACCTTCTGTCACCTGCGTTCGCGGCCTGCGCGGCGGAGTTCCACCTGGACGACGCCCGGCTTCGCTACGAAGGCGAGCCGACGACGGCAGAGGAGCTGGATGCGCGGCTCGAGCAGGACCTGGCGCGCGGGTTCACGGGCGCCGGGCCCCATCTCCACGATGTCGCAGTGGTCGCCGGGGACCGCGACCTCCGCAGCTTCGGGTCCCAGGGGGAGCAGCGGCTCGCCGTGCTCTCGCTGCTCCTCGCCGAGGCCGACCTGCTCGCCGACCGCGGCCCGCCGCCGCTGCTCCTCCTCGACGATGTCCTCTCCGAGCTCGATCCGGACCGCCGCACGATCCTCGCCTCACGGCTACGCACGCCCGACTCGCAGGCGGTCCTCACCGCGACCTCGGCCGCGGCGCTGACGGGGGATCCCGACCTGCTCGTCCAGGTGGCCCCTGGGTCCGCGGTGGCGGCATGAAGCCGGAGCCGATCGCCGACGAGGTGCGGCGCGAGCTCGAGCGGTTCGGCGCGCCCGGCGCGATCGCGGACGTGGTGGCCGCCTGGCCGGACGCCGTCGGCCCGTCGATCTCGAGGAACGCCTGGCCGGCGCGCATCGGCCGCGACGGCACGCTGCACGTGTCGACGAGCTCGTCCGCGTGGGCCTTCGAGCTGGGCCTCCTGGAGGCGCAGCTGCGGGAGCGACTCGACGAGGCACTGGGCGAACGTGCGCCAAAGCGGCTGAAATTCGCACCCGGCCGGCTGCCGGAGGCGTCCTTCCCGGAAGGACCAGGCCCCGAGAGCCGGGCGCCGACGGTGACCGATCAGCACGTCCAGGCGGGGGAGGAGCTGGCCGCCGCGATCTCGGACGAGAACCTGCGCAAACTCGTTGCAAAAGCCGCCGCAGCGAGCCTCGCAAGACCCCCGGACGACCGCTCTGTCTGATAGACTGACGTCGGCCCCAAATGCGGCAAAATGCAGGGGTTTTTCTTAATGGCAGAGGCAGCGTACACCGCGAAGGACATCACGGTCCTCGAAGGGCTCGAGCCGGTCCGGCTCCGGCCCGGCATGTACATCGGCTCGACCGGTGCCAGAGGGCTGCACCACCTCGTCTACGAGGTCGTGGCGAACTCGGTCGACGAGGCCCTGGCGGGCCGCGCCGACCGCATCGAGGTCACGCTCCATCCGGACAACTCCGTCACCGTCGCGGACAACGGCTCGGGCATCCCGGTCGACGTCATGGCCGACCAGGGCGTCTCCGCCCTCACCGTCGTGATGACGAAGCTGCACGCCGGCGGGAAGTTCGGCGGCGAGGGCTACAAGGTCTCCGGCGGCCTCCACGGGGTCGGCATCTCGGTCGTCAACGCGCTCTCCGAGTGGCTGAAGGTCGAGGTGCGGCGTGACGGCAAGGTGCACCGGCAGGAGTACTCGCGCGGGGAGCCCACGACCGACCTGACCGTGGCCGGCAAGACCGAGGGCAAGAAGGACACCGGCACCATCGTCACGTTCCTGCCCGACCGCGAGATCTTCGACGAGGACGAGTTCGAGTGGTCGATGGACACTCTCGTCCAGCGCCTGCGCGAGACCGCCTTCCTGACCCGCGGCCTCCGGATCGTGCTCGTCGACGAGCGCGAGGGCGAGGTCCGCCACGAGTTCCACTACGAGGGCGGCATCCGGGACTTCGTCGAGCACGTGAACAGCGCGAAGGAGCCGATCCACAAGCGGATCGTCTACCTCGAGGGCGAGATGGAGAACGGCAACGTCGAGGTCGCGATGCAGTGGAACGGCTCGTACGTGGAGTCCGTCTTCTCGTTCGCGAACAACATCAACACCACCGAGGGTGGCGCCCACCTGTCCGGCTTCAAGGCGGCGCTCACGGGGACGCTGAACAAGTACGCGCGCGAGAAGGGGCTGATCAAGGAGAAGGAGGAGAACCTCGAGGGCGAGGACGTGCGCGAGGGGCTCGCGGCCGTGATCTCCGTGAAGCTGCACGACCCGCAGTTCGAGGGCCAGACCAAGGCAAAGCTCGGCAACCCGTGGGTCCGCGGTCTCGTCGAGCAGACGGTCAACCAGCGGCTCGCGGAGTTCCTCGAGGAGAACCCCCCCGACGCGAAGCAGATCGTCACCAAGGCGGTGGCGGCGCGGAACGCGCGCCAGGCCTCCCGCAAGGCGAGGCAGCTGAGCCGGAAGAGCGCACTCGAGAGCTCGCAGCTCCCCGGCAAGCTCGCCGACTGCCAGACCAGCGACCCCGAGGACGCCGAGCTGTTCCTCGTCGAGGGGAACTCGGCCGGCGGCTCCGCCGTCGAGGCCCGGAACCGCGTCAACCAGGCGATCCTGCCGCTGCGCGGGAAGGTCATCAACTCGGAGAAGACCCGGATCAACAAGGTGCTCTCCAACCAGGAGATCCAGTCGATGATCACCGCGATCGGCACGGGGATCGGCGACGAGTTCGACATGGAGAAGCTCCGGTATCACCGGATCATCGTCATGACGGACGCCGACGTGGACGGCGCGCACATCCGCACGCTGATCCTCACCTTCTTGTTCCGGCAGATGCCCGAGCTGGTCGAGTCCGGCCATGTCTTCATCGCCGCCGCGCCGCTCTACCGCGTGAAGATCGGGAACCAGGAGATCTACGTCGAGAAGGAGTCGCAGTTCGAGGAGCTGCTCGTGCGCGAGCGGATCAAGGACATGGACGTCTTCGACCGCAACGGCACGTCGTTCAAGTTCACCGAGACGCGCTACAAGCGCTACACCACGGCTCTCGCCGAGTTCGAGGGCTGGGCCGCCCGGCTCCGCGCCGACTACGGCGCGCCGACGGTCAGCTTCCTCGTCCAGCATCGCCTGATCGAAGGCGCGGACGCCGGCGCAGACCTCGAGCGTGCGCTGGAGGGGCTCGACGCCGACGGCTACGAGCTCGATCTCGTCGAGAAGTCGGCCGACTCGTTCCGGGTCAAGGTCACGGAGAAGGAGACGAGCGCGGCCAGCCACGTGACGGTGCCGGCCGAGCTGCTGGCCTCGCCGCACTACGCGAGCCTCGCGAAGTCCTACGGACGGCTCGTCGAGCTCGTCGGTCCGCCGCCGTTCCGAATCGAGCTCGGGCGGAAGTGGCGCGAGGCCGGCACGTTCGAAGCCCTGCGCTCACAGGCGATCGACCTGGCGAAGGACGGGATCGAGGTCGGCCGCTTCAAGGGCCTCGGCGAGATGGACGCCGAGGACCTCTGGGAGACGACGATGAACCCGGCGAACCGGATGCTGATCCGTGTCGAGGTGGAGGACGCGGCCGCCGCCGACCTCGCCTTCTCGATGCTGATGGGCGATCAGGTCGAGCCCCGCCGGCTCTTCATCGAGCAGAACGCGCGGGACGTCAGGTTCCTGGATGTCTGACCTCGAGCCGCTCGGCGCAGGCCGCATCGAGTCGCGCGACCTGGAGCAGGAGCTCCGGTCCAGCTTCCTCGACTACGCCATGAGCGTCATCGTGGCGCGCGCCCTGCCGGACGTGCGGGACGGGCTGAAGCCGGTCCACCGGCGCGTCCTGTACGGGATGCACGAGGCAGGCATGCAGCCGAACCGGCCGTTCAAGAAGTCGGCGCGCATCGTCGGCGACGTCATGGGGTCGTACCACCCGCACGGCGACACGGCGATCTACGACACGCTCGTCCGGCTCGCACAGCCGTTCTCGATGCGGTACCCGCTGGTCGAGGGCCAGGGCAACTTCGGGAACATCGACGACTACCCGGCTGCGGCGATGCGGTACACCGAGTCGCGGCTCTCGCGCATCGCGACCGAGCTGCTCCGCGACATCGACGCCGACACCGTCGACTTCCAGCCGAACTACGACGAGTCGCGCCGCGAGCCGTCCGTCCTGCCGTCGCGCTTCCCGAACCTGCTCGTCAACGGCTCCGCCGGTATCGCCGTCGGCATGGCGACGAACATCGCGCCGCACAACCTGGGCGAGGTGATCGACGCCGTGGTCGCGATGATCGACGACCCCGAGATCGACGTCGACCGCCTGACGCGCCACATCAAGGGCCCGGACTTCCCGACCGGGGCCATCGTCCTGGGGCGCGAGGGAATCCGCGAGGCCTACCGCTCGGGCCGCGGCCGGGTCGTCATGCGCGCTCGGGCCCACATCGAGGAGCTGCGCGGCGGCAAGTCGGCGATCATCGTCACCGAGCTGCCCTACGGCGTGAAGAAGGGCGGCGACGCCGGTGTCATCAAGAAGATCGCCGATCTCGTCAACGACAAGGTGCTGACCGAGGTCTCCGACCTCGCCGACCACTCGGACCGGTCCGGGATGCGGATCCAGATCGAGCTCAAGAGGGACGCGATCCCCCAGGTGGCGCTGAACAAGCTCTACAAGCACACGCCGCTGCAGACGACCTTCGGCTTCAACGCGGTCGCGCTCGTCGACGGCGTCCCGCGGACGCTGTCGCTCCGCGACATGCTCCAGCACTACCTGGACTTCCAGCGCCAGGTCATCACGCGCCGGTCGAAGTTCGAGCTGCGCAAGGCCGAGGCCCGGGCGCACGTTCTCCAGGGCTACCTGATCGCGCTCGACAACCTCGACGCCGTGATCGCGCTGATCCGCGGCTCGGCCGACCCGGACGCGGCTCGCGAGGGGCTCCAGAAGGAGTTCGACCTGACGGAGATCCAGGCGCAGGCGATCCTCGACCTCCGCCTCCAGCGCCTGACGGGTCTCGAGCGGAAGCGGATCGAGGACGAGTTCGCCGACCTGCAGGAGCGCATCGCCGAGCTGAGGGCGATTCTCGGCGACGAGGCGAGGGTGGACGCCCTGATCCGGGAGGAGCTCCTCGAGATCAAGTCGATCTACGCCAAGAACGACGACCGGCGGACGGAGATCGTGGCGGCCGAGGAGGAGCTCGAGCTCGAGGACCTCATCGCCGAGGAGGACATGGTCATCGCGATCACGCGCTCGGGTTACATCAAGCGGCTGCCGGTCACGACGTACCGGGAGCAGCGCCGCGGCGGCATCGGCGTCATGGGCATGGAGCTCAAGGACGACGACTACATCGAGCATCTCTTCGTCGCGTCGACGCACGACTACCTGCTGTTCTTCACCTCGGTCGGGAAGGTCTACCGGCTCAAGGTGCACGAGCTGCCGCTGGGCAGCCGCCAGTCGAAGGGCCGCGCCATCCCGAACTTCCTGCCCTACACGCAGGGAGAGACGACCCGCGCCGTCATCGCCACGCGGGACTTCAAGGAGGCGCAGTACCTGACGCTCGCCACGAAGAACGGGGTCGTGAAGAAGAGCAAGTTCGAGGACTACAACACGCCGCTCAAGGCGGACGGGATCATCGCGATCAACCTCCGCGACGGCGACGAGCTGGTCGGCGTCGTCCACACCGACGGCGACGACGACATCCTCATGGTCTCGTGCAAGGGCCAGGCGATCCGCTTCCACGAGAGGGAGGCGAGGCCGATGGGGCGGGCGACCGGCGGCGTCCGCGGGATGAACCTCCGCAAGGGCGACGCGGTCATCGAGATCGCCCGCGCCGAGAACGACTCCGACCTCCTGGTCGTGACCGAGAACGGCTACGGCAAGCGAACCCGTGTCGACGAGTACCCGGTGAAGGGCCGCGGCGGCCTCGGGGTCAAGACGGTGCAGCTGACCGAGGCCAAGGGTCAGCTCGCCGGCGCGCGCGTCGTCCGCGACGGCTACCAGATGATGCTGATCTCGACGGGCGGGACGGTGATCCGCATGCCGGTCGAGGACGTCAAGCGCCTCGGTCGCTCGACGCAGGGCGTGATCGTGATGCGCCTTCGGGAGGGCGAGACGGTGTCGGCGCTGGCGCCGGTCGTCGAGTCCGAGGCCGGCGAGGAGACCGTGGAGGAAGCGGTCGAGACGCCCCCGGTCGAGCCTGCTCCGGCAGAGTAGGTTTTCGCCCCCAGCGCGGGAGATTCGCATCGTTTTGCGGTGTTTCCTCTAGCCATTCGCGCCGGTCCGCGCTATAGAGTTCGCATGTGGGGTCGGTTCACGTTGAGCAAACGAAGGTGATGCATGCCTCCAAGCACGCAAGCTGACCTCCTGGAGCCGATCAACCTCGCCGACCACCTCGGCAAGGTCGAGCTGTACCTCGGCCAGGTGTGCCAGATCGCGGGGATCTCGAAGATGCAGCTGGACTACTGGACGAACAAGGCGCAGATCCCGACCAAAGGGCGGAAGCAGCGGATCTACGACATGGATGCGGTCGAGACCGTCATGCTCATCAAGCAGGCCAAGGACAAGGGACTGAACCTCGGCGCGGCCATCGAGGCAGCCCGCCGGTTCCGCGAGCGCCAGCGCCCCGAGGCGGCCGCTAGCCCGTAGCCCGCAGTCGCTCGGCCGCCTGCTCGGGCGGCACGACGTTGACGTAGAGCCCGGCGCCGAGCTCGATCCCTGCCAGCGCGGTCAGACGCGGGACGACGTGGACGTGCTTCGGCTGCTGTGCGTGGAGCCATGCGTTCCAGGCGAACGGCCCTTCCAGCTCCCGCAGCCGGCGGACGAGCTCGCGGAGCGCGCCGAGCCGGTCGGCGAGGGCCCCGCCGGCGATGAGGCTCTCGTACGGGGAGGCGCCGGCGGCATGGACGACCGCGACCGCCTCGTCGTGCTCGCAGACGCGCAGATCGTCCCGCGCGAGCAGCTCATCGAGACCCTGGCCGTTCTCGGCCGAGACCTGCGGCGGCGGCTCCCGTAGCCACACCAGCTGCGAGTGGCTGTGCGGGAGGCTCGCGCCGGCGAGGCGACCTTCGTTCACGAGCGCGTGGACGTACCCGAAGCCCTCCCCCAGGGCGGCCTCGATCCGCTGCTGCCAGGCTTCGGCGATCGCACCGATCTGGCTCTCGGGGAGATCCGCGAACGACCGCAGGTGCTCCGGCGTGTGAATCACGACCTCCTGGCGCTCGAAGGCCGGGTACAGGTTCGGGACGACGCGCACCTGCCACGGCTCGCCGATCCGCAGCGTCTCCGGCGGCGTCCGGTCCTCACGGCCCGCGCAGAACGGGCAGCGCTCGAGCTCCTCGCCGGTCACCTCCTCCGGCGGAGGCAGCCAGGCTCCGGGTCTCCCTCCTCGCCCGGGCGCGACGACCACCCGGCGGCCGGTCAGCGGGTCTTCGCGGGTGTCGGTCAGCTGCCGGGCTCGCGCCGGTCGAGCTCGAGCAGCGGCCTGACGAGGTCGATCGGCAGCGGCAGGATCAGGGTCGACGAGCGTTCGGAGCTGATCTCGAGCATCGTCTGGAGGTAGCGCAGCTGGATCGAGATCGGGTTCTCGGCCAGGACCTGCGCGGCGTCCTTCAAGCGCTCGGAGGCCTGGAACTCGCCCTCGGCGGCGATGACCTTCGCGCGCCGCTCGCGCTCTGCCTCGGCCTGCCGCGCCATCGCGCGCTGCATCCCGCCCGGGATCTCGACGTCCTTGACCTCGACGATCGAGACCTTGACGCCCCAGGGCGAGGTGGCCTCGTCGATGATGCGCTGCAGGATCTCGTTGATCTTGTCGCGCTCGGACAGGAGCTCGTCGAGCATGTGCTGGCCGAGGACGCTCCGGAGCGTGGTCTGCGCGATCTGCGAGGTCGCGACCATGAAGTTCTCGACCTGCACGATCGCCTTCTCGGGATCGATGATCCGGAAGTAGGCGACGGCGTTCACGCGGACCGGGACGTTGTCCTTCGTGATCACCTCTTGCGGCGGGACGTTCAGCGTCACCGTCCGCAGGTCGACCCGGACCATCTTGTCGATGATCGGGATCAGCAGGAAGAGACCAGGCCCTTTGGGGGGAGACTTCAGCCGGCCGAGCCGGAAGATGACGCCTCGCTCGTACTCCCTCGCCACTCGGATCGCGGCGGAGAGCAGCAGCACGAGGAGGACTGCGACAACCGCAAGGACGATGAGCGCCGCCACACCGGGGATCTTAGTGGGCTAGGCCTGGCCCACGGTCAACGTGAGCGCGTCGTCGAGGCCTTCGACGCGGACCTGGCTCCCGGGCGGGAGCGGGTCGCCGGCGGTCTTCGCGCGCCAGAGCTCGCCGTGGACGAAGACGAGGCCGACCGGGTCGACGGCCTGGCGGACGATCCCGACCTGGCCGATCAGCTCCTCCTGGCCGGTGACGACCTCCGCGCGCCGCACCTGCACGAGCTTCGCGACGACGAGCCCCACCATCAGCGCCATCGTGGCGGCGACGCCGAGCGCGACCTCCAGCGAGACCTGGTAGGTGTCGCCGGCAGGGTCGAAGAGCATCAGCGCGCCGATCACGAAGGAGACGGCGCCGGCCAACGCGAGCGCACCGTGGCTGACGACGAACATCTCGGCCACGAAGAAGCCGGCCGCAAGGAGCATCAGCAGCACCCCCGCCCAGCTGACAGGGAGGATCTGGAGGCCGAACAGGCCGATGATCAGCGAGATCGCCCCGACGGTCCCGGGCAGGATCAGGCCGGGGCTCCAGAGCTCGATGGTGATCCCGAGGACGCCGATCGACATCAGGATGACGATCAGGTTCGGGTCGATCAGCGTGTCGAGGATCTGCTTCCAGAACGACATCTCGACGGTCTCGACGGCGGCGTTCGCGGTCTCGAGCTCGATCATCTTCGGGACCGTCTCCTGCCCGTCGACCTTGTTCAGCAGCGTCGGCAGGTCGCGCGCGATCTCGTCGATGACGTTCATCTGCAGCGCCTCTCGGGCGCTCAGGTTCGCGCCGTCCCGCACCGCGGAGTCGACCCAGCGGACGTTGCGGCCGTGCTCCCGCGCCAGCGCCCGAAGCGACGCGGCCGCGTCGTTGACGACCTTGTTCCGGAGATCTTCCTGGATGTCCTCGCCGCCCACGCTCACCGGCGTCGAGGAGCCGATGTTCGTCTGCGGCGCCATGGCGAGCACGTCCGCCGCCATGCCGATCCAGACGCCGGCGGACGCGGCCCGCGCACCCTCGGGCGAGACGTAGACGATCACGGGGACCTTCGACGCGAGCTCGGCCTCGTAGATGTCCTTCATCGCCGACGCGAGGCCGCCCGGCGTGTCGAGCAGGATCACGACCGCGTTGTACTGCTCCTCGTTCGCCCGCTTGATCTGGTCGATGACGTAGTCGGCCGTCACCGGGTTGACGTCGTTGTCGAACTCGACGGCGAGGACGCGCGGCTGCGACGGAGCTGCCGCAGCGATCGGAGGAACGAGCATCGCGACCGCCAATGCGGTGAAAACTGCCCGCAGAAAGCGGCTTTTCACGGTGTAAAGATGCTATCAAGAGGCCTTGTCAGCCCTGGACCGCGCTGCCACCCTGGGGTGGGGTCGTCCATGAAGGTTCTCGCCGTCGCTCTCCTCGCTCTCGCCTTCCCGGCCACGGCCTGGGGCGACGCGACGATCGCGATGCGGGAGCTTCCCGTCGCCGGACAGCGCGTCCCGGCCGCGACTCGGGCGCCCGAGCGCTTCAACCTGGTCGGCCTCCACTGGAAGGGATCCGGCCGGGTGCTCGTGCGGACCCGGGGCACCGGCGGGTGGAGCGGCTGGCGCGAGGTCGAGGCCGAGCCGCAGGAGCTGCCGGACCTCGGGACGGACGAGGCGCGCCGGATGCGCGGCTGGCGCCTCGGCTCGCCGCTCTGGACCGGCGCCTCGGATCGCCTCGAGGTGCGTGTCCGGGGGCGAGTCACGCGGGCGCGGGCCTACTACGTCTGGAGCCCGGAGGAGCCGATGGGACGGACGCTGCAGATGACGGGCAGCCCGGCGATCATCACGCGGCAGGCTTGGGGGGCGAACGAGGCGATCCGTCGCGACAGCCCGACGATCGCGCGGACGCTGACGACGGCGATCGTCCATCACACCGCGGGCGCCGAGCCCAGGACGCCGGCGCAGTCGGCCGCGATCGTGCGCGGGATCTACCTGTACCACGTGCGCGGCAACGGCTGGGACGACGTCGGCTACAACTTCCTCGTCGACCGGTTCGGGCAGGTCTTCGAGGGCCGCTACGGCGGTGTCGAGCGCAACGTGGTCGGCGCACACGCGCAGGGCTTCAACACGAGCTCGGTCGGCATCTCGCTGATCGGCACCTACGAGCGCCGCAAGCCGACGGCCGCGGCTCGCTCGGCGCTGATCCGGCTGCTCGCGTGGCGGCTCGACGTCGCTCACATCGATCCGAGGTCGAGCGTGCCGGTGCTCTCCGGAGGAAACCCGAAGTACCGGAAGGGCGTGCCGCTCTTCCTGCGCGCCGTCTCCGGCCACCGTGACACCGGCTTCACCTCCTGCCCCGGAGCGCTCGTCCACAAGGATCTCGCGGCGATCGCCTCGTCGGCCGCAGGGCTCGGCCTGCCAAAGCTCTACGCACCGGAGGTCGAGGGCCGGCTCGGCCAGTTCGTCAGCTTCTCCGCACGTCTGTCGACCGCGCTGGCCTGGTCGGTCACGGTCACCGACAACACGGGCAAGACGGTCGCGACCGGGTCCGGGTTCGGCCCGACCGTGCAGTGGACGTGGGATGCACGCCTTGCGACGGCGCCCGGATACCGCTGGCGGATCGCCGCGGGGACGAACGTCCGGCCGGCGACCGGGACGATCGGCGTCGTCGGACGGGCGGCGGTGCTCGAGGACCTCGCGGCCTCGCCGGCCGGGTTCACGCCCAACGGCGACGGCCAGACCGACACGACCTCGATCTCCTACGAGCTCGGCGGCACCGCGACGGTGCGGATCGACCTGCAGACCGAGCAGGGCCAGCTGCTCACGACGCTGCAGACGGCGAACCGTCCTGCGGGCCGCCACGTGTTCACCTGGAACGGCGCGAGCTTCCCGGACGGCCGCTACCGGATTGCCGTCGCCGCGCGCGCCTCCGGCCGTGAGTTCCTGGCCGCGACGCCGATCCTCCTCAGCCGGACGCTTTCCGGCTTCGGGATCGTCCCGCCGGTGATCTCGCCGAACGGCGACGGTCGCGCCGACACGCTCACGGCCTCCTTCAACCTGACGGTGCCCGCGCGCGCCCAGCTGTCCATCCGGCGTGGCCAGGCCGGGATCGTCTCGGTGTTCGACTCGACGGTGCAGCCCGGCCCGCAGGCGCTCACCTGGCCCGGAGGCGTCCGCGACGGCGACTACTCGGTGACGCTGACGGTCACCGACACCACCGGGCCCGTGACGCAGCTGCTACCGGTGCGGGTCGACCGCATCAAGCCGAAGCTGAAGGTCGTGAACAAGCGTCCGCTCCGGGTCTCGCTGAGCGAGCCTGCCCGGGTGACGTTCATCGCGGACGGTGTGGCGACCACCGTCTTCCGGCGGAAGGCGGGCGTCTTCACCGTGGTTGTAGGTCGGGGGTCCAAGCGGCTCGTGGCCTTCGGGGAGGATCCGGCGGCGAACGTCGGCAAGCGGCTCCGGTTGCGCTAGGCCCAGGCGTCGTACCGGCGCTCGAGCTCGAGCAGGATCGCCGCGAGCAGCTCTGCCCGGTCGACCGGCGCGCCGAGCTCCGCGAGCAGTGACGTCGCTTCCAGCTCGACGTCCGTGGGGAGATCGGCTCGCTCGACGTTGACGTTGACGCCGACGCCGAGCACGACGCGGTCCTCGCGCGCCTCGGCGAGGATCCCCGCCAGCTTGCGGCCCTCGAGCAGGAGGTCGTTCGGCAGCTTGATCTCGGGCACGAGCCCGGTCACGCGCCGGATCGCCTCCGCGCTCGCGAGCCCGGCGACGACCGAGAGCTCCGGCAGGCGAGCGGTCTCGACGGGAGGCCGGAGGTTCAGCGAGAAGAGCAGGCTCGTCCCGGGCGCCGCGTGCCACGAGCGGCCCAGCCGGCCGCGGCCCGCGGTCTGCTCGCCGGCCGCGACCACCGCCCCTTCGGGCGCGTCCGCGGGCAGCTCTCGCTGCGTCGACTCGCACCGCTCGACGTAGCGGTACGGACGTCCGAAACGCCCGCCCAGGAGCGGCTCCACGTGCTCCGGGAGCAGGGAATCCCGCCGTACCCCCGCATCACTAGACTCATCCCGCACGTGGCCTCCCTGAACAAGCAAGAAATCGAGGCGATCCTGCCTCACCGCGACCCGTTCCTGCTGCTGGACGAGGTCATCGAGCTCCAGCCGGGGGAGAAGGTGGTCGCGCGGAAGCAGGTGCGGCCGGACGAGTGGTACCTGTCCGGGCACTTCCCCGGTCGCCCGATCATGCCGGGCGTGCTGATCGTCGAGGCGATGGCGCAGGCCGGCGCTGTCGCAGTTCTCTCCGAGGAGGCGAACCGCGGGAAGCTGGCGCTCTTCGCGGGGATCGACGGCGTCCGGTTCAAGCGCGTGGTCGAGCCGGGCGACGAGCTGGAGCTGACGTGCGAGCTGGAGCGCGTCCGCGGCCCGATCGGCCGTGGCAAGGCGACGGCGACCGTGGACGGCGCGCTGGCCGCGCGCGGCACGCTCACCTTCGCGGTGGAACAGTGATCGGCCAGGCCAACGGCGCCCCGGTGTCGATCACGGGGCTCGGCACCTACGCGCCCGAGCGGGTGCTGACGAACGACGAGCTCTCCGAGATCGTCGACACGTCCGACGAGTGGATCGTCGAGCGCACGGGGATCCGGGAGCGCCGCATCGCCGCGCCCGAGCAGGCGATGACCGATCTCGCGCTCCCTGCTGCGCGCCAGGCGCTCGAGCAGGCCGGCATCGAGCCGGAGGAGCTCGACCTGATCATCGTCGCCACGGTCACACCGGACATGATGTTCCCGACCACGGGCTCGCTCCTCGGCGATCTCCTGCCGGCGCCGAAGGCCGCGGCCTACGACCTGCTGGCCGGCTGCACAGGCTTCGTCTACGCGCTTGCGCAGGCGCATGCGATGGTCTCCGCGGGGCTCGCGAACAAGGCGCTCGTGGTGGGCGGCGACGTCCTCTCGAAGATCCTCGACTGGACCGACCGCTCGACGCTCGTGCTCTTCGGCGACGGTGCGGGCGCCGTCGTCCTCGAGCGGGTCGACCACGGCGGCTTCCTCGGGTTCGAGCTCGGCGCGGACGGCGGCGGCGGCGAGCACCTCTGGCTGCCCGGCAGCGGGTCGCGGACGTTCGAGAACCCGGACAAGCTCGTGAAGATGAACGGCCGAGAGGTCTTCAAGTTCGCCACCCGGGTCATGGTCTCGTCGGCGGAGGCGCTGCTCGACGAGGTGGGACGCACGATCGACGACGTCGACGTCTACGTCCCGCACCAGGCGAACACGAGAATCATCGACTACGCGACGAAGAAGCTGGGAATCGACGAGGATCGCGTCGTCGTGAATGTGGACAAATACGGAAACACGTCCTCTGGGTCGATCCCCCTGGCGCTCGCGGACGCGAACGCGGACGGCCGGTTGCACGCCGGCTCGCTCGTGCTCATGACCGGGATGGGCGCCGGCCTGACATGGGGCTCCGCCCTGATCGAGTGGACGGCGAACGGGAGGACGGGATGACCAAGGTTGCGTTTTGCTTCCCCGGGCAGGGGTCGCTGGAGGAGGGGATGGGGCGCGAGATCGCGCTGGCCGTCCCCGAGGCGATGGAGATCTATCGCCTGGGCAGCGAGGCGTCCGGCCTCGACCTGCAGAAGCTGTGCTTCGAGTCGCCGATCGACGACCTCGTGAAGACCGAGGTGCAGCAGCCGGCGCTCGTCGCCACGAGCCTGGCGGTGCTCGCCGCGCTGAAGGCGCGCGGGATCGCGCCGGACTACGTCGTCGGCCACTCCGTCGGGGAGTTCGCCGCGATCGCCGCTGCGAACTCGATCGACGAGGCGGAGGCGATCGGCCTGGTGCGCGAGCGCGGGCTCGCGATGGCCGAGGCTGCGCGGGAGAGCGACGGGACCATGGCCGCGATCCTCGGCCTCGACGACGAGGTCGTCGAGGAGCTCTGCGCGGAGATCGAGGGCGTCTGGCCGGCGAACTACAACTGCCCGGGCCAGATCGTCGTCTCCGGCGAGGAGGGCGCCGTCGAGAAGCTGATCCACAAGGCGACCCAGCTCGGCGCCCGCCGGGCCGTGAAGCTCAAGGTGTCCGGTGCGTTCCACAGCCCGCTCGTCGAGAAGGCCGCAGAGATGCTGAAGCCGGCGGTGGAGCGGGTGCGCTTCCACGACACCGCCGCGCCGTTCATGTCGACGGTCACGGCGAAGATCGAGCCGGCCCAGCGGATGGCCGGCCTGCTCGTCAGCCAGGTGACGGCGCCGGTGAAGTTCACCCAGGCGGCCCAGGGGCTCGTCAAGGAAGGCGTGAAGACCTTCGTCGAGGTCGGGCCGGGCAACGTCCTCTCCGGTTTACTGAAGAGGATCGACAAGACCGTCAAGGCGGTCTCCGTGAACAACGTTGCCGGCCTCAAGAAGGCCGAAGAGTCGATCTAGTTGGCCGGTTTCGCCTCGCTGGAGGGCCGCACGGCCCTCGTCACCGGTGGGTCGCGCGGCATCGGCAGGGCGATCGCCGCGGAGCTCGCCGGTGCGGGCGCGACGGTCGTCCTGGGCTACCGGTCGGGGGCCGTGGAGGCGGAGGCGGTCGCCGCCGAAATCGGAGGTAAGGCCGTCCAGGCCGACGTCGCGAAGACGGAGGATGCGCAGCGACTCGTCGAGGAGGCGGGCGACATCGACATCCTCGTCAACAACGCCGGGGTCACAAGGGACGGCCTGCTGGCACGCATGTCGGACGAGGACTGGGACGTGGTGCTCGACACGAACCTCCGCGGCACGTTCAACACCTGCCGCGCGGCGACCCGCGGGATGATGCGCCGCCGCGCCGGTTCGATCGTGAACGTCTCGAGCATCGTCGGGCTCCACGGCAACCCGGGCCAGACCAACTACTCTGCCTCGAAGGCCGGGATCATCGGCTTCACGAAGGCGCTCGCCCGCGAGCTCGGCAGCCGCGGGGTCCGGGCCAACGTCGTGGCGCCGGGGTACATCTCGACCCGACTGACCACCGAGCTGCCGGAGGAGCTGCAGAACGCGATGCTCGCGAATACCCCGCTCGGCCGCTTCGGCGAGCCGGAGGACGTCGCCGGCGCGGTCCGGTTTCTCTGCTCCGACGAGGCGTCGTTCGTGACCGGCGAGGTGTTGCTGGTCGACGGCGGATTGGGCATGTAGTGAGCATGTCGATGAACGGACGCAGACGGGTTGTCATCACCGGCCTCGGCGCGGTCAGCCCGCTGGGGAACAACGTCGAGGCGACCTGGGAGAACCTCGTGGCCGGGAAGTCCGGCGCCGCTGAGATCGCGCAGTTCGACGCCAGCGAGTACCCGGTCCACTTCGCCTGCGAGCTGAAGGACTTCGACGCCGCCGACTGGATCGAGAAGAAGCAGGCCCGGCGCATGGACCGCTTCGCCCAGATGATCGTGGTCGCGGCGCTCCAGGCGCGCGACGACTCCGGCATCGACATCGACAACGAGGCCGACCGGATCGGCGCGTCGATCGCCACCGGCATCGGCGGGCTGAAGGCGTTCCAGGACTGCTACGACACGCTGCTCGAGCGCGGGCCGGACCGCGTGAACCCGTTCTCGATCCCGCAGATCATCCCGAACATGGGCGCCGGCTGGGTCTCGATGTACCTGGGGACCCGCGGGCCGCTGTCCTCGCAGTGCACGGCGTGCGCTGCGTCCAACATGGCGATCGGCGAGGCGGCCGACGCGATCCGGCTCGGGCGTGCGGACACCATGCTCGCGGGTGGGACCGAGGCGGGGATCACGCGCGTCGGCATCGCCGGGTTCAGCGCCATGCGCGCGCTGTCGCGGCGGAACGACGCGCCTGAGGAAGCGAGCCGGCCGTTCGACGCCGGCCGCGACGGGTTCGTGATGGGCGAGGCTGCAGGAGTCGTCGTGCTCGAGGAGCTCGAGCATGCGAAGGAGCGCGGGGCGAAGATCTACGGCGAGCTGCTCGGCTACGGGCTCTCGTCGGACGCACGGCATGTCACCGAGCCGGACCCGACCGGCGACAACCCGGCGCGGGCGATGCGGATGGCGATGGCGGACGCCGGGGTGAACGCCGACGAGATCGACTACATCAACGCGCACGGGACGTCGACGCCGCTCGGAGACGCGAGCGAGACGCGCGTGATCAAGCTGGCCCTGGGCGAGGACAACGCGCGTGAGACGCCGGTGTCGTCCACGAAGGGCGCGACCGGCCACTGCCTCGGCGCGGCCGGCGCGGTGGAGGCGATCTTCACGACGCTCGCGGTCGAGCGGAACACCCTGCCGCCGACGATCAACTACGACGACCCGGACCCCGAGTGCGACCTCGACTACATCCCGAACGAGGCGCGCGAGGGTGAGGTCACGACGGCCGTCTCGAACTCGTTCGGCTTCGGCGGCCACAACGCCTGCATCGTCATCCGCGAGTTCTCCGGCTAGCGAGATCTCACAGCGCGCGACTCAAGGGGTCTGACCCCAGGGTGGCGCGCGGCCCGTTGCGGAGCGTACTTCGAGGGTCGGGGTCTGACCCCTCGGGCTAGTGTCCCGCCGTGGAGCGCTGGGCGACCTTCGACTGCTACGGCACGCTCGTTGACTGGGACGGCGGCATCCGCCGCGAGCTCGCGCGGATCTTCGGCGAGGACCAGGCAGACCGGCTCCTTCAGCGGTACCACGAGCTCGAGCCGGGGCTCGAGGCCGACGGCCGGCTCACGTACCGCAAGGTCCTGACGGCAGCGCTGGAGCGGCTGGCCGGGGAGGAGGGCGCGGAGCTGGACGAGCCGGACGGCCTCGCCCGGTCGCTGCCGTCGTGGCAGCCGTTTCCCGAGACCCGCGAGTCGCTCGAGGAAGCTCGGTCCCGGGGCTGGCGCCTCGCGATCCTGTCGAACACCGACCCTGACTACATCGCCGCCTCGAAGGAGCTGATCGGCGTGCCGTTCGACGAGACGGTGGTCGCGTCCGAGATCGGCTCGTACAAGCCGGCGCTCGGCCACTGGGAGGAGTTCACCCGACGGACCGCCGCCGACCCGGCACGCCACGTCCATGTCGGCGCGAGCCTCTTTCACGACATCGCGCCCGCGCGGGAGCTGGGGCTGCCGACGGTCTGGATCAACCGGCTCGGTGAGGCGCCGGTGCCGCCGCCGGACCGGGAGCTGACGGACCTGCGCGGCCTCGCCGACGCGCTCGACGACCTGGTCGGATGAGCGTCGAGCTACGGCCGCCCCGGCCGGACGAGGCCGCGGAGATCGCGGCGCTGGTGAATCGCGTCTCCGGCGAGCTCTTCGGCGAGCGTGACGAGACCGAGGCGACGATCCGCCGGTGGCTGACGGCGCCGGAGCTCGATCCGGAGCAGGACATGCGGCTGGCCGTGTCGGCCGGCGAGCTGGTCGGCTACGCCGACCTCGGCGCGCACCCCGAGCCGAAGTTCTGGCTCGACCTCCGCGTCCCGCCGTCGGTCGACGACGAGGTCCGCCATGCGCTCATCGGCTGGGGCGAGCAGCGGGCCGCCGAACGGAGGGGCACGGTCATCCGCGGGTTCGCGCCCGAGAGGGACGAGCGGGACAAGGCGGCGTTCGAGCGCGCCGGGTACGAGCTGATCCGGCATTCCTTCCGCATGCGGATCGACTTCGACGAGCCGCCGCCGGAGCCCGAGTGGCCTGACGGCGTGACGGTTCGCTTGGCGGCCGACGAGGACGTCCGCACTGCGTACGACACGTACACCGAGACTTTCGAGGACACGTGGGAGTTCGGCCGGGAGCCCTACGAGGAGTGGAGCCACTGGATGCTCGAGGAGGATCTCGACCTCTCGCTCTGGTTCGTCGCCGAGGAGGCCGGCGACGTCGCCGGGGTGGCCCTCTGCAAGCCGTGGGAGGCGGAGGAGGGGCTCGGCTGGGTCCGCGTCCTCGGCGTCCGCCGCCCGTGGCGCCGCCGCGGCGTCGGTCGTGCGCTCCTGCTGCACGTCTTCGGCGAGTTCCACCGCCGAGGCTTCCACGGCGTGGGCCTCGGCGTCGACGGGGAGAGCCTCACCGGGGCCGTCCGGCTGTACGAGAACGCCGGCATGCGCGTCTTCCGGCGAAGCGACATCTACGAGAAGCTGCTCGGCGGCTAGCCTTCGAGACTTGTCCCGGCTACGCGCCAAGTGCCCCGAGTGCCGGGCGTACACCGCGGTCGCGCTCGGGCCGGACTACGAGTGCCACGTGTGTGGACGGATGTTCGCTGCCGGCCTCGTGCGGGTTCCGCGCGCCTGGGGCCGCGACGGCGAGCCGATGGCCGAGGCGGCCTCGCTGCCGCTGCCGTATCCCGAGGCGGCGGTGATCGCGGAGGACTCCCTGGCGGAACAGAGCCTCGCGCTCGCGCTCGAGCTTCCCGAGCGGCCGCTGGTGCTCGGCGGCTGCTGCTGCGCGCACATCGGCGCCGTCGAGGCGCTCTCCGCCCGCCACGACCGGATCGCAGTCGTCTGGTTCGACGCGCACGGCGACCTCAACACGATCGAGAGCTCGCCGACGGGCAACGAGTGGGCCACTCCGCTCCGCATGCTGCTCGACTCCGGCGCGGTCGGCGCAGAGGACGTCGTGCTCGTCGGAGCACGCAGCCTCGACCCGCCCGAGGAGGAGTTCATCGCGGCCAACGGGATCGGCGTCGGCCCGCAGGCGCTCGGGGACGCCCTGGACGGGACGACCGGCGCGTACGTCGCCGTCGACTTCGACTCGCTCTCGGACGACGAGGTCGCGCCGTTCATGCCGGAGCCCGGCGGCCTCTCCGTCGACGAGGCGACGGAGGTCCTCGTGGATCTCCGCAGCCGAAGTCGCGTGCTCGGCGCGGGTCTCAGCGCCATGCTCCCCGACGAACGCAACCTCGAGCCCGCCACGCGCCTGACCTCGGCGCTGGGCCTCTAGCAAGAGACGCGTCTAGACTCGGCTCGTGGCGGAGCGGATCGACATCTCCATCGAGCACCGGAACCTTCCGGAGCAGTCGTCGAACGACAAGCCGCACCCGAACACCTGCCCCGACTGCGGCTCGCACTACCGCGACGACGAGCTCGCGGCGAACCTCTGGGTCTGCCCGCACTGCAACCACCATTTCCGCGTCCGCGCGAAGGAGCGGATCCGGCAGCTCGCCGACGAGGGCACGTTCGTCGAGGAGGCGGCGGATCTTCGCTCGGAGGATCCACTGTCCTTCTTCGACATGCGTCCGTACACGGAGCGCCTCGTCGAGGCGGAGCAGGCGACGGGCCAGGGCGACGCGATGGTCATCGGCGCCGCGGCGATCGAGCGCGTCCCCTGCGAGCTCGCGGTCATGGACTTCGCGTTCATGGGCGGCTCGATGGGCAGCGTCGTCGGCGAGAAGTTCGTCCGTGCGTGCGAGAGCGCCGCCCAGCGCCGGGTGCCGCTCGTCAGCGTGACGTCGTCGGGCGGCGCGCGGATGCAGGAGGGGATCCTCTCGCTCATGCAGCTGCCGAAGACGGTCTGCGCGGTCGAGGACCTCAAGGACGCCGGCGGCGCGATGGTCAGCGTGATGGCGCATCCGACCACCGCGGGCGTGCTCGCGAGCTTCGCCTCGCTCGGCGACGTGATCGTGGCGGAGCCGGGCTCCCTGCTCGCCTTCACGGGCCCGCGCGTCGTCCAGCAGACCACGCGCGAGAAGCTCCCCGAGGACTTCGGGCTCGCCGAGTCCAACGTCCGCTTCGGCCACCTCGACGCGATCGTCGGCCGGCGCGACCTCCGCCCGTACGTCGGCCGTGTCCTTCGAATCTTCTCCGCCGATGGCGCGTGAGACCGAGGCCCACCTCCGCGGGCGGCTCGGCCGGCTGAAGAACCTCGGCCTGCTGCGCGGCGCGAGCATCTCCGGCGAGCTCTCGCGCCTCGAGCGCCAGCTCGAGCAGACCGCTGAGCCCACGGACGAGGAGATCTGGCAGCGCGTCGAGCTCGCGCGGCACGCCGATCGCCCGTACACGCTCGACTACGTCGAGCGTGTCTTCGACGACTTCATCGAGCTCCACGGCGACCGGTCGCGGGCGGAGGACCCGGCGATGATCGCCGGGCTCGGCCGCTTCAACGGCCGGACCGTCGCCTTGCTGGGCCAGCAGAAGGGCCGCGACACAAAGGAGCGGCTCCGCCGGAACTACGGCATGACGTATCCCGAGGGTTACCGGAAGGCGATGCGCACGATGGACTTGGCCGAGCGGCACCGGTTCCCGATCGTCTCGCTCGTGGACACCCCGGGGGCGTTCCCCGGCGTCGCCGCCGAGCAGCACGGCCAGGGTGGCGCGATCGCGCGCTCGCAGGCGCTCATGAGCCGACTGACCATTCCCATCGTCGCCTGCGTCATCGGCGAGGGCGGCTCGGGCGGGGCGATCGCGATCGCGCTCGCGGACCGGGTCCTGATGCAGGAGAACGCCATGTACTCGGTGATCTCGCCGGAAGGCTGCGCGGCGATCCTCTGGCGCGACGGGGCCGAGAAGGTCAAGGCGGCGGCCGCGCTGAAGCCGGACGCCGTCCACACGCTCGAGCTCGGGGTGATCGACGCGATCGTGCCCGAGCCGGCAGGCGGCGCCCACACGAACTGGGACGAGGCGGCGAAGCTGCTCGGCGAGGCGCTGCAGAGCTCGCTGGACGATCTCTCCGCGCTGACCGGCGAAGAGCTGCGCCGGCGCCGCCGCGACCGCTTCCGGTCGCTCGGCGTCTACTCGTCGTCCACAGCGTCCACAGATTCCACAGGGTTGTCCACCGAGCCGGCCACCACTCGTAAGTAAGAAAGCGGCAGGTTTTCAACACTCCGCCCACCGGGTACCCCGGCTGACATGAGACCGATCTGGACCGGGGCGATCTCCTTCGGGCTCGTGAGCGTCCCTGTGCGGATGTACTCGGCGACCGAGTCGAAGGAGCTTCGGTTCCACTTCCTCGACCGGCGGGACCTGAGCCCGATCGGCTACGAGAAGGTGAGCAAGGACACGGGGAAGACGGTGCCGCCCGACGAGATCGTGCGCGGCTTCGAGATCGAGAAGGGCCAGTACGTCGAGATCGAGGACGAGGACCTCGACCGCCTCGACATCGAGCTCACGCATTCGATCGACATCTGCGACTTCGTCGACCTCGCCGACATCGACCCGATCTACTTCCGCAAGGCGTACTACCTGCTCCCGCAGGACGAGGCCGAAAAGCCCTACCGCCTCCTGGTTCGCGCGCTCGACGAGACCGAGAAGGTCGGAATCGCGAAGGTCGTGATCCGCAACAAGCAGCACCTCGCGGCGCTCCGGGCGTACGACGGCCGCTTGGTGCTCGAGACCATGTACTACGCCGACGAGATCCGGCAGCCCGAGTCCGTGAACGGCAAGACGAGGCTGCAGAAGGCCGAGGTCGACATGGCCAAGTCGCTCGTGGAGAACCTGAGCGACACGTTCGACCCGGAGAAGTACGACGACACGTACCGCCGGGAGCTGCTGCAGCTGATCCGCGACAAGGCCAAGGGGCGGGACCTGCCCGAGCCGCAGAAGGCGGAGGGGGGCGAAGTCGTCGACCTGATGGCGGCGCTGCGCGAGTCGGTCGAGCAGACGAGGAAGCGGGGTCGGAAGGCGAAGAGGACGGCGAAGAAGGCAAGCTAGGGGCCGTGGCCCAGCTGGCCGACTACCGCCGGAAGCGCGACCCGAAGAAGACGCCGGAGCCGTTCGGCGGCAAGAAGCGCGGCAAGGAGCCGATCTTCGTCGTCCAGCGGCACGACGCGCGTCGGCTCCACTACGACTTTCGACTCGAGCGACACGGCGCGCTCGCGAGCTGGGCGGTCCCCAAGGGGATCCCGCTCGAGCCGGGCCAGCGGGCGCTCGCCGTGCACGTCGAGGACCACCCGCTCGAGTACGCGACCTTCGAGGGCGAGATCCCCAAGGGCGAGTACGGGGCCGGCTCGGTCGAGATCTGGGACCACGGCGTCTACGAGCTCGTCGAGGAGAAGAAGGACGGCGGCCTCACGGTCCGGCTCCACGGCGAGCGGCTCGACGGGGTCTGGACGCTGGTGCCGGCGAAGCTGGACGGCAACCCGAAGAACTGGCTGATCCTGCGCAAGCGCGAAGAGGGCGCGACCGAGGCCCGGACCCGGCGCCGGTTCAAGCCGATGCTCGCGACGCTGACGGACACGGTGCCCGGGGGCTCCGACTGGGTCCACGAGGTCAAGTGGGACGGCTACCGGGCGATCGCCGACGTGCAGCAGTCGGAGACGACGCTCACCAGCCGCAACGACAACGACCTGACGGGGCGGTTCGAGTCCGTCGCCAAGGAGATCTCGAAGGCGGTCAAGACGCCGGACTGCGTGCTCGACGGCGAGGTCTGCGCGCTCGACGAGCAGGGACGGGCGACGTTCTCGGCGATGCAGCAGGGCAAGGACGGGACGCGGTACGTCTACGTCGCCTTCGACCTGCTGGCGGCCGACGGCGAGTCGCTGGTCGGCCTGCCGCTGACCGAGCGCCGGGAGCGGCTGCGGAAGCTGCTCGACCGCCGTCACCAGTCCGTGCAGTTCTCCGAGGCGTTCGACGACGGCGACGCGCTCTACCGCGCCGCGCAGGAGCAGGGCTTCGAGGGCATCGTCTCCAAGCGGAAGGACTCGCGCTACGAGCCGGGCAGGCGCAACCGCAGCTGGCTGAAGATCAAGACGCACGGCCGGCAGGAGTTCGTGATCGCCGGGTACACGAAGGGCCAGGGCCGGCGCTCGGGGCGCTTCGGGTCGCTGATCCTCGCCTACTGGGAGGGCGACGAGCTGGTCTACGCCGGGAACGTCGGCACCGGGTTCACGGACAGCGAGATCGACGAGCTGCTCCGGAAGCTGCGACCGCTCGAGCGCAAGGGGGCGCCCTTCGCCGAGGTCCCGAAGATGCCGCGCGTCCGGAGGGACGCGGTCGTCTGGGTCGAGCCGAAGCTCGTCGCGGAGGTCGAGTTCGTCGAGTGGACGCACGACAAGCGGCTGCGGGCGCCGTCTTACCAGGGGCTGCGAGAAGACAAGTCGACGGAGGAGGTGCGGCGGGAGGAGCCGATGGAGAGCGAGATCCGGAGGGGGAGGCGCATCCTGAAGCTCTCGAACCTCGACAAGCCCTTCTGGCCCGACGAGGGGATCGCCAAGGGCGACCTGCTCGCGTACTACCGGGCGATCGCCGACGCCGTCGTCCCGCACCTGAAGGACAGGCCGTTCACGATGAAGCGCTACCCCGACGGCGCCTACGGGAAGTTCTTCTTCCAGAAGGACGCGCCGTCGCACATGCCCGACTGGATCAAGAACGTCGAGATCACGGTCTCGACGCGGGAGACGCCGCGGCAGCGGCGGAAGATCCGCGCGCCGCTCGTCAACGACGAGCTCGCGCTCCTGTGGATGGTGAACATGGGCTGCATCGACCTGAACACCTGGTACTCGCGGGTCGACAAGCCGGAGCGCCCGGACTTCGTGCTCTTCGACCTCGATCCGTCGGATGACGTCGGGTTCAAGGAGACGGTGCAGGTGGCGCTGCTCGTCAAGCAGGCGCTGGACGCCGTCGGCCTCGAGGGCTATCCGAAGACGAGCGGCTCGGACGGCATCCACGTGCTCGTGCCGATCGCGCGCCGGCACACGTACGACGAGACCCGCGAGTTCGCCGAGATCGTCGCGTCGGCGCTGGCGCGTTCGTACTACGGGCTCGTGACGACCGAGTGGACGAGGCGCAAGCGCCGCGGCGTGCTGATCGACTCGAACCAGAACGGCGAGGGGAAGACGATCGCGTCGGTCTACTCGGTGCGGCCGAAGCCGGGGGCGCCGGTCTCGACGCCTCTGCGGTGGGACGAGGTCGACGAGTCGCTCGACCCGACGGCGTTCACGATGGACGTCGTCCGCGAGCGCCTCGCGAAGCACGGCGACCTCTTCGCGCCCGTCCTGCAGGGAAAGCAGTCGCTGACTGCGGCCCTGAAGGCGGTGCGGGGGAGCCGGCGCGCCTAGCCTTGTAACACTGTGTTACTTGTTCCGCCCCGCACTCTTCAAGCCGCGGGAACGCCAAGTAACACTGTGTTACTTGGGCTACACGGCGACGGCTTCGACCGGCATGCGCTCGCCGGCGACGATGCCGACGAGGGTGGTGACACAGCGGCGGTCGAGCTTCGTGCCCGCCTCCGAGAGCAGGATCTCCAGCGCCTCGTCGTGCGAGAACGCCGAGCGGTACGCGCGGTTCGAGACCAGCGCGTCGTAGACGTCGCAGACGGCGAGGATCCGCGCCTCGAGCGACATCGCCGGGCCCGACAGGCCACGCGGGTAGCCGGAGCCGTCGAGGCGCTCGTGGTGGTCGAGGACGAGGCGAGCGACGGACTCGGAGAAGCCGAGGTCGCCGAGCATCCGGCAGCCGATCTCCGGGTGGCGCTTGATCACTGCGAACTCGTCCGTGCTCAGCTTGCCGGGCTTCTGGAGGATCGAGTTGGGGACGGAGAGCTTGCCGATGTCGTGGACGAGACCACCGGTCGCCAGCTCGCGGAGGCGCACCGGTGAGAGCCCGAGCTCCTCGCCGACCTGCACTGCGCGAAGGGCCACGCGCCGGCTGTGCTCCTCGGTGTACTCGTCCTTCTCGGCCAGCGAGACCGTGAGCGAGCGGACGCGCGCGCCGAGGAACGCCTCCTCCGAGCGGACGAGCTCGACCGTCGAGAGGTCGCCTGCGAGCGGCCTCGACTGCACCGAGCGGCTGAGGTCGAGGGCGACGGGCAGGGCGACCATCACGATGCCGGCGAGCTCGAACCCGTGGCCGAGCCACCAGCCGAGCTCCATGTAGGTCAGCAGCATCGCCGGAGGAAGCGCGGCGGCGAGCCACGCGATTCCCACCACGACGAGCAGGTCGGCGTAGCGGTGCGTCAGGAGGAAGGTCCGGAAGGCGCGGTAGGCGAGCAGCGCGTAGAAGCCGAGACCGACCGCGAGCAGCGCGAGCGCCGCCGGGCTGCGCGGCTCGGGGACGTCGGGGACGAGTGACGGGGCGACGAAGGCGGTGAGGCCCATGAGGGAGATCAGCGCGAGCAGCGCGCCCTGAAGGGCGAGCAGCCAGCCGACGCCGTCGGGGCGCCGGAAGCGCGGGATCGCCGAGAGGGCGAGGATCGCGCCCCCGATCGGCAGCGTCGCGCCGCCGGTGAACGAGACGACGCCGTTGTCGCCGACCAGGAAATAGGGGGTGGCGATGCCGTGCAGCGAGAGAAGAGCCGCCATGACCGAGAACGCCGTCGCAATCAGGACGGTCCGGCCGTCCCGCCGGCGCGCGCCGATGATCGTGAGGGCGATCGCCGCCGCCGCGGCCGCCAGCGCTGTCATCCCGACGCCGTAGAAGTGCACGCCGCCGCCGAAGGTGACCGTGTCGCCTCCGAAGAAGTGGCCCGCAGCCGTCGGAAACGCTGCGAGCGCCGCGCCCACCACCAGAAGCGGGGCGAGCTTGTCGCTCGTGCTTCGCCGCATGCGGTCGAATGATCGGAGGCTCGACCAGGTTCGGGCGTCCCCCGTACGGGGGTCTGGGAAGCGCGCCGTTACCCGGTCAGGAAGAACTTCGTGAGCCGCCCGACGGTGTCGAAGCCGAGCTTTGCGTAGAGGTCCTTCGGCCAGTCGTCCTCGTCGGCGACCAGGAAGATCAGGTCGGCACCCGCCGCCCGCGCCTCGTCGGCCGCACGGAGGACGACCGCCGTGGCGTACCCCTTGCCGCGGTGCTCCTCCTTGGTGGCGACGTCCTCGACCTGTCCGACGCCGTGCGCGAGGTACAGGTCGGCCCAGCTGACGATCTCGCCGTTGGCCGGGACGCCGAAGAACCGCGTCGTCGCACGCGTGCCGAGCAGCGTCTTCGCCTGCATCAGCTGCTTCGCGACCTCCTCGCTGCCCCAGGGGTAGCGGAGGATCTCCTCCGTGCGTCCCTTGCGGAGGTCGGCCTCGGAGACCTCCTGCACGATCGCGAGGTCGGGGCTTCTCGCCGGCTCGCGAAGCTGGGCCATCCAGATGTGGCGACGGATGTTCCAGCCGAGCTCGCGGAACTGCGGCTCGAGCTTCGTGCCGAGGTCCGCGTCGAACGTGAGGACGGCGCGGTGCTTCAGGCCGGCTCCGCCGAGGATCCGGTCCGCCTCGGCGGCCAGGTCGGCCGCATCCGTCCCGAGCGGGAGCCGCTCGACGAGCAGGTAGTTCGAGTCGTGGCGCAACGGCAGCGACGGCTCCAGGATCCCAACGCCGAACGGCGACTCGACCTCCGTCGAGCCGACCATCTCGACCTCGCGCTCGAACCGCTGGATCCGCTCGAGGACGTCAGCCATCGCCGAGCCGATCCGGGTGTCCGAGGGTGCCGAGCTGCGCGATGTCACGGCGGAAGAACAGCGCGACCGTCCAGTCAGTCACGACCCGCAGCTTCCGGGAGAACAGCGGGAGCTGGTACAGGTGGTACGTCCTGGTCACCCACCAGCCGAGGAAGCCGCGGAGCCGGAACCCCGGCACGTTCGCTATCCCCTTGTAGCGCCCGAGCGTCGCGACCTCGCCGAGCATGCGGTACTTGTACGGCCGCACGCGGCCGCGCAGGTTCTTCGCGAGCCGCCGGGCCTGGCGGAGCGAGTGCTGCGAGGTCGGCGGGTCGACCTGGCCCGGGGTGGCGAGGTTGGGGACCGCGGCGCAGTCGCCCAGGGCCCAGACGCCGGACAGCGAGCTCACCTGCAGCGTTGAGTCGACCGGCACCCGCCCGCGCTCCTCGACCGGCAGGCCCAGCTCGGGGAGCACCGGGTTCGCGCGGACCCCCGCCGTCCAGACCACCGTGCTCGTGAGGATGCGGTCGCCGTCGGAGAGCCGGACCGCGTGCGGCTCGACCTCCTCCAGCGTCGTCTCGACGCGGATGTCCACGCCGCGCTTCTCGAGCAGGTCGGCGGCGTAGTCGCCGAGCCGGGTCGGGATCTCCGGGAGGATCTTCGGGGCCGCGTCGACGAGCACCCAGTGCTGCTCGACTGCCCGCAGCTCCGGGTAGTAGCGGAGCGCGTCGTGGACGAGGTCGGCGAGCTCGGCGAGCGCCTCGACGCCGGCGTAGCCCGCCCCGACGAAGACGAACGTGAGCTCACGCCGCCTGTGCGCCGGGCTCGGGTCGGCCGCGGCGTACTCGAGCCGCTCGAGGACGTGGTTCCGGAGGTGGATGGCGTCCGCGAGCGACTTGAAGCCGAGCGCGTGCTCCGCCAGGCCCGGGATCGGCAGCGACCGCACGATCGACCCCAGCGCGACGACGAGGTTCGAGTAGTGGACCCAGAAGATCCGCTCTCCGACCTGCACCCGGACCCGCTTTCGGTCGGCGTCGTGCGCCTGCGCCTCGCCGAGGAGCAGCTCCGCGTGTGGGCACATCATCCGCAGCGGCACGACCACGTGGCGCGGCTCCAGCGTCCCCGACGCCGCCTCGGGAAGCATCGGCGTGAAGAGCATGTAGTTCTCGGGACTGACGATCGTCGCGCCGTCCTTGCCGAGGTAGCGCGCGACGTAGGACCCGGCGAACCCACCACCGAGGATCAGCGTTCCCCCGCGGGCCTCCTGATCCGCCACGGAGCGAGGATACTGCCGGACCGTGAACCGGGCTCCAGCGATCCGGATCGCCGATCTCGTCGTCGAGCGCGGCGGCCGGAACGTGCTGCCGGGCCTCTCACTCGACGTCCATGCCGGCCGCGTCACGGGCCTCCTCGGCCCGAGTGGCTCCGGCAAGACGACGCTGATGCGGGCGATCGTGGGCGTGCAGATCGTCGAGTCGGGCAGCGTCGAGGTGCTCGGCCTGCCGGCCGGAACCCCCGAGCTTCGCGCTCGCGTCGCGTACGTCACCCAGGCGCCCTCCGTCTACCTCGACCTGACCGTCCGGGAGAACCTCCGCTACTTCGCCGCCCTGCTCCGCGTGCCGGCCGAGCGGGTCGACGCGTCGGTTGCCGCCGTCGACCTGCAGGGGCACGAGGGGCAGGTCGTCCGGACGCTCTCGGGCGGGGAGCAGTCGCGTGTCAGCCTCGCAGCCGCGCTGTTGAACGAGCCCGAGCTCCTCGTGCTGGACGAGCCGACCGTCGGGCTCGACCCGGTGCTGCGGCGAGATCTCTGGAGCCTCTTCCACGAGCTCGCCGAGGGCGGGAGGGCACTGCTCGTCTCGAGTCACGTGATGGACGAGGCGGAGCGCTGCGACGACCTGCTCCTGCTGCGGGAGGGACGGATCGTGGCGAACGAGCCCCCCGGATCGCTCCTCGAGCGGACGGGCGCGCGGGACCTCGACGAGGCCTTCCTGAAGCTGGCGGCGGGGGACGGATGACGCTCCGCGCGACGGCTGCCACGTCGCTCCGTGTCCTCGGCCAGCTGCGTCGGGACCCGCGCACGCTCGCGCTCGTCTTCGGCGTCCCCTCCTTCCTCCTGATCCTGTTCCGCTACGTCTTCTCGGGACAGGAGGAGACCTTCAACCGGATCGGCGGGCCGCTCGTCGGGCTGTTCCCGTTCGTCTCGATGTTCGTCGTCGCCTCGATCACGATGCTGCGCGAACGGACGACAGGGACGCTGGAGCGCCTGATGACCATGCCCCTTGCCCGGGGCGACCTCCTCTTCGGCTACGGACTCGCCTTCGCACTCGTGGCGGCGGTTCAGGCCTCGCTCACCTCCGCTGTTGCGTTCGGGCTGCTCGACCTGGACGTGGACGGCCCGATCTGGCTCGTGGTCGCCCTTGCGATCGCGAACGCCGTGCTCGGGATGGCCCTCGGCCTGTTCACCAGCGCCTTCGCGCAGACCGAGTTCCAAGCCGTGCAGTTCCTGCCGGCCTTCGTCCTGCCCCAGATCCTGCTGTGCGGCCTGATCGTCCCGCGTGAGGCGATGGCACCCGTGCTCGAGGCCGTCTCGGTCGTGTTGCCGCTGACCTGGGCCTACGAGGCCCTCTCGCTCGCCGTGGCCGGCGAGACCGACTGGCGGGTCGCCCGCGACGCGGGGATCATCGCCGGCGCGTCGGTGGTCGCACTCGTGCTGGGCGCCGCGACCTTGAGACGGCGGACGCCCTAGGTCACCTCGGCGAGGCGGCGCTCGAGGAACGACCGCTCGACCGGGTTGGGGCTGAGCTCGAGCGCCCGCCGGTACGAAGCCGCTGCCTCATCCCGCCGGTCGAGCCGCCGGAGGAGATCGGCCCGGGCGGCGTGCAGGAGGTGGTAGTCGTCGAGCCCGTCGATCCGATCGAGGAGGGCGAGGCCGTGGACCTCGCCGTCCGCCATCGCCACCGCCACGGCGCGGTTGAGCTCGACGATCGGCGACGGCGTGATGCGCGCGAGCTGGTCGTACAGCCGCACGACTGCGGCCCAGTCCGTCTCGCCCTCCGCATGGACCGCCGCGATCGCCGCCTGGAGCTGGTACGGGCCGGGGCGCCGGAAGCTCGCGGCGCGGTCGAGCACCCGCCGCGCTTCGTCGATCCGGTCGGCGTCCCAGAGCGAGCGGTCCTGCTCGTCGAGGATGATCAGCTCGCCGTTCGCGCCCGTTCGGGCGTCCCGCCTCGAGTCCTGGAAGAGCAGTAGCGCGAGCAGCCCCAGCGCCTCCGCCTCGTCGGGCATCAGCACCGCGAGGAGCTTCGCGAGCCGGATCGCCTCGTCGCACAGCTCCCGCCGTACGAGATCGTCGCCGGAGCTCGCCTCGTAGCCCTCGTTGAACACCAGGTAGAGGACGGCCAGCACCGACTGGAGCCGGTCGGGCAGGACCTCGTCCGGCGGGACGCGGAAGGGGATCCCGGCCTCCCGGATCTTGCGCTTCGCGCGTACGAGCCGCTGGGCCATCGCCGGCTCGGCGGTCAGGAACGCGCGGCCGATCTCCCCGGTCGTGAGGCCGCCGACCTCACGCAGCGTGAGGGCGACCCGGGCCTCGGTCGCGAGCGCCGGGTGGCAGCACGTGAAGACGAGCGCGAGCCGCTCGTCGGGGATGGTGCTCACCTCGGCCTCCTCGTCCGGCAGCTCCGAGAGGCGGGCGAGCAGCTCCGTCTTGCGTGCCAGGGTCTGGTCGCGGCGGATCCGGTCGATCGCGCGGTTCCGCGCGGTGGTGACGATCCACGCGCCCGGGTTGCGCGGGACACCGTCGGCCGGCCACCGCTCGAGCGCCGTGGCGAACGCGTCCTGCACAGCGTCCTCGGCGAGGTCGAAGTCGCCGAGGACGCTGATGAGGATCGAGACCGCACGTCCCCACTCCTCCCGGAAGACGGTCGCGACGTCGGCTATGAGCGCTCCACGACCGGGCGCACCTCGATCGAGCCGTACTCGGACGCCGGGATCCTCGCTGCGAGCGCGAGGGCGGTGTCGAGGTCGGGCAGGTTCGTGTCGAAGAAGCCGCCGATCTGCTCCTTCGTCTCGGCGAAGGGCCCGTCGGTGACGAGCAGCTCGCCGTCGCGGACCCGGACGGTCTTCGCGGTCCGGATGTCGTCGAGCTCCTTCCCGCTCATGTCCGGGTCGGCCTGCCCGAGCTCCTCGAAGAACGCGTACCACTTGGGCAGCGACTCCTCCCGCTGCTTCGTCGCCTCCTCTTCGGAGAGGTCGAACCAGGACTCCTGCTCGCTGTAGATCATCAGTGCGTAGCGCATCTCAGCTCTCCTCTGCGCGCGAGTAGACCGGACGGACCTCGATCGCGCCGTGCTCGGCGGCCGGGATCTCGGCGGCCAGCCGGCAGGCGTCGTCGATGGACGGAGCCTCGAGGATGAAGAAGCCGCCGAGCGCCTCCTTCACCTCGGCGTACGGGCCGTCGGTGACCATCGTGTCGCCGTTGCGGACCCGGACGGTGGTCGCGGTCGTCGTCTCCTGCAGCTCGGCGCCGCCGACGACTTCGGACCGCTCGGAGAAGTCCATGTACCGCTTGTAGACGGCCTGCTTCTCGTCGTCGCTCAAGCTCTCCCAGCCGTCCTCGCTGGCGTGGATCAGCGCCAGAAACTCCATGTGTCTCCTTTCGTCAGGCTGCCCGGAGCCGTGCCAGCATCGTCTCATGGACGAGCAGGAGCTCGGGCCTCCCGAAGGGGTCGTGGTGGCGGAGCTCGTCGGTGATCGCGCGCCGCTTTGCCGTCTCGCGCTCCACCTGGTTTCTCGGAAGGCGCTTCACCGCCTCCTCCTTTCGTCGCTTGCACAGGAACGACGAATGGCGAGGCGCTAGATCGACAGCATCCGCTCGAGCAGCTGGAGGGCGCCGGCCTTGTCCAGCGGCTCGTTGAGGTTCCCGCACTTCGGCGACTGGACACAGGAGGGGCAGCCGTGGTCGCACGGGCAGCCGTCCAGCAGCCGCGCCGTGTCCGCCGTCCAGCCCTCGAAGACCTCGAAGCCGCGCTCGTTGATCCCGACGCCGCCGGCGTGGCCGTCGTAGACGAAGATCGTCGGCGCGCCGGTCTGGAAGTGGAGGTTGGTCGAGAGGCCGCCGATGTCCCACCGGTCGCACATGGCCCACAGGGGCAGGAGCGCGATGAGCGCGTGCTCGGCCGCGTGGAGGCTGCCGAGGAGGCGCGGCATGTCCCTGAGCCCCTCGAGCATCCAGGGCTCCGGGACGAACCAGACGGCCTCCGTGTCGAAGGTCGTCTCCGGGAGGTCGAGCGGAAGCGTCTCGATCGTCTCGCCGTCTCCGATCCGCTTGCGCTGGTACGCCACGACCTGCTCGGTGACCGAGACCCGGCCGAAGGACAGGTCGAGCCCGAGCCGGCGGTCGGTGCGGAGCGGCTCGACGATCGACGTCGTCGTGTCCTTCTTCGCCTGCGTGTACTCGTCGCCGGCGTAGGGCTCGACGAGGGCGGTCCGGTTCTCGAGGTGGAGGTCGGCGACGCGATAGGACTCGCCGAGGTGGAGGTAGACGGCGCCGTGGTGCACTGTCGAGTACGCGCGCTCCCGCTCCACCAGGCCGAGGAGCGATCCGGTCGAGACGTCCACGACGGTGAAGGATTCCGGCGTCGCCGAGCGGAGCCCGAAGCGGCCGGCCGGATAGTCGCGGCCGGCCCAGACGAAGCCGTCGCCCTTGCGGCGCAGCTCCGGGAGCTGCGCGGCCCGCTCCAGCGCTTCAGGGCCGAGGGTGTCGGCGTCCCCGTCGTCGAGCGGCGCCTCGAATGCGGCGGAGCGGACATGGCCGTCGAGGACGCGCGGGTTGGCGTGGTCGAGGATCGCCGCCTCCACTCGCCGTTCGAGGAGCGCCTCGGGGTCGCGCATGAAGAACTGGTCGAGCGCGTCCTCGGTCGCGATCAGCGTGGCGAGCCCGTGGCCGCGGCGCCCGGCGCGGCCCCACTGCTGGCGGAGTGACGCGACGGTTCCGGGGAAGCCGACGCAGACGACGGCGTCGAGCAGCCCGACGTCGATCCCGAGCTCGAGGGCGTTCGTGGCGCTGACCCCGAGGAGGTCGCCCTCGACGAGCCGCCGCTCGATCTCGCGGCGCTGCGCAGGCGTGTAGCCGGCGCGGTACGGGGAGAGCCGGCTCGCGTCGCCGAGTCGCTGGGCCGTGAAGCGGTGCACGAGCTCCGCCGACTTGCGGCTCTTGGCGAAGCAGAGCGTGCGCACGCCACGCTCGACGAGCGACGCCATGACCCGGGACGCCTCCCCGAGGGCGCTTGCCCGGAGGCCGAGCTCCTCGTCGGTCAGCGGCGGGTTCCAGAGCAGGATCGTCCGCTCGGCCTTCGGCGCGCCGTCGTGCTCGATCACCCTCGCCTCGAGCCCGAGGAGCCGCTCGGCGAGCTCGCCCGGGTTCGCGATCGTCGCCGAGGCGAGCAGGAACTGTGGTTCGGCGCCGTAGATCCGCGCGAGGCGGCGGAGGCGGCGGACGACGTTGCCGACGTGCGAGCCGAAGACGCCGCGGTAGACGTGCGCCTCGTCGACGACCACGTAGCGGAGGTTGTGGAGGACGTCTCCCCACCGGTCGTGGTGCGGGAGGACGCCGACGTGCAGCATGTCCGGGTTCGTCAGGATCAGGTTCGACCACTTCCGGATCTGCCACCGGCGGCTCGACTCCGTGTCCCCGTCGTAGATCGCGGGCTTGACGCCCGGCGGCTTCAGCTCGGTGAGCGAGCGGATCTGATCCTGGGCGAGCGCCTTGGTCGGGTAGAGGTAGAGCGCCCGGCTCTTCGGCTCCCGCGCGAGCGCGTCGAGCACCGGCAGGTTGAAGGCGAGCGTCTTGCCGGAGGCAGTACCTGTCGCCACGACGAGGTGCTCGCCGCGGGCGGCGGCGTCCCACGCGTCCGCCTGGTGGGTGAAGAGCTGCTCGATGCCGCGGCTGGTCAGCGCGTCGCGCACCTTCGGGTGGAGCCCGTCCGGCAGCGGCGCGAACCGCGGTGCGCGGGCCGGCTCGTTTCCGACGTACGCGACCTCCTCTCCTTCGAGGAGATCGCTCCAGAGCGCGGTCTCGACGGCCATGGACCGATGCTAGTCCCGAGCCGGGAACTCGCCGGGCCTGCTCGGTGTAGGAACGGATATGAAGAGGTGGGTGCTCGCCTGCGCGGTTGCCGCGCTGCTTCTGGCTGCAGTCTCCGCCGCGGCGACACCGAAGGTCTCGCTCGCCTCGCGACCGCCGGCGCTGGTGGCCGGACAACCGTGGACGGCGGTGCTCGTCGTGCGGGGCGCCCGACCGGTGAGCGTGGCTGTGACGGCGACGTCGGGCCCGCGGCGCGTAGCGACTCGGGCTCGCAGGTGGCGGGGAGGTCGCTACCGAGCGCGGCTCTCGTTGTCCGCGTCGGGCCGGTGGACGCTGAGCGCCCGAATCGGCGCCAGGCGCTTCGCGCTCGGTTCCGTCGTCGTTCGCGCCCCCGTGCGGTCCCCGGTTCTGCTCGCGTACCCGACGGAGGCGATCCTCGAGCCGGGAGGGTCGCTGCTCGTCGCAGAGAGTGGTCAGGCCCGGCTCGTCAGGGTCGATCCGAGCACCGGGCGCGGGACGACCGTCGCTCGTCTCGCCCAGCCGTACGGCGTGATTCGCTCGCCGTCCGGTGCTCTCTATTCGACATCGGGGAGCCGGGTCGTCCGGGTCGAAAGCGACGGCGCGCTGACCACGCTCGCGGATGCGGGCGAGGACGTCGGCCCGCTGGCGCTCGACGGGGCGGGAAACCTCTACTTCTCGACCGTGGCGCGGATCTTCCGAATCGACGCGGGAACAGGCGCCGTCACGCCCCACGCCGGCACGGGGATCCGGGGTGGAAGCGGTGACGGCGGGCCGGCGCTGCAGGCCGAGCTGGACGCGCCCCACGGCCTCGTGTTCGGCGCGGACGGCGCGCTCTACGTCGGCGACACGGGCAACAACCGGGTTCGTCGCATCGACTCGGCCACGCGCGTGATCACGACCTTCGCGACCGGCAGCGGTCCGGTCGGGCTGGCCCTCGGGCCGGAGGGCTCGCTCTACTTCGCCGAGCGAGAGGGGCTCCGTGTCTCACGGGTCGACGCCTCTGGGACGAAGACCCTGGTCGCCGGGACCGGGGTGCGAGGGAACACCGGCGACGGCGGCCTGGCGACGGCAGCCCGCCTGGACGAGCCGTTCGACGTGGTCCCCGTGGCCGGCGGCGCGGTCTACATCCTGCAGAGCGGCCCGACCGGGGGCCTGCGCAGGGTCGACCCGTCGGGCCGGATCAGCACGCTGCGTCGCCGCTAGACTCGGCCGACAACCGGGGTGCCGTGTAGGGCGGCTGAGAACACACCCGTCGAACCTGATCCGGGTCATGCCGGCGAAGGGAGCGCACTGAACATCCCTCGAGTGCTCACCATTGCGGGGTCGGACTCCGGCGGCGGCGCCGGGATCCAGGCCGACCTGAAGGCGTTCGCGGCCGCGGGCTGCCATGGGATGAGCGCGATCGTCGCCCTGACCGCCCAGAACACGCTCGGCGTGACCGCGGTGCACGAGGCGCCGCCCGAGTTCGTCCGCGCGCAGCTGGAGGCGGTCTTCGACGACATCGGCGTCGACGCGGCGAAGACGGGGATGCTGTTCTCGCGCGAGCTGATCGGGACCGTCGCCGGCTACCTCGCCGACTTCCCCGTTCCACTCGTCGTGGACCCGGTCATGGTCGCAAGCAGCGGCGCGAAGCTCCTCCAGGATGACGCCGTCGACGCCCTCGTGCGGGAGCTTCTCCCTCTCGCGACGGTCGTGACACCGAATTGGCACGAAGCACAGGCCCTCGCGAGCCACGTCCGAGGGACAGTCCCTCGGACACGTCCCGAGCTCGCGGAGGCGATCGTCGAGGCCGGCGCGCCCGCCGTCGTCGTCACCGGCGGGCACGGCGAGGACGCGGTCGACCACCTCTTCGACGGGGAGCAGCACGTGGAGATCCCGGTCGAGCGGTACGAGATCGCCGCAACGCACGGCGCCGGCTGCACGCACTCCGCCACGCTCGCCGCGCTGCTTGCGCGCGGGTTGACCCTTGTGGAGGCGAGCCGCGGCGCGGCCGCCGCGGCCGCCTCCGCCGTCCGCAACGGCCTCGTCGAGATCGGCGCAGGCGACGGCCCCGTCGACATCCTCAACGTAAAGGAGCGCGATGGCGATCACGCCGGGAGCGACCCTGCGCGAGCTGCGCGCGCGTAGGCCGCTCGTCCACCAGATCACGAACTACGTGGTCATGAACGAGACTGCGAACGCGACGCTCGCGCTCGGGGCCCTTCCGGTCATGGCCCACGCGCCGCAGGAGGTGGAGGCGATGGCCGGCGCCGCCGGCGCGCTCGTGCTCAACATCGGCACGCTCTCGGAGCACTGGGTCGACGCGATGCTGCTGGCGGGGAAGGCCGCGCAGGGGCCGATCGTGCTCGACCCGGTCGGAGCCGGTGCGACCGGCTACCGGACGGATACCGCGAAGCGCCTTCTCGACGAGCTGGACGTCGCGGTCGTGCGCGGCAACCAGGCGGAGATCGCGACGCTCGCCGGCCGCCGGGCGGAGATTCGCGGCGTCGAGTCGATCGGGTCGGAGGACGGCGCCGCCGACCTTTCCCGCCACGCGGCCGGCACGCTCGGCTGCGTCGTCTCCGTCACCGGCCCGACCGACCACGTCTCCGACGGAGAGCGCGTGATCGCGATCTCGAACGGCCACGAGCTGCTTGCCGCCGTCAGCGGCACCGGCTGCATGTCCACCGCGGTCACCGGGGCGTTCCTGGCGGCGAAGCCGTCGGCACCGCTCGAGGCCGCCGCCGAGGCGCTCGTCGCGTTCGGCGTCGCCGGAGAGGACGCGGCCCGCGACGCCAAGGGGCCCGGCACCTTCCACGCGGGCCTCTACGACGCGCTCTACAACCTCGACCCCGAGACCCTCGACGGGCGCGCAAAGGTCGGCGAGTGAGGCTCCACGCGATCGTCGACGACCTCGAGACCGCCCGCCTGGCGGTCGACGGCGGCGCGACCGTGATCCAGCTGCGCGTAAAGGACGTCTCCACGGACGAGCTCGTCGAGCGCGGCCGCGAGTTCCGTGAGCTCTGCGACGAGACGGGGACGACCTTCGTCGTGAACGACGACGTGGACGCCGCGATCGAGCTCCGCGCCGACGGAGTGCACCTCGGGCGGGACGACGAGGGCGTCGAGCTCGCGATCCAGACACAGCTCCTGCTCGGCCGCTCCGCGTCCACCCTCGACGAGGCTGTCACTGCGGCGAAGGGCGGCGCGTCGTACATCGGCGCCGGCCCCGTCTGGGCGACGCCCAGCAAGGAGGACGCGGACCCGCCGATCGGGCTCGACGGCCTCCGGGCGATCGCCGACGCTGTGGCGATCCCGGTCGTGGCGATCGGCGGCATCGACGCCTCCAACGCGGCTGCCTGCATCGAGGCCGGAGCCGCAGGCGTCGCGGTGATCCGGGCCGCCCGAGACGCTGCGAGGCTCAGTGCGGCTTTCTGAGCTCGGCGAGTTCGGGTTTCTCGCGGAGCTCGAGCGGCGTGGCCTCGCGCAGGCGATCGAGCACGACGCCGCGCAGGTGGACGGGCTCGTCGTGACCCAGGACGCGCTGATCGAGGGTGTCCACTTCGGCCTGGGCTGGATCACGTTCCGCGACCTCGGCTACCGAGCTGCGGCCGTCAACCTGAGCGACCTCGCCGCCTCGGGCGCGCAGCCCTCCGCCCTCGTCGTCTCGCTCGGCGCCTCGCCCGAGACGCGCGTCGACGACTTGATCGAGCTCTACGAGGGCATCGCGGAGCTGGGCGTCCCCGTCCTGGGCGGAGACACGACTCGGGCGGACAGCCTGATGCTCTCGGTGACCGCTCTCGGCCGGTCCGAGCGTGTTCCCGGCCGGGCCGGCGCGCAACCCGGTGACCTGCTCGTGGTGACCGGGCCGCTCGGCGCGGCTGGCGCCGCCTTCAAGCACCAGCAGTACGTGCGCCCTCCCGTCCGGATCGAGGAGGGCCGCAAGCTCGCCCGCACCGCGCACGCGATGATCGACATCTCGGACGGCATCGCTACGGACGCCGGGCACATCTCCCACCGATCGGGCGTCCGCTGCGTGCTCGAGCTCGACCGCGTCCCGCTCGCCGCCGGCGCGACGATCGACGACCTCGGCTTCGGCGAGGACTTCGAGCTCCTCGCGGCGGTCCCCGAGGCGGACTTCCACCTCGTCGGCCGCTGTGAGGAGGGCGAGGGAGTCGCGCTGCTTCGCGACGGCAAGCCGTACGCCCTCACCGGCTGGGACCACTTCAAAACCGCCTAGACCGCCCCGGCGTACCGTGCTAACGGTTCCCCGTGGCCTCCTTCCTCTTGCGACGTGCGGCCTGGATGGTCGTGATGTTCCTCGCCGTCACGGTCGTCACGTTCATCATCTTCTTCGTCATCCCATCGGAGGACGACCAGGCGAGCCTCGGCCGCGGCGGCGGCGACGTCGACGTCCGCACCACGGTGCAGATCGACGGCCCGATCTACGAGGAGTACGCGGAGTTCGTCCGGAAGATCGTGACCCACGGCTCGCTGGGAGAGTCCTGGGTCCTCCGCGGGCAGGACGTCAACGACATCCTCGCGACGGCCGCGCCCGTGACGCTCTCGCTCGTCATCGGCGGTGCGATCCTCTGGATGCTGATCGCGATCCCGGTCGGGCTGCTCGCGGCCCTGCGGCCGAGGAGTGCGCTCAGCCGGCTGACGACCGTCTTCGTCCTGGTCGGGGTCTCCGCGCACCCGCTCTGGCTCGGGCTGATGCTCTCGTACGTCTTCGGCGCCCGGCTCGGGTGGACGCCGACGGGCGGCTACTGCGAGGTGTTCAGCCCTGCGTCCAACTGCGGCGGGCCGGCGCAGTGGGCCTACCACCTGCTCCTGCCCTGGTTCACGTTCGCGCTGATGTACGCCGCGATCTACACGCGGATGATCCGCGCGAGCACGCTGGAGACGCTCCACGAGGACTACGTCCGGACCGCGCGGGCGAAGGGCGCGCCCGAGTGGCTCGTGATCCGGTCGCACGTCCTCCGGAACGCGATGCTCCCGGTCGTCACGATGCTGGGGATGGACATCGCGCTTTCGCTCAGCGCGACCCTCTTCGTCGAGACTGCGTACGGCCTCCCGGGCCTGGGCCGGCTGTTTGCCACGAGCCTCGCCCGGCGCGACTTCCCGGTGCTGCTCGGCATCACGATCTACACGACGCTGCTCGTGGTGGTGGTCAACTTCGTGATCGACGTCGTCTACGGGCTGATCGACCCGCGGGCCCGGGCGGACCGCCGGGCCGAGGGCGCGCCGAGCCGCGCCGAGCGCGCGCAGACGGTCACGGAGTCGGCGACGCAGCCAGCCACGTAGCCCAGGCGCGCTCGTAGTGCGAGGGCGAGCGCGCGCCGACGACGGTTTCCTGCGGCGCCCCGTCCGCGAAGAGGATCGCCGTGGGCAGCGCGAGGACCTGGTACCGCGACGCGGCCACCGGGTTCTGGTCGACGTTCAGCTTGGCGAACTCGACGCGGCCGTCGGCCTGCTCCTCGAGCCGCTCGAGCACCGGCTCGAGGGTGTGGCAGGGCCCGCACCACGGCGCCCAGAAGTCCACGACCACCGGCCGTCCGGCCTGCAGGACGTCCTGGTCGAAGCTGGCGTCTGTGATCTCACGCACGCGTTCGAAGCCTACTCAGGCGGAGCGCGGGCACCTTCCACATCCCCTCGAGGACGATCGACTTGCTCATCTTCGAGCCGCCCACTTCGCGGTCGACGAAGACGATGGGCACCTCGACGACGCGGAAGCCGGCCTTGAGCGTGCGGTACGTCGTCTCGATCTGGAACGCGTAGCCCTTCGAGTGGATCGCGCCGAGGTCGATCGTCTCGAGGACGCGACGCCGGTAGACCTTGAAGCCGCCGGTCAGGTCGCGGATCCGCAGGCCGAGCAGGATCTGCGCGTACAGCGAGCCGCCGCGCGAGATCGCCCGCCGGACCAGCCCCCAGTTCCGCGTGCCGCCCCCGGCGACGTACCGCGAGCCGAGCACGAGGTCGGCGTGCTCCGCGGCGGCGACGAGCCGTGGGAGATCGGCGGGATCGTGGGAGAAGTCGCAGTCCATCTCCGCGACGAGCTCGGCGCCCAGCTCGAGCGCACGCCGGAAGCCCGCAAGGTACGCCGGGCCGAGGCCCTCCTTCCGCTTGCGGTGCAGCACGTCGACGTCGTCCCGCTCGGCGGCGAGCCGGTCGGCGATCTCACCCGTCCCGTCCGGCGAGTTGTCGTCGACGACGAGAATCCGGCCGCCCTCGGGCAGCACCTCGCCGAGCGCGGACACCATCGCCTCGAGGTTCTCGCGCTCGTCGTACGTGGGGAGGCAGACCACCAGCACGTTCGTATGATCGTGGTCATGGCGACGACGCTGCCCAGGAACGCGCAGGTGGCCGAGCAGTTCGACCTGCTCGCCGACCTGCTCGAGCTCGACGGCGAGGAGCAGTTCCGGGTCCTCGCCTACCGCCGCGCCGCCGACCAGATCCGCACGGCGGCGGGGCCGATCGCCGAGCTCGCGCTCGAGGGCGAGGCGAAGAACCTGCCCGGGATCGGCAAGACGATCGAGTCGAAGATCGTCCAGATCGTCGAGAGCGGCGAGATCGAGGCGCTGACGAAACGCAAGGCGAAGGTCCCGGCCGGCGTCGCCGAGTTCCTGCGCCTTCCGGCACTCGGCCCGAAGACCGCGCGGCGGATCTGGCTGGAGCTCGGGATCACGACGATGGACGACCTGCGCAAGGCGGCCGAGGCCGAGCAGCTGCGCTCACTGCCGGGGCTCGGCGCGAAGACCGAGGAGCGGATCCTCCGCGCGCTCGACGAGAAGCCGAAGGAGAAGCGCACGCTCCTCGCCAAGGCGCTGCCGGCCGTCCTCGCCGTCGTCGAGGTGCTCAAGGAGCATCCCGCGAGCGACGAGGTCTCCGAGGCCGGCTCGGTTCGCCGCCGGACCGAGACCGTCAAGGACCTCGACATCATCGCGACGGCCTCCGACCCGGCCGCCCTGACCGAGTACTTCACGAAGCTCAAGTGGGTCGCCGAGATCAAGGCCCACGGGAAGACGAAAGCGACGGTCGTCTCGCACGACGGGCTCGTCTTCGACCTCCGCGTCGTGCCGCCCGACGCCTACGGGAACCTCCTCCAGCACTTCACGGGCTCGAAGCGCCACAACGTCGAGCTGCGCGAGGACGCCGTCAAGCGCGGCCTCTCGGTCTCCGAGTACGGCGTCAAGGACGTCGAGTCGGGCGAGGTCTTCACCGCGCGGACGGAGGAGGAGCTCTACGAGCGGCTCGGCTACGCGTGGATCCCGCCCGAGCTGCGGGAGGGGGCGGGCGAGCTGGCCGCGGCGCGGAAGGGCGAGCTGCCCGAGCTCGTCGAGCTCAAGGACCTGCGCGGCGACCTGCACATGCACTCGACGTGGTCGAACGACGGCAAGAACACGCTCGAGGAGATGGCGTCCGCTGCGAAGGGGCGGGGCTACGCCTACGCTGCGATCACGGATCACGCGCACTACCTCCGCGACGGCCGGCTCGAGGCGCAGTGGGGCGAGGTCGCCGAGCTGAACGGCCGGCTCGAGCCGTTTCGGATCCTCCGGGGCGTCGAGGTCAGCATCCGCGTCGACGGCACGCTCGACCTCCCTGACGAGCTCCTCGCCGAGTGCGACTGGGTCGTCGCGTCGCTCCATTCGGCGTTCGACAAGAGCCCGACGGAGCGGTTGATCGCGGCGATGGAGAACTCGAACGTCGACTGTATCGGCCACATGACCGCGCGCAAGCTCAACCGCCGCGACGGCGCCGACATCGCGCTCGACAAGGTCTTCTCGAAG